>JBDTXR010000004.1:0-58748 GCA_040006075.1 Byssovorax sp. | reverse complement strand
TGGGGCGGATCCTCGACTGGTACAAGAAGGACACCGGCCGCGACAGCTACCCCGCGGCCGAGGATCCGGGCGTGGTGAGCGTGAAGAAGATCTATGCCTATTACAAGAAGTTCGGCCACGCGACCGAGGTGATGGGCGCGAGCTTCCGCAACGTGGGGGAGATCATCGAGCTCGCGGGCTGCGATCTGCTCACCATCGCTCCCAACCTGCTGGCCGAGCTCGCCAAGACCGAAGGGACGCTGGAGCGCAAGCTCGATCCGAAGGCGCCTGTCGGCGACGAGGTCGTGAAGATCGTCGTCGACGAGGCCTCGTTCCGCGCGATGCACGCCGCCGATCGGATGGCGACCGACAAGCTGGCCGAAGGGATCGCCGGCTTCAGCAAGGCGCTCGTGGCCCTGGAGACGCTGCTGGGAGAGCGCCTGAAGGCCCTCCACGCGACGCCGGCGGCCTGATCGCCTGAGCCGGAGGGCTGGCCGAGAGTGGATATCGAATCTCGCTCTCGGCCGCGACGGCCCCGCTACCGACTCAGAATTTCCACTGCCACCCTGCGCCGCCCGGGGCGCCGATGAATTTCGCGGCGGTGGGCGCGGCGGCAGCGGGGTTTACCGGGACCTTCTTCGCGCCGTAGACCAGCAGCGGAATGCCGATCGCGACGCCGACGAGGCCGCCGACGAGCATCCCCACGCCCACGGCGCCGCCGCCGCGGCTGGAAGTGCAGACGTCCCCGTTGCAGACGAAGTTGGAGTTCGAGGCGCTGATCGTCGCGAACGATCCGATGAGGGCCACGAGCCCGCCCACGCCGATGAGGACGCTGCCGCCCACCATCATCCCGACGCTGCGACGCTCCTTGGGGACGATGTCCGCCTGCGGCGCGTAGGCGTAGCCCGGAGGCGGAGCGTACATGTATCCGGGAGGCGGAGCGCCGTAGTAGCCAGGCGGCGCGCCATAGCCGGGAGGCGGCTGGCCATAGCCGGGAGGCGGCTGGCCATAGCCCGGCGGCGGCTGGCCGTAGCCGGGAGGCGGCGGGCCGTAGCCCGGAGGCGGATACGCCTGCGGGGCGGCGCCGCCGGGCGCGATCACCACGGTGGCGCCGGGGGGTACGACCATGGGCGCGCCCGCGGCGGGCGGCGGGTCGGCGAAGCAGAGGTTCCCGGCAAGAAAGAGTGAGGCTGTCGCCCCGAGTCCAAGGATCGATGCAGTGCGCATCGACCGTTGATATCAGACTTCGCGTCCGCGCGGCGAGGCCGCGAGACCGAGGGCCCGCGCCGGGTGGCCGCCGACCACGAGCTCGGCGCCTTCGGTGGCGTGCTTGAACTTCACGTAACCGAGGCCAATCGCTGCGCCGGACGCTGTTTTCGCGACGCTGGTGAGCGTCCCTATCGCGCCGCCGCCGTCGGGGAGCACGATCTCGACGCCCGGTGTGAGACCCGTCGCTTCGAGGGCGAGGCGCATCAAGCGCTTCTTCGCGTGGCCGCGTTTCTCGAGCATGAACACCGTCTCTTGACCGAGATAGCAACCCTTCGTGAACGAGACGGCGAGGCGCTCGAGGCTGGCCTCCTGCGGCAGCGTCTGATCGTCGAAGTCGACGCCGAAGCGAGGCACGCCCCAGGCGACACGCAGCGCCTCCCAGCCCTCGGGCGTGGCGAGCGCAGCCCCGGCGCCCGCGCTCGCGAGGAGCGCTTCGGCGAACGCGTCGGCGTCGCCCGCGGGCGCGAGGATCAGCGCCGCGTCGCCCCGCCCCGTGAAGTCGACCATCGCCGCGTCGGCGCCGCGCGCGCGGGCGAAGTCGACGAGCAGCGCGGCGCGTGGTCCGTGGACGGCGACGACGGCGCGCCCCTCGGCGGCGGCGAGCTCGGCGTCTTCCATGATCAGGTGCCGCTCGAGGTGCTCGCGCAGCGCTCCGATGCGATCGCTCGGGAGCACCAGGTCGAGGTGATCGGCGGCGAGCAACGCGAAGATTTCAGCCGCGATTTTCCCGGTTTTTCCGACGGCGAGGCCGTAGACGCCCTCGCCCGCCTTCTTGCCCGCGAGCTCGCAGGTGCAGAGGCCGTTGAGCCAGGTCTGCCGATCTTTGCCGGTGACGATCAGCGCCGCGAGATCGGGCCGCGGGTGGATCAGCGCGGCCTCTTCGGCGGCGCGGCGCTGGGTGTCTACCGTCGTCATGGCGGGCATCGTGGTCTCCCGCCCCCGCGCTGTCGAGCTTCGTTTGGGCTACGGATCGAGCTCGGCCACCAGCGCGGCGAAGCCCGCGGCCCGATGGATGCTCGCCGGCACGACCGCGGCGTCGACGTGACCGCGGAGCGCGCGGAGGGCGTCGCCGTCTCCGCCGGCGATCTCGGCGACGAGGGTGATCGTTCGCGGAGCCTTCGCGGCGAGGGCGATCGCCGCGTCGGCCGAGGCCGCTCGCACCAGGATCGCGCGGGCGCCGGACTTCACCGCGGCGTCGATCGAGGCGTCGTCGGTGGCCAGCGCCAGCGGGAGCATCCGGGTCATCCGCGCGTTCTTGGCGAGCTTGTCCCACTCTTCGAGCGCCAGCGCGGCGTCGATGCAGACCCCGTCGGCGCCGAAGTAGCGCGCGGCCAGGAACGCGTCGCGATCGCCCGCGGCGGGGAGCAGGAGCATGGGTACGGTCTTCGTGGCGCGGGCCGCGAGCGCCATCGCCGGGCCGGCCTCCGCCGACGCGAGCGCCGAGACGTTGAGATCGTGGAGGCGCGCGGCCTCCTCGGCCGGGCTCTCGGATCCGATCACGCCGACGAGCGCCATGCTCCGCCGTTTGGTCGCGAGCACCTGCAGGAGATCGCGCGTGGAGGGGACGATAGATCCGGCGTCGACTTGCACCATGCGCGAGGCCGTAGACGACTCCGCCGCGAAGGTCAACGCGCGCGCCGTCAGCGCTCCGCCGCGGACGCGCTCGCGCCGCCGACGTCGAGCCCCGCCGCCGGGTTCGCCTCGTCGACGCGCATCCACACCGCGGTCTGATCGCCCTCGTAGCAGACGGCGCCCTCGTGTCGGAATTCGAACGAGTAGCGGATCATGTGGCGCGTGCGCCCGATCCGCTTCTTCGTGGCGATGCACGTCGCGTCGATGGGCGTGCCCGGCTGCACGAGCTTGCGAAACACGACCTTGTGAATGTGCGTGCCGTAGCCGATCCACCCCTCGTGGTGGCGGAGGCCGAGCAGGTAGTAGGCGTGGAGGAAGCCCATCATCCCGGTGGCGTGCACCATCACCGCGCCGGCCACGTGGCGCGGGTGGCGCACCGGGTGGTTGCGCTGCGCGCTGACGATCGGCATGGGCACGTCGGTCGGCATCCGGCAGCGGATCAGGCTCTTCTCGGCGTCGATCTCGGTGAGCTGGTCGAAGAAGAGCACCTCGGGGCCGTACGGGAGATCGGCGATGAGATCGGCGTCGTCGAGGAGCGAGTGCGGGACTCGGGGCAGGGTCAGCATCATGGGTAGGAACGGCGAAACGGGGAGAGGACGGCCTCGTAGCAGGGCAGGATCGCGTGGGCAACGGGCTCGACGCGGGCTCGACACCGGCGCGAGAGAGCAAGAATTTCCGCGGCGTCGGCGCACGATTTGAATTCCCGCCGCTCGCGACGCTCAGCTAGAACCGAGGCGCATGATCGCTCTCCGAGATCCGGAACAGGACGCGCGGATCGGCTTCGCCGCCGACGTGCGACGCGGGCTTTTGCAGATCCCCCGATCGCTGCCGCCGCGGTACTTCTACGACGCGCTCGGCTCGCTGCTCTTCGAGGCGATCTGCCGGCTGCCCTGGTATCCGATCACCCGCGCCGAGAGCGGGCTGCTCGATCGCCACGCCGGGGAGATGGTGCGCCGGGTGGTGGGCCTCGACCGCCTGGTCGAGCTCGGCTGCGGCAGCGGCGACAAGGTCGCGCAGGTGGCCTCGGCGCTCCCGCCCCGCGATTTGCCCTATGAAGTCCACCTCGTCGACGTGTCGGAGCAGGCGCTCGAGCTCTCGGAGAGCGTGCTCGCGCGGATGCCCAGCGTCGTCGCCGTGAGCCACTGCGCCGCCTACGAGGCGGGGCTCCACGCCGCGACGAGCACCCCGGGCGCGCGCGGCCCGACGCTGGTGCTCTTCCTCGGCTCGAACATCGGCAACTTCGATCCGCCCGCGGCGCGGCGGCTGCTCACCGAGATCCGCGCGGCGCTGCGCCCCGGCGACGCCTTGCTCCTCGGCGCCGATCTCGTCCGCGACGAGGCCGATCTGCGCCTGGCGTACGACGATCCGCTCGGCGTCACCGCGGCCTTCAACAAGAACGTCCTGCTGCGGATGAACACCGAGCTCGGCGCCGACTTCAACCTCGCCGCGTGGGATCACCGGGCGATCTGGAACGCCGACGCCTCGCGCGTCGAGATGCACCTCGTCAGCCGGACGGCGCAACGGGTGCGCGTCCCCGCCGCGGAAATCGAGGCGAATTTCGCGGCCGGCGAGACGATCTGGACCGAGAGCTCGTACAAATACACGCCGGAGTCCATCGCCGCGCTCGGCCTCGAAGCGGGCCTTCAGCGCGAGGCGCAGTGGATCGATCGCGAGGCGCATTTCTCGACGACTTTGTTCCTGGCGAACGGCTGATCAGGCGGGCGGCGGCGCGAGCTCCGGGGGGCTGGCGAGCACCACGAGGTGCGCCTTGTGGTTGGAGAACCGATCGCCGAAGTCCGGGAGCAGGCGCGGCTGCCCCTTCTCGTCGGCGATCCCGATAGCGATCTCGCCCCGGCGACGCGCCGCCAGCGCGAGCTCGGCGAAGCTGGTTTCGCCTGCTCCCGGAGCGTAGAGCGCGAGCGGGCGGAGCTCGACGCTCGGGCTCACGGCGTCGAAGACCTCCTGGTAGATCGAGCTCCCGCGCACGCCGATGCCGTAGACCTCGCGGGCGAGCATCATCCCCACCACCTCGCGCGAGAGGATGAAATCGTCGGCGTGGCCGCCGTCGCGGGGCAGACGCGCCTCGGGGCTCCGCACCTCGACGACCGCGTGCGACGGGGCGCTCTTCTCGGCGCGGAGACGACGGAGCTGGAGCAGCGAGATCAGCTGATCGGCGTCGGCCTCGGCGGCGAACGACGCCGCGACGTCGGGCGCGAGCAGCAGCGCGGTGTCGTGGGCCTCGCCGAGCACGCGATCGATCGTCGGCCCGTCGAGCGGATCGCCGACGATGAAGTTGACCGTGGTCCGGTGGAGCGTGACGAGGCGCAGCGCCTCGTGGGCGCGCGCGATCTCGTCGGCCGGCGCCAGCAGCGTGACCTGCAGCGGTCCGCGCGCGTCGAGGAGCTCGAGGATCCGCACGAGGCCCGGGCGAACGCGGAGGATCAAGAGCCGCAAGAGCGGCGGCGGCTCGTGGGCGATCGCCAGGGTCGGCGGGCGCGACCTCCGCTCGGGCACCCCGGCGATGCGCGGGCGCACGTCCTGATCGCTGAAGACGAGGAGCTGATCGTCGGGGCTGATCAGCGTCTCGCCCGGCGGTGAGAGCAGCGGCGCGTCGCCGCGGAGGAGGCCGACGAGGATCCCGCTGCGGATCGAGGCGTGGGCGTCGTCGAAGGTGAGCCCGGTGAAGAGCGCCGGCGGGTAATCGTAAATCGAGAGCGAGTCGAGCGAGAGGATCGCCCGCGCCACGCCGAAGGCGCCGCGCTGCCGCACCGACTGCGCGAGCACCCGCGCGTTGACGCCGTGGGCCTCGACGACGACGACGTCGCGCCCCGCGCCCTCGCACAGGCGCACCATCTCGCGGCCGCTCTGGCTCGCGACCTCGACGATGATGTGCGGCCGCTCGGCCCGATCGCCGAGGACGCGCTCGAGCGCCAGGAGCGAGCGCAGCGCCGCGCGATCGTGGCAGTGGCCCACGTCGCTGTCGGGCAAGATCACCACGGCGCGGGCGCGGCGCGCGGCGGCCTTGCGCACCGCCGCCACCGTCGCCGGATCGCCGTGGCGCACCACCACCGTGAGCCGGTGCTTCCGCCCGAGGAGCTGCTCGCGCACGCCCTCCTCGATCACGTCGCGATCGCGATCGGCCACGATCACCAGGCGGATCCGCTTCCCGGTCCGGCCGAGCTCGCGCACGATCACGCCCGCGTGCGCGTTCCACCCGAGCAAGAGCACGTGGCCGCTCTCGAAGACCGGGAGCGAGCCGCGCCGGATCGACGAGAGGCGATCCGAGAAGCTCGACGCGAACGCGCCGGTGAGCACCGTCACCGCGACCAGCCCGAGCAGCGTCACGCCGATCCCGAACACCTGCCGCGCGAAGCCGGTGCGCCCGTCGCTGGCCACCGTGCCGCCGTCGAGCAGCCTGGTGATCGCCCACCAGAACCCCTCGGCGAGGCTGTGAACACCGCCGTCGGCGCCGCTCGGCGCGTCGAGCACGTAGATCGTGCAGCCGAAGAGGAAGGCCAGGACGACGGCGACGTTGAGCACCGCCGCGAGCTGCACGGCCGGGTGCAAGCCGAGGAACCGATCGATCCGGTAGCCGAGCCGGTTGGTCAGCGACTGATCGGGCGAGCGTCGCGGGACGAGGGACACAGCGCGAGCGTCTAGCCGAGCGCGGGCGGGCGTCAACGTGCGGCCACTTCCTGCTCCCCGCTTTATTGCCGGCCCACAGCGGCGAGTTCACGGTAAAGAAAGGGGAATTCTCGGCCGCCTCGCCCGACGCGACCCGGCCGCGCGCCAACGAGACATGCCCATTCCAGGATCGGAGCCACCGGCGGCGCCCGCCCTCGCGTACCTCCTCGGCGCCGCGTCGCCGCGCTTCGTCGCGGGCGAAGACATCGTCCTCGATC
This sequence comes from Byssovorax sp., assembly GCA_040006075.1. GTDB lineage: Bacteria > Myxococcota_A > Polyangia > Polyangiales > Polyangiaceae > JANYGI01. The sequence goes on along the minus strand of JBDTXR010000004.1, from coordinate 51,966 downwards.
TCGCGCTGGTGAACCGCGGGCGCACCCCCGTCGAGCTGCCCGATCCGGAGTCGATCGCCAACTGGCAGCCGACGTTCAGCGTCACCGGCCCCGGCCCCGGCGATCGCTTCGCCTTCGATCGGCTCAGCCTCGCGCGGGGCCGCCCCAGCCGGCCGCTCCCCGACAGCGCCGCGGTCCTCGTCGCCATCCCGCCGGGCGGCGCGTGGCGCGGTCGCCTCTGCCTCGGCGAGCTCGCGCGGCTCGGCGCGCCGGGCCGCTACGTCGTCGAATCGCGCCTGGCGTGGGGCCCTCTCGTCCTCGACGCCGCGCCGCTCGAGATCACGGTCACCCCGCTCCGCGCGGCCAGCGCCGTCGTCCACCTCGGCGGCGTCGCGGGCGGCGAGCCGGAGATCGCCGCCGCCTGGATCCACCGCGACGGCGACGACAGCGCCGTCTTCTTCGCCTCGTTCGAGCCTCGCGTCGCCCCGTTCACCGGCCTCGCCCGGCGCAGCGTCACCCGCCTCGTCGCCGCGGCGCCGTCGGCCTCGGGCCTCGCCAGCCCCCTCGCCGAGCAGTCCCTGCGCGACGACTGGTTCGGGTGGGTCGCGTTCGGCGAGGGCGCGGCGATCGTTGCTGCTCCAACGAACGGCGATCCCCCGGCGCGCCTCGCCCTGGATTTCACGCCCGACGCCGTGCTCGCCCCGGCCGTGCAGCACCCGGATCACGATCTCGATCTCTTCGTGATCGGGCGCGATCCCGCCGGCGGGCTCCTCGCGCTCACCCGCTTCAGCGACGGCCAGTTCGCCTCCGACGCCGAGGGGCGCGTCGCGTGGAGCCTGGCGCTCTCGTTCGTCGCGGTGAGCGGCGCGGTCGCCGCGCAGCCCGGTACCGGCTCGCGCTTCCGTCACGTCGTGCTCGTCGAATCCGCCGCGGGACGCGTCCGGATCCACCACGCCCTCATCGACGGCCGCGGCCCTCCGCGGCGCTTCGACGAGATCACCGTGGACGACGCCGAGCCGCTCGACGAAGGGCCGCCGGCCCTCTTCGCCGAGCGATCCGGCGTCCTCCACGTCGCGATCCTCGTCGCCGCGCCCGGCGATCGCGCCCGCTGCCGCCTCGTCGATCTCGCCTTCGCGCCGCGCCACGAGGGCGCGACCGTCGAGGCGGTAACGCCGATCGATCTCCCCTCGCCCGCGGTCGCCGCGCGCCTCGGCACCTGCCGCCGCGACGACGGCCACCGCCGCGACTGGGCCATCCGCTCGGTCGACGGCGCGGTCCACGCCGCCGCGGGCGCCGGCACGCGCACGGCTCGCCCATCGAGCGAGAGCCCGCTCTGCCTCCTGGTCCTCGAGCGCGCGAGCTACCTCCTCGATCCCGCCCCCGGCGGCGGCCTCACCTTCGTCGAGCTCTGATCGGCCGCGCTCGTCGCCGCGCCGCGCCTGCCGTACGCTCGTCGCGCCATGCCGAGCAAACCTCCCGCCCTCGCGCCCGAGCGCACCGTCACGCCGCGCGCGGCCCTCCACGAGGCCCTCCTCGGCGCCCCGAAGACCTCGAAAGATCTCTCCGCCCGCGCCGGGATGAGCGAGAAAGAGATCCCGAAGCACCTCGAGCACCTCGAGAAATCCCTCAAAGCGAAGGGCGAACGCCTCGTGGTCAAGCCGGCCGAGTGCCTTTCGTGCAGCTTCGTCTTCAAGGACCGCCACCGCTACACGGCCCCGGGGAGCTGCCCGAAGTGCCAGAGCGAACGCATCGCGCCGCCGGCCTTCCACATCGAGACCAAGGCGGCGAAGGCGTGACGTCGTGAGAAGAAACGCTCGGGAGATCGAGACGCAAATGCCAATCCTGGGACCCAATTGACCCTGCTCGCCGATGCGCGTAAGGCCTGACCCATGTCCGGCGCCTCTCCTCGCTTGCCGGCCGCAGTGGCGCTGGCGGCTTCGCTCCTCGGCCTCACGTTCGCCGCGCTCTCGTCGGTCGACTACACCAAGCACCTCGATCGCCAGATCCACGACGTGCATTGCAGCTACGTCCCGGGTCTCGGCGCCGAGGCCACGGCCGACAACGCCTGCCGCGTCGCCATGTACAGCCCCTTCGCGGCGCTGTTCCGCGACAAGTACTGGGGCGGCGTGCCCATCGCCCTCTTCGCGGTCGGCTCTTTCTGCTTCTTCGCCGCGTTCGCGCTCTACTTGCTCCTCGCGGGCCGCACCGCGCCGCGCCGCGCGCCCCTGTTCTTCGCGCTGGTCGGGGTCACTCCCCTGCTCGCGTCGATCCTGATGGGGACCATCTCCGCGCTCCGCCTCGGCCATTTCTGCAAGGTCTGCGTCGGGATTTACGTCTCTTCCACCGTCCTCGCCATCGCCGCGATCGCCCTCTTCGTCCTCGATCGGCGCGCGCAGCCGCCGACTCCACGGCCGGCGCGCCCGGGGTATCCTGGCGGTGGGGCCGACAAAACGCTCATCGACGAAGAGCCGTACGGACTCAGCGCCGAGGCCCGCAAGAACGAGGCGCGGCCCGACGGCACCTGGCTCGTCCCGCTCTGGTTCGCGGCGCTCGGCCTCTTCACCATCACCCCGGCGCTGCTCTACATCAGCGCCCTGCCCAGCTACTCCACGTACATCACCTCGTGTGGAAAGCTCGAGAAGCCGGCCACGGCCGCCGATCCGCTGATCCACATCACTCCTCCGGGCGCCGTCCAGCCCGTGACCTTCTTCGTCGACCCCCTCTGCCCCACGTGCAAGGCCGTTCACCAGCGCCTCGCCGCCGAGGGTTTCCTCGACAAACTGGATATCACCCTGGTCCTCTTCCCTCTCGACAACGACTGCAACTGGATGGTCGAGCGCCCCTTCCACCCGGGCTCCTGCGCGGTGTCGAAGGCCATTCTGTGCAGCGATCACCGGGCCATGCAGGTCCTCGAGTGGGCGTACGAGAACCAGGAAGACATCCTCGCTACGGCCAAGACCGCCGCCGGCCCCGCCAGCGTCCGGGCGATGATCAACGCCCGCTACCCCGGCCTCGACGCCTGCATCGACAGCAAGGAGACCAAGCTCCGGCTCGACAAGGTGCTTCGCTTCATCGTCAACAACAAGCTCCCGGTCACCACGCCTCAGCTCTTCGTCGGTGACACCAAGCTCTGCGACGAGGACGCCGACATGGGCCTCGCCTACACCATGCGCAAGCTCGCGCCCGCGCTGGAGGTCAAGTGACATGAAGGGTTCAGGCATCGTCGGGCTCTCGGCCGGCTGCGTCGCTCTCGTGGCCTCGGTGTTCGCGCTCCAGGGCCAGGTCTCGGCCGCGGGAGAGCGCCTGAAGACCGGCGCCACCGAAGAGCCGAAGGACAAGGTCGCCATCGCCAACGACGCGGAGGCACCGTATTGCACCCCTCCGTTCAAGCAGGTGCTCCAGCGCGTCCTCAACGCGTGTGGCCTCGTCGGAGCCGACTCGCGCCACGGCTGCCAGCCGGCCGACGTGAAGACGCTGGCCTCGATCAGCGACGAGGACTTCAACGCCCTCTTCACCCCGCTCAAGGACCGCGGCGCGGTGATCATGTTCGACGACGGCTCGGAGAAGCTCGACGAGGGCGGCAAGAAGGTCATCGACGATCTCTGGGTCGACCGCCGCGGCGGCCGCTATTTCTTCGTGGTGGCGCGCGCCTCGAAGACCGGCACTCCCGATCTCAACCGCGCCCTCTCCCACAAGCGCGCCAACTCCGTGCTCTTCGAGATCGGCGACAAGTTCAAGGACGCCGATCTCGACAAGCAGGTAGGCATGCTCTGGCTCGGCAACGAGTTCGCCCAGCTCGGCCCCGAGTACTGCCAGTGGAACGTCTCGCGCGATCCAAAGAAATGCGCCGCCGAGGCCATCAACCGCAGCGCATTCGTCTCGTGGGTCGACTGTCAATTGTGACTCGCCTGAGGGCATTCGCGAATTGCGATTTGCCCCGGGATTTGCCATAGTCGCGCCACCATGAGCGCCAAGCATCCCTGTCAGGAACCCGGTGGCCAGGCCCCGGCTCAAGGCGGTCCCCGCCGCCCGGTCGTCGTTCGCCGCATCGACGAGACCACCACGACGGGCGATCTCCTCACCCACTGTCTCCCGGCCTTCGGCGGCGCGTTTCTCCGCCGGATTTACGGGATCCTCGACGAGGCCATCGGCTCGGGCTGCCCGCTCACGGTCGCCGTCTCGGGGCCGATCACCGTCTCGGGACAGCACCAGGTCTGGTTGAATCCGCTGATCGAGACGGGCTGGGTCGCTTACCTCAGCATGACGGACGCCATCTGTTACCACGACGGCCACCGGAGCCTCGACGCCTACAAAGAGGGCCCGATCCACGAGGTCCCCATCTTCGGCGACGACGGCGCGCTCCGCGACGAGAAGACCATCCGCGTCACCGACATGGCCTTCGACGAAGACGTGCTGTTGCACCAGGACCGCTTCATCAGCGCGTGCTTGCAGCTCCCGGAGTTCCAGAAGCGGATGACGGGCACCGAGATGCGGTATCTCCTGGGCGCGAAATACGCCGCGCAAGAGGCCCAGAACGGCGTCGCGACCGGCCTCCTCGCCCGCTGCCACCAGATGGCCATTCCCATCTTCGTCGGCGCCCCGGGCGACGGCAGCGTCTTCCTCAACTCCATGAAGCTCTGGGCCATGAAGAAGGCCGGGCTCATCAAGAGCTACGACTTCGATCTCGACCTCCACGCCGAGGTGTTCGAGGCCTGCGCCTACCACTTCTGGGGCCTCTTCGATCAGCCCACCCAGGCCCTCGCCACGCTGGTCCTCGGCGGCGGCGTCCCCAAGAACTACAACCTCCAGCCCGAGCCCGCCCTCGGCCAGGTCCTTGGCCTCCCGAACATCCAGGGCTACTCGTTCGACGTGCAGATCGTCTCGGCGCCGATCACCGATGGATCGCTGTCCTCGTGCCCGCCTTCCGAGGCCGTCACCTGGGGCAAGGTCGACCGCGCCACCTACCAGAGCACCACCGAGAGCATGCAGGGCGACTTCTCGGTGATCATGCCCTTCCTGGTCAAGGCGCTCCTCGAGAACCGCGCCCGCTACGCGAGCTGGGCCGAGAAGATGGGCGAAGAGGCCCTGTTCGAGAAGCACCCCAAGGCCCGCGGCTACCTCCGCCCACGCGAGGGATACCGCCTCTTCGAGCGCCGCTCTGGCATGGTCGAGAAGCTCACGGGCGAGGTCGCGAAGAACAAAGAGTGGCTGTTCGATACGCTCTCCTACCCGCTCGCCCCCGCCGCCACCGCGGAGAAGCGTTGATGATCTCCCTGCGCCCTTCCCTGACGGTCACCGCCCTCGTCGCGGCCCTGCTCTCCGGCTGCGACGGCGGCGGCGGCAAGAGCAGCTTGCCTCCTCCCCCGCCTCCCACCGGCCGCGGCGGGGACGCCGTCGCCGCGCGCGACTCGGGCGCTCCCCCGCCCACCGCGCACCCGGTCGCCCCGGTCAACACCGCACCTCGCCAGCTCTGTGCGGGGCAGTCGCCGCGCCCCGCGCCGAAGGGAAACCCCCGGGCCGTCGCCGCTCCAGGCAACGACGCTCCGCCCGTCCCCGTGCCCTTCGGCGTCGGCAAATGGGTCTGGGTCAACTTCTGGGCAGCCTGGTGCGGCCCCTGCAAGGAAGAGATGCCGCGCCTCGTGAGCTGGCGCGACAAGCTCGCTGCCGCCGGCGTGCTCATCGACTTTGCTTTTGTTTCGATGGACGACGACGAGCGCCAGCTCCAGCGCTTCATCGAGGCTCAACCGAAGAACGGCGTGCGCGCCTCGTACTGGCTCCCCGAGGGCGAAGGCCGCTCCGGCTGGCTCGCGGCGCTCAACGTCAAGGATCCTCCGCAGCTCCCGCTGCAAGCCCTGGTCGCCCCCAGCGGCCAGGTGGCCTGCGTGATCGAGGGCGCCGTCGAGGACCGCGACTACCCTGCTCTCGCCAGCTTCCTCGGCGTCAAGAAGCCCTGATCAAAAGCCCCAGCCCAGCGCCGCGGCGAGCTGCTGCCGGGTCATGATCCCCCACTCGTTCACCGAATAGTCGTCCTTCTCGAGCTGGAGCGTGCTGGTCGCGGTGACGTCGGCGTGGCCGATGAAGCGGTAGGAGATCGTCGGCATCGACATCCCGTTTTGAAGGAGCTGGACCGCGAGCTGGACCGGGATGTCGACCGGCACGGCCATGCGCGAGATCACGCCCGAGCGCAGCCAGACGCCGTTGTTCGGCGCGCGAAAATTCACGGGCAGCGTGTACATGTTCGCGAGGACGACCTGCCCGCGCACGGCCCGGATCGCGATGTCGTACGAGTTCGGGTTATCGACCGCGACGACGATGTTCATGAGCACGCCGAGGCTCGGCGGGAAGCCGACGCGCACGCCCGAGATCTCGGCGTGATCGAGCTTCATGGTCGGCTTCTGGACGCAGGCCGCCGAGGCGACCACGAGGCCCGCGAGGGCGAGCGCGCGGGTGACTCGGGCGAGTCGGGGGAGGTGGGGCACCGAGGGAGCGTAGCCCCCACGCGAGCGGGCGTCCAAGCCTCGCTCTCCTCGCCGGAAAGAGCGCGCCGCCGCGGAAGGATCCTCCCCCCGATCAGGTGGGCGTGACCGGCGAGCTCGCGCTCGACGCGGCCTTCCGAGGCTTCAAGGCCCCTTCATCCACACCGAGGTCACCCAGGTGTTCGACTGCTTGAACCCGGGCACGAACCCCAGATCCCGCACCACGAACGCCGGCCACGTCACCCGCCACAGCGAGGCGGTCAGATCGCCGAGCTTGCTCACGACGTCGTGGGCGCCGAGGAGCAGGAGCAAAGCCGCCTCGTTGCTGGCGAGGAGGGTGACCGGCCCGAGGCGAAGCGATCGATTGCCAAGCAGCTTCTGGCACTGATCGCCCACGCCACGACCCTGGCTGTTGAACAGCACCTGAGCGAGAAACAGCACATTCACCGGGGAAACGAGCCAGGGGATCCACCCCCAGCCCTGCTCCGGCGGAGGCGGCGAAGGCGCTGTCCCGTCGGGCGCGGGGCTCCCCTTCGGGCCGGCGAGATCCGACGCCAGCTTGCTCGTGCGGAGGCCGATCCGCAGCCGCATCTGCCTCAAGGCTTCCGCGGTGCGATCGTCGAAGAGCGGCTTCTGGCCGTGGGTGAGGGCGCGCAGGATGTCCTCCATCTGCGCCTCGATAGCGGGCATCCGATCCCTGATCCCTTGAACCTTCTTCGCGACGGAGAGCGCCTCCAGCGTGACCTTGTCTTCCTCGCTCTCTGCGGCCTCGGGCGCGGCGCCGTCCTCGCGCCTTCCCGGCACGAGGAGGTTCGAAAGGTTGCTGCTCCCGTCGTCGGTACCGAGCGTGAACAGGATCGCGTCGGCGAGTGAAACCGGCTCGACCGCCCTTGTCCCGGCCAGCGCTTGCACCAGGCCGACCATCGCCGCGTTGTTGGTGTACAGCGCGCCGTCGACCTGCCCGTCGCGGATCGGGAACGCCATCGGGAACGAGCCGCTGCGCAGCGCGACGTCGTAGAGCGCCTCCTCGGCGTCCGCGGGCTCGGCGCTGTCGTAGACCCGGGGCGCCCAGGGCGCGCTCATCCGCCCCGCGATCACCACCACGCGCCGCGAGGTGAGGCTCCCGAGCTGGTCCTTGCCGTAGTTCGCCGGCTCGATCATCAACCCTTGCACGCCGCCGCAGGGCGCGTCGCTGCCGTAACCCTGGTACGAGTAGAGCGGAGTCTCGCCGAGCACGAAGTTGATCCACGCGTCCACCAACCCGCGGGGGTCAGGCGGAATCATCGCCGCGAGCGAGCTCTCCAGGAACGTCAGGCAACTCTGCAGGAGCTGGAGCCCGGTGATCTTGCCCGAGTCGACGAGGCGCATGTTGCGCGCGAGGTAGAGGGCGGTCCACGCGCCCGACGACGCGCCGACGAAGAGCCTCGTCGCCGCGATGAATCCCGGGTTCTTGCGCTCGATCTCGATCAGGCACGGGACCACGGTCAGCGCCGCCGGACCGCCGTCGAAGGACATGATTCGATAGCCGCTCATCTTTGCTCTCCGGTTCGAGGACGGTGATCGATCGACGATCCCCGCGGTCGACGGAGCATACGCGGACCGCGCCGAGCGGCGCGGGCGATCGCTTCAGTTGCTCTCGGAGGCCGGCCGCTCGCGCGCGCGGATCAGCACGAAGGGCGCCACGATCAGCGAGTCGAAGCGGGCCGCGCGATCGATTGACCACCGCTCGAGATCCTCGGCCGTGGGCTTGTTGAGCAGCCCCGCCTGAATCCACTGCTCCACCCGCGCCGCGTCGTTCTCGGCCAGCGCCGCGCCGGCGTCGACGAGGTCGAGCCCCGCGGCGACGACGATCACCGCGTCGCGCTTCGCGTGCGCCTGCAAATCGCTCCAGAGCACCACACCCACCATCGCCCGGAGCCGGTCTCGCATCGGCCGCAGCGTACCACCACCGGCGCCTGGATCACCCGCCCTCAAGCGCTCTCTTTCTTCAGGAGCTCCGCCGCGTCGTAGACCACCCACCCGCCCAGCTTCATGATCACCGCGCCGGCCACCCCGGTGAGGAACCCGCCCACGTGGGCCCAGTACGCCACGCCGTCGCCGTTTCCGCCGGAGGCCTCGACTCCAAAGTAGAGCTGGAGCAGGAACCAACCGGGGAGAAGCAGCCAGACGGGCACGGGTCGAGTCAGGTAGTGGGGGCGCAGGATCCAGGGGAAAAAGAAGATCTTCACCCGGGTCCGCGGGTGACCCACCAGAAAGGCCCCCATCAGCCCGGCGATCGCGCCCGACGCGCCCACCAGCGGGATCATGCTGGTCGGCGCCGCGAGGTGGTGGGCGAGCGTGCCAGTCGCCGCCGAGATCGCGTAGAGGATCGCGAACGGGAGCATCTCCCAGTAACACTCGATCACCGTCCCCACGATCCAGAGAAACAGCATGTTGCCGGCGAGGTGGAAGATGTCGGCGTGCATGAAGGCACTGGAGAAGAAGCCGAGAGCGCGCGGCCTCCCCGGCGTGTACCCGAAGCGAACAGTGGGCCTGTCGCCCACGGCCGCGACGAGGCGCCGCGCCGCCTTGCGCAGCTCGAACGAACCGTCGGCGTCGGCGTCGTCGGGATCGTCGGAGGTGATGAACGCGAGCACCGCCCGGAGCCGCGGCGTGAGGGGCGCGAAGACGGACGAGGGGACGCGGGCCTCGGGGTAGATCTCGTGGGCGCTGTCCAGCGCGTCGACCGCGGCGCGGATCCGCTCGTTGGCGCCGCGATCCATCAGCGTCGCCACCGCGAAGACCACGACGTTGATCGCGATCAGGAGCCAGGTGATCCACTGGTTTCCGTAGACCGATTTGTCGTGGCCGTACGGCAAGATCAACATCGCGGTCCCGCGAGCTTATCCGCGCGGCGGCCGCTTGCGATCGTGAAACCAGGGGCGCACCGCCCGCATCTGCGCGGCCTGGCCTGCGGGCGCGCGGCGCTTGCACGTGGCGATCTCGGCGCTCCCGGCCGGCGCGCCCCAGCGCACCTCGGGGCAGTCGTTGGGGTTGTAGGCCACCTCGAGATCGGGCGCGCGCGCGACCACGTCGGCGAGGGTGATCGTGAACGGCGCGCCGTCGCTGCGCGCGTAGCTCACCGAGCGCTTGTGGAGCTCGGCGTCGAGGAGCGCGTCGAGCTCGCCCTCGAGATCCGTGACGCTCTTGCCCGTCGGCATCGCGAAGCGGGCGGGACGACGCGCCACGAGAGCCGGGAACCCCTGCACGAGATCGACCGCGATCAGGAGCCGCAGATCGCGCGAGGGCGTGGAGAAATCTTCCCAGTCCCCGTCGGTCTCGAAGATCGTCGCGCCCTTCGGCATCGCGATCCGCGCGCCGTGGCCGCCGGCAAAATGCTTCTGCCCGTTCTGCACCGAGAGCACCCGCGCGCGCACCTGCTCGTCGAGCGCCTGCACCCGCTCGAGCATCGCCGTCGCCGGATCGAGCGGCGAGGGCGAGAGCACGTCGTCCATGCGATCGTAGAAGCCCGTGGCGCCGGCCGCGTACTGATCCAGCGCGAAGTCGCCGTACACCGGCGCCGCGGCGATCTCCGCGTTGGAGAGCGCCTTCACCTGCGCGTGATCGATCACGAGAGGACGGAAGCGCTTGAACCCCGCGCTGCCGAGCGCCGGATCGACGGCGAAGAGAAAGTTGCCCGCCCAGAAGCGCTTGCGCGCGACGGTACCGTCGGGCTGACCGTCGACCGCGAGGAGCACGCCTCCGGACTCCGCCGTCTGCGGGATGCGCTTGGCGACGACCAGGATGTGCCCGTACGGATCGGCGTAGATGGTGCCCGGCCGCAGCCCCTCGAACGAGAGGCGGATCGGGTAATAGTCGCCACCATCGTCCTCCGCTGGAGCACGACCGGTACCGGAGTGGACGGTGTTGGCCACTGTGATCCGCAGGAAGTCGGTGAAGGTGGAGACCGCGCTCGTCCGCTGCGGCACCGGGTTGAGGTTCGATCGTCGGTGCGAGCAGGTCGGCGGCGAGCCCCAGCCGCCGCGCGTGCAGGTGGAGTACGCGAAGGGCAAGCCGAGCTTGAAAGCGAAATAACCACGGAGAAAATAGGGCAAATCGGCGCAGTCGGGCTGGAGCACCGGGGCGCCCTGGCCGTCGTCGTCCTCGCCCTCGCCGCGATCGTCGTGGAGGAAGTTGCGAGCGCGATCGTGGAGCACCTCCTGCAGCGCGGGCCACGCGGGCTGCTCGGCGAGCGGGGCGTCGAAGAGCTTCTCGATCCACGCCGAGTAGAGGTTCTCGTAGGCCTCGGTCCACGCGGCGCGCACGCCCCACGCGGCGCTCCACGCGGTGCGCTTCGGCGGCGCGGGATCGACCTCGACGGAGAGGGTGCGGCACGCGGCGATGGGGGACGCCTCGGCGTCCCCAACGCGCTGGAGGACGACGCGGTACTCGCCGACGGCGGCGGCCGGAAGCTCGGCGTACCACCAGAACGGCGCGGCTCCATGGCGCTCGGTCGCGACGACGACGGGCGCACCCGAGGGATCGTGGACCACGAGCGCGGCGTCGAGCGGGGCGCTCGCGACCGCGAGGATCCGCAGCGGCGCGCCGACCCGAGGCGCGAGCGGCGCGGCGAACACAGCGATCGCCGGGCTGTCGGCGCACTCGGTCGGCGCGGCCAGCGGAGTGAACGCCGCGGCCGCGACGACGGGCGGAGCCGAGGCGACCGAGGGCGCGCGCGGAGCGGGCTCGCCGAGCGGAGGAGCCGGCGGCGCGACGTTCGAGCACGCGGCGAGCGCGAGGGCGAACGAGGCCAGGATCCGGCGAAGCATGACCGTTTCCTCTACCGGACCAGGCATCCCGGGCAAAGAGTACGGTCAAGACCACGAGCGCGTCGATCGCCTTGACGCGGGCGCGAGGGTGGGGGAAAAACGAGCCTCCATGATGCCACCAGGTAAGCAACACACGATCAGCGGCCTCGCCGCTCTCCTCCTCGCCACCACCGCCGTCTTCGTCCAGGCCGCCTGCAGCAAGCCCTCCGAGGCCACCGCGCAAGCGTCGACGAACACCGCCACCGTCGCTCAAACGTCGACCGTCGTCGGTCGCCGCATCCCCGTCACCGCCACCGTCGAGGGCTACTCGCCCGCGACGGTCGACGTGAAGAAGGGGGAGCAAGTCGTCCTCGTGTTCACTCGAACCACGAAGGCCGACTGCCTCGCTCAGGTCGTGATCCCCGACCTCAACATCAAGAAAGACTTGCCCCAGAACACCCCGGTCGAGATCCCGGTGAAGTTCGACAAAGAGGGCAAGTACGGCTTCCAGTGCGGGATGGCCATGGTGAAGGGGACCATCAACGTAGGCAGCTGAACCGACAGGGGCAGTGAGCTGCCCAATCCGCGAAAAAGGCCGGCGATCCCGGCCTTTTTTATTGCTTCGCGGCGCCGGTCGCCGGGGTCAGCGCGATCTCCTTCGCCTCCGGCGCGGCGGGAGCGCGGAATCACCGCGCATTTCGAGCAGGTTCCTGCGAGCGAGCGCGAGCCGCGACGCTTTCGCTTTCCCTTCGGCCTCCCGTGAGTAGAATGCGCGCCCCCGACCTGCCTGGCGCATTGCCGCCCCGGTTCACCGCTCCGAACCGGCCTCACGGAGGCGAAGAGGGTCCGCACCCTGCGGCATCACGCGCGTCCAGCGCATCACGCTTCGGAGCGAAGAGACAGACCGAATCATGAACCAGAATCCCGGCATCATCGGCAAGAAGATCGGCATGACGCAGATCTTCGACGACAAGGGCGAGGTCATCCGCGTGACCGTCGTTCAGGGCGGCTGCGTCGTCCTCGGCAAGCGCACGCTCGAGAAGGACAAGTACAGCGCCCTCATCCTCGGCCTCGGCGAGCGCAAAGAGAAGAGCACGAAGAAGCCCGTCCTCGGCTTCCTCAAGAAGGCCGGCCAGACGCCGAAGCGCTGGATCAAAGAGATGCGCTGCTCCGCCGAGCACGCCGCCAAGTACGAGGTCGGCCAGAAGCTGCCGCTCGATCAGATCTTCGAGGCTGGCCAGATCGTCGACGCGCAGGGTACCTCGCGCGGTCGCGGCTTCACCGGCGTCGTTCGCAAGTGGGGGTTCGCCGGCGGCGTCAGCTCGCACGGCACGCACGAGTACTTCCGCCACGGCGGCTCGATCGGTACCAACATGACCCCCGGTCGCACGCTCCCCGGCCTCAAGATGCCCGGCCACTACGGCGCCGAGACGGTGAGCATGCTCAACATCAAGGTCGCCAAGCTCATCCTCGAGGACGATCTCGTCCTGATCGAGGGCGCGGTCCCGGGCCCCGACGGCGGCCTCGTCGTCATCCGCGGCGCGGTGAAGAAGAAGAACGCCGGCAAGAAGAAGGCCTGATTCCCAGGCTTTTCTGAGCGAAGCCCTCCTTGCCCTTTGCGGTGAGGGGGGCTTCTTCTTTTTGGAGAGCAGCCCGCCATGTCGAAGTCGAAGAACCTGTACCAGCGCGCCGACTCGTTCACGAAAGCGGCCAAGGCGCAGGGCTATCCCGCGCGCAGCGTCTTCAAGCTCGAAGAGATCGATCGCCGCGTCCGCCTGCTCAAGAGCGGCCAGCGCGTGCTCGATCTCGGCGCCGCCCCCGGCTCGTGGTCGATGTACGCCGCGAAGAAGATCGCGCCGAGCGGCAAGCTCCTGGCGATCGATCTCTCGGAGATCCAGGGCAGCCTCGGCCCCAACGCGCACATCGTGCAGGGCGACGCGCTCTCGCTCGCCAACGACGCGCTCGCGCTGTTCGCGCCCTACGACGTGGTGCTCTCCGACATGGCGCCCTCCACCAGCGGCAGCAAGGTCGCCGATCAGGCGCGCAGCTTCGAGCTCTTCATGCGCGCCGTCGAGATCGCGAAGGCGCTCGGCGCGCCCGGCGGCTCGTTCGTCGGCAAGCTCTTCATGAGCGAAGACTTCATCAAAGCGCGCGAGGCGTTGCGCGCCCTCTTCGACGAGGTGCGGACCATCAAGCCCGAGGGCACGCGCGCCAGCAGCGTCGAGGTCTTCGTCATCGGCCAGGGCCGCAAGAAGATCGACCCCTGACACCCGAGCGAACGATAGACTGGAAGGCTGGCTCGGAGACGTGGATTCGAACCACGATTTGAGGTGTCAAAAACCCCCGTCCTGCCCTTGGACGATCCCCGAATGGAACGCGATCATCACGGCCCGTCGGCGGAAGCCGGGTGAATCGAACACCATACCCTGGAGGGCACGCACCGGGTAGCAACCGGGCCCGACACCATGCCGGTTCAGCTTCCATGTGAAACGTGAGAGCGGAAGATGGAGGTCTCGATCCCCACACCCCTGTCGAGGTGCACGCTGCTTTCCAAGCAGGTCCGGCCCCTGGCCGATTCATCTTCCAGCAGATTCGAGAGGAGAGACCTCGCTCCCGCTCTGCAAGAACGGCGAGCGGGAGCGAGGTTGGCTCAGCAGTAGTGGAGCCACGACTCCGGGTGGTTTCCCTCCCGCGAGAGGACCGTGGTCATCGGCAGCGAGCGGGGCTTCACCGGGGTCCGGAGCAGCTTCATCCCGGCTTGCTCCGGGGTCCGACCACGCTTCTTGCCGTTGCAGTCGTAGCAAGAGGCGACGATGTTGTCCCAGACCGTCGCGCCGCCCTGAACGCGGGGCACGACGTGGTCGTAGTTCAGCTCCCGCGCCGACTTCCGCGCGCCGCAGTACTGGCAGCGAAAATCGTCGCGCGCGAAGACATTGTTGCGCGAGAACTTCACTCCACGCTTCATCCCGCCGAGGGGCCGCTTCAAGCGGACCACGGCGGGCGCGCGGATGGAGAGCGACGGAGAGGCGATCTCCTCGTCGTACTCCTCGATGACCTCGACCTTTCCCAGGAAGCTCATCGTCACGGCGACCTGCCATGAAATGATCTTGTGGGGCCTCATCCACGGAGTGAGCAACAGCGTCAGCGCGATCATGGTCCACCTCGTTCCTCTAGCTTCGCCTCATCTTCATCACAGCTCTCCAGGCGCTCGCGCGCCGAACGGGAGATGGGCAGCCCCTGAGCGACCATCGCCCAGAAGATCCACCCGGTGCTCGGGGCGGGACTCGAACCCGCAATCGACCGTTTTTGAGGCGGCCACGTTTGCCATTTACGTCACCCGAGCATGGTTCATCGATCGGTAGCACTGGTGGGAATCGAACCCACAAACCCTCTCGGGCACGGAATCTCAGTCCGCCACGTTTGCCATTTCGCCACAGTGCCGTGAAATATCCATGGGGGGAGTCGAACCCCCAAAAACGGTTTCTGAGACCGCCGCGGTTGCCAGTTACGCCACATGGATGTGAAACCTCGAACGGTGCAGGGCGTGAGGATCGAACTCACCTGATCCGGCTTGTCGAGCCGGTGCTCTCCCAGAGAGCGAGCCCTGCGTTTGTCGCGATGGTGGGGCAGCCGGGAGTCGAACCCGGAGCGAGCTCCTTATCAGAGAGCTCAGGTCACCGTACCGTCCTGCCCCGACGTAAATACTCCTTCGTTCGTGCGGGACCAGGGGATCGAACCCTGCGAGACCGGTTTGTGGGACCGGCGCATTCACCAGCTTGCTCGTCCCGCGTGGTCTGGGTGAGAGGATTTGAACCTCCAGTCCCCGGTTCCCCGAACCGGTGCTCTGACCAGATTGAGCCACACCCAGATGGAATTGTACTGCTGAAATGGTCTGGATGGGAGGATTCGAACCTCCAGTCCCCGGTGCCCGGAACCGGTGCTCTGCCAGATTGAGCCACACCCAGATGAGTCGCGACGGGAGGAATCGAACCTCCACGGACAGCCTTATGAGAGCCGCCGCTCGCCTCGAGGCGCCGCGGATGCAGGAGCGGGAATTGAACCCGCGGAGTCGAGATTATGAGCCTCGGTTGGGACCGTCCCTTCCTGCGGCGCCCTCGCCAGGAATCGAACCTGGGCAACAAGCTTCGGAGGCTTGTGTCTCGTGCCACGAGAACGAGGGCAGGGCGCCGCGCGTGAGAACGCGGCGCTGATGGATTGGCCTCTCTGCGAGGAGTCGAACCTCGCCAATCGAGTTCGTAGCCCGATGCCCGGCCGCCGGGACAGAGAGAACAGAGCTGCGGATCGTGCCGCAGCTCGCGAGCGCCGCCGTGCCGTCCTCCGCGGAGCGGACAGGGTGATGCTACGTTGGCAGGCTCGACCGCCGAGGCGCGGGCCCCCGAAGAGGACCACAGGTCGGCAAATCAGCCCGGCGTCCCCAGCGGGAGTCGAACCCGCGTTTCCAGATTGAGAATCTGGCTGCCTGGGCCATCTAGCAAGATGGGGACATGGCAAATCGTGAGCACGGTAGCGAGAGCCCTCGGCGGGAGTCGAACCCGCAAAGTGCCGTTTAGAAGACGGCGGCCCTTCCGCTGGGCGTCGAGGGCATTTCCCTTCTTCTATCGGAGAGCCGACCGGGAATCGAACCCGGAACCGCGGTTTTGCAGACCCCGTTCCTCGCCAGAGATCCGGCTCGTGAAACCAAACACCGAGAGCGGTGGAGGAGAATCGAACTCCCGTCCCGAGCTTGGCACGCTCGGACTCTACCACTGAGCTACCACCGCAAATTTCAGACTTCGCGAAGCGGGCAGCGGGAATCGAACCCGCATCGACGGTGTGGAAGACCGTGGCCCTACCCTTGGACGATGCCCGCGAAACCTCGTTCCAGACTGTTCTCGTGCTTCTCTCCTTTCTCCTCGTCTCGTGGAGCTGCTCGCGCGAATTGCACGCGCCCTCTCCTGCATACCAGGCAGGTGCCCCGCTATCTGGGCCTCAGCAGCATTGGTGGAGCGGCGGGGAGTCGAACCCCGATTCCTGCCATGCCATGGCAGTGTTCTCCCATTGAACTATCACCCCGTTCGGACAGGCAAAGAGCGAGCTGGGATTTGCCACAAAAAGGGGTGAGCCCGCCTGCGGCCTGAGGATTTGAACCTCATTACGTCGATGCGATCGATGTGTTTCCCGTTAACCCAGCATCTCCGGCCCGCCGGCGCCCCAGAGGAGGATCGAACTCCCCTCACCTGATCGACAATCAGGCCGCCTCACCAGATGCGTACAAGGGCAAATGCGCTACCACTGTGATGAATCTACGAAACGAACGGTGGAACCGGCCGGAGTTGAACCGGCTGCCTCCTGGCTGCGAGTCAGGCGCTCTCCCAGATGAGCTACGATCCCAGGATCGAGGCGGACCCGAGCGCCGCCGATCGAGGTTGGGGTCGATCACGGCGCTCCGATCCGCCTCTGCGGTGAAGAATACGGCGGGCAAAGAGCGCCCGTGGGAGGTTTACGGTTGGAATGCGTTAACCCACGAGCTCCGGTCCGCCTCGCAGGGTGTGAGGGAATCGAACCCCCTCGCCCGAGTTTTGGAGGCTCGGCCGTCACCATGACTGTACACCCTGTATCCGACGCGTCAAGCACTCTTCTCATTCATTCTCTGCTCTTTTCTTCTCCTCTCTTGTTCTTGATCTTGTGGAGCAGATGGCGGGATTCGAACCCGCGACAACCCGATTAGAATCGATAACCGTCCTCGAGCGACCCAGCTCCGAGGAGCGAGGCAAAGAGGGTGAAGACGGTGTTTAGGCGCTCTACCAGACTGAGCTACATCTGCAAAACTGCGGTGCCCCCGGCGGGATTCGAACCCACAAAGCTCGGTTCAGGAAACCGGTCCCTGATCCTCTCGGGTTCGGGGGCGTGAATCGAGAGACGAGCCTCGGAGCTCGTCTCTCTTCGTTACCTGATGTCACCGCGGGTGAAGTCCGAGATCACCTGCGGAGCGGCCGAGTCGAAGCCCACGACATCGAGCATGCCGGGGTCCTTCGGATCGGCGATCGAGAAGCCCGTCGCCGTCATGCCGACGACCACCAGCCTCGCGGGCCGCCCCATCTTCTGCCGGTAGTCGCGCAGCGCCTGGAACGGGTGAACCTGGCCAGCCCACGTCTCGTTGTCCGTGTAGATGACGAAGGTGTCGACCACGACTCGGTTCTTCGTGGCCCAGATCATCGGCATCGAGCAGTCGGTGCCGCCCATGGGCAAGCCGGAGAGCAGCTTGATCACGTCGTCGAGCCGCTGCTTCGGCGAGATCGGGAGCGGGGTGAGGCCGACGTCGCCGCCGCCCCACTGACCACCGTAGCCCTTTGCGGCCGCGGTGAAGCCCACCACGGCGAACTCCGGCTCGACTCGCGCCGTCACCATCGCCATGGCCGCGCTCGCGACCCGGGGCGTGAGGCCGGGGATACCGGCGATCGCGCCCGAGGCCATCGAGCCCGAGACGTCGAGGGCGAGCAAATGGTTCTTCCCGGTCGGCTTCACCTCCTTGAAGGCCAGGTAAAACGCGTCGTTCAACGCGTCGACGATCTGCCGGTCGGGCGACCACGAGAGAGCGTTCGCCCGGCGCTGCGCGCGCTCACCGTGCCCCTGCTCATAGACCTTGAGGGCCGAGAGGAGAGCGATCGGATGAACGCGCGCACGCGCCAGGCGCCCGGGTTCGGTGAGCTGTCGCGCCACCTTGCGGGACGCTTCGCTCATCGGCGCGAGGAGGCCAATCGCGGTCATCTTGCCGAGGTTCCGGATCAGGGCGGTCTGCGGCATGTCCTCCAGCAGAGCCTCCCAGATCTCCGGATCGTTCTTCCACTCCGAGAGCAGCATCTCGTGCGTGAACCGGTGCTCCCGGATCAGCGCGATGACCTGCTTGCGGTTGGTCGAGGCCCGGAGCGACTCGAACCCTCGGATCAGCTTCGGCAGCTCGGTCGGCGCGATCGCCTTGCCCCGCGCGCTCTCGCGCCCGAGGCCCTCGAGCCCGCCGGTGATCCAGCGGTAGAGCGCGTCGTGCTCGGGAGTGGCCGCCGTCGGGTGGGAGAGCCGCAAGAGATCCTTGTGACTCCATCCATCCCGCTGCTGGTACTTGATCGCCTGGTAAGCGACCTTGTCGGCCGGCTTGTCGTTGTACCAGGCCGCGATGGCCCGACGCAGACCCCGACCCCACTTGCGGAACCCCTCCACGTCGCGAACGAAGTGGAAGAGATCCGTACCGAAGCGAGCGACCTTGGGCAGCGCCTCGAGCGCCGCCTTGCGCGTCGCCGGATCCTCGTGACCCGCAGCGATCGCCAGAGCGAAGATGGCCGGATCGTTCTTCGGTGCCCGACCGGCGACGCTGATCTCGGTGATCCGCGCGACGGTGCGAGGGCCATTCTCGCTCAGGCACTCGAGGAGCGAGATCGCGTTGTCCCGCGTGAGCTTCTGCTCCGACGCGTAGTACGTGGCGCCCTCGACGCCGAGGACCAGCCACCGGTCGAGCCGAGCCCACTTGTCGAGCTCGAACCCGAACCCGCCCGCGCTGTTCACCACCTGATCGGCGCGCGCCTTCTCCGACTGCGGCGTGAAGAGCGCCGTGAAATGCTTCAGATAGCTGGTCATGACGATCCCTCCGGCCCGGAAACCCGGGCAAATTGAAGTGCTGGAAAGTAATTGGACGGATGAAGAAACTGCCGCTCGGAGAGTCAACCCAGATGATAACCGAGCAACAGCGACCCGTCCTGGTTGGGCGTACGGGAATCGAACCCGCCTTTGTGGATTCACAATCCACTCCCTTCCCAGATGAGAAACGCCCACGCGATGCGTGAAGTAAGCGAGAAGAGGTCAAGATCGAGGACGGATGAAGAGCAACCCCGCTCGGAGTGTCGTTGCAGGATAACCGAGCGAAAAGCGACCCGTCCCTGGGTGGGCGTACGGGAATCGAACCCGCCTTTGTGGATGCACAGTCCACTCTCTTCCCAGATGAGAAACGCCCACGTGATACTGTAACGAAACGAGAGTGGATCACCTCGGGGTCGAACCGAGCTATCGGGATTTTCAGTTCCGCGCAATCACCGGATTTGCTAGCGATCCTCGTAAATACTTCACGATCCGTGGGGGAATCGAACCCCCGTACCCCGGCTTGAAAGACCAGGCTCCTGCCACTGGAAGAACGGATCAGAGAGAACGAGAGCCCTCGTCCGGAGTCGAACCGGATCCTCCTGTTTACGAAACAGGTGCTCTACCACTTGAGCTTCGAGGGCGTCGGCTCCGGGGGGGAGAATCGAACTCCCAGATGACTCGCTTAACAGGCGAGCGCTTTACCATTTAGCTACCCCGGAACAGGGAGACGCGCACAGGCGTCCCCTTGCTTACTATCGTACGTTCGGATGTCAGAGAGCAAGGCGCGGCTATCCCGCGCGTGGAACCGAGAGCAGGGTTCGAACCTGCGTTGGCGGAGTCAGAGTCCGCTGTCCTTCCAGTTGGACGATCCCGGCAAGTAACCAGACGATTCGTGAGCCCGAGAGGAATCGAACCTCCACAGAGCCGCTTAAAAGGCGGCCGCTCTACCTTTGAGCTACGGGCTCGGCGACCTGCGTCGAACAGAGTGGACCCGGAGGGAATCGAACCCTCACATCGCTGCTTAAGAGACAGCTGCTCGACCATCGAGCTGCGAGTCCAGGTCGGGCGTGCGCTGACCCCGGAGACGACGAAGGCCGCTCCAGGTTTCCCCGGGCGGCCTTCACGATCGTCACGAAATGACGGGCGCTGGTGCCGCTTCAGGGGCCATTCTTCAGGGTACCGAGCCCGCTCGCGATGCGCGAGGCGACCTGGCAGCCGAAGCCATGGGCAAAGGGATGTTCGCTCTCGACGCGCCCGGCCAAAGGCGCTACCTGGACCAGAGCAAGACCGTCCCACGTGGTGGGCTTCTTGCTCAGGGGTTGGTCGTTGGTCGGGCGGAGTGTCATGGCGAGTTCCTGTGGGGTGGTTACTACGCTGCTTCGACGAACCATGCAAGGATAAAGTTTCTCGTTTTTTGATTTTCTTTCTGGCCTGCTCGAAGACTCTTTATGTCCACGAATTTCAGGCAAATTGAAGCCTTTGGATGGATTCATGTCTCCATGAAACAATGGCTCCGGGGGGGAGCATCGAGCTCCCACACGACTCGCTCAACAAGCGAGCGCTTTGCCATCTGGCTACCCCGGAACGAGAGGACGCACGCTGGCGTCCTCTTCCATGCTATCGAACGTTCGGATGTCAGAGACCAGGGCGCGGAGATCCCGCGCTGCGGTGTGGAAGGGAGGAGTTGAACCTCCAGGCCCGAGGGCGGACGTTTTACAGACGCCTGGGCGCACCGATGCCCAGCTCCCACATAGAAATGGCGCACGTTCCCCGACCACGCCGCGCACACGACGTGTCTGTCACTACCCCTGACCCTGAAACGGCGAAGGCCGCCTCGGTGTCCCGGGGCGGCCCTCCGCGCGTCGAAATCGACGGCGAATGGTGCCCTAGGAGCGATCCCCGAGCTGCCCGGCGAGGCCGAACGAGCGCGCTTGCGCTCCGCTGGAGGCGATTGGTCGCGATGACGCCAAACCATTGAATTCGCAATGCTGCGGGCGATGGAGATCGCTCGCGCTCAATGCGACGTTAATGGTAGTCCACCGCTTCATAATGGTTGTCCCGAAGCCCAGCAGACCAGATGAGACTCCCCATCTCACCCCCGCTGGACGCACTACTCCCCTGTTGCACACCCCTGGTTCGCACCCCGGGCGCACAAATAAATCGCTGGTCTGGTCGACCGGCCCACGCTGTTGATGACTCCGGAGACCGAGCGGCTCGCCGCGCCGAGATCCGGTTCGAGAACCGGACCCCGGAAACGCCGAAGGCCGCCTGGGTTTCCCTGGGCGGCCTTCACAATCGTCACGGAATGACGGGTGTTGGTGCCGCTCTAGGAGCCATCCTCCGGGGTACCGAGCCTGCGCGCAATTCGCGACGCGACCTGACAACCGAAGGCATGGGCAAACGTGAAGTGATATCCGCTTTCGACGCGCCCGGCCAAGGACGCCCCCTGGGCAAGACTATCCCACATGGTGGGCTTCTTGTTCAGAGGTTGGTCGTTGGTCAGGCGGGGTGTCATGGCGAATTCCTAGTGGCTGATTAATACGGGTCTTCGACGGAGCGGGCAAGAGAAAAGTTTCGCCCTTGCGCTTTTATTTTTCGCGATGGGGACGGTCCGTCCGGTTTTTATGGTGAAATCCGCCGTATTTTGGCTGTTCTTTCAACCATTTACGCAAGATGCCTAGAACGCGTTGTGTCCGGTCAGGGCGTTCCCGAGGATGAGGGTGTGGACCTCGTTGGTCCCCTCGTAGGTGTAGACGCTCTCCAGGTTCAGCATGTGACGGATGACCGGGTAATCGAGGAGGATGCCGTTTCCGCCGAGGATCCCGCGGGCGGTGCGGGCGATCTTCAGCGCCCAGGCCACGTTGTTCTTCTTGCAGAGCGAGACCTGGACCGGGCTGATGCCGCTCGTGTCCTTCAGCCGCCCGTAGTGCAGCGCCATGATCTGGCCCTTGGCGATCTCCATGGCCATCTCGACGAGCTGCTCCTGGATGAGCTGCTTCGAGGCGATCGGTTTGTCGAACTGCACGCGCTCGCGCGCGTACGCGAGGGCGGCGTCGTAGCAGGCGCGCGCGGCGCCTAGCGCGCCCCACGAGATGCCGAAGCGAGCCTGCGTGAGGCAGCCGAGCGGGCCCTTCAAGCCGATCACGTCGGGGAGCATGTTGGCCTTCGGGACGCGCACCTCGCTCAGCACGATCTCTCCCGTGGGGCTCGCGCGCAGGCTCATCTTGCCGTGCACGGTGGGGGTCTCGAACCCCTTCATTCCTCGCTCGACGATGAAGCCGCGGATCGACTCGGCGCCTCCGTCGTCGACCTTGGCCCACACCACCGCGAGGTGCGCGATCGGCGAGCTGGTGATCCACATCTTGGTGCCCGTGAGGACGAAGTCGTCGCCGTCGGTGCGAGCGCGGGTCTTCATGGAGCTGGGGTCGGAGCCGCTGTCCGGCTCGGTGAGGCCGAAGCAGCCGATGAGCTCGGCGGTCGCCATCCGCGGCAAAAAGCGCTGCTTTTGCTCCTCGGAGCCGTACTTCCAGATCGGCCACATCGCGAGCGAGCCTTGCACGCTGACGAAGCTGCGGAGGCCGCTGTCGCCGTACTCGAGCTCCTGCACCGCGAGGCCGTAGGCGACGGTGTTCATCCCCGCGCAGCCGTACCCCGTGAGCGATCCGCCGAGCAGGCCCATCGCCGCGATCTCGGGGATGAGGTCGGTCGCGAACTGCTCGTTGGCGAAGAGATCCGCGGCGCGCGGGAGGTAGCGCTCACGCACGAAGCGGCGCACGGAGTCGCGGATCATCCGCTCTTCCTCGGTGAGGAGCGGGTCGATGGAGATGAGCTGATCGAGCGAGAGCGGCTCGGGGGTGGTGGCCATGCGCTCGCGTGTACCGCGCCCGCGCGCCGCCGGAAAGGCTCCAGCTCAAGGGTGGATGAAGACCAGCGTGCCCTTCTTCAGCGACAGCGCGCCGTGCCACGCGGCGGGCACCTCGGGATCGGTCCAGTTGAAGAGCCAGGCCGCGTCGAGGGGCGAGAGGTTGACGCAGCCGTGGCTGCGGGGCGTGCCGAACTCGTCGTGCCAGTAGGCCGCGTGGAAGGCGTAGCCCTCGGTGAAATACTGCACGAAGGGGACGTCGCGGAAGTCGAACTCGTCGCCGACGCGGTCTTCATCCATCGTCACCGAGAGGTGCTTGGTGTGGATCAGGAACGCGCCCTGGATGGTGGAGTGCGTCTTCTTCGGATCGCCCAGGCCGTCGGCGCCGGTGGAGACGAGCGTGGTGTAGACGGGCTTTGCGCCCTCGTAGGCCACGAGGGTCTGGCGGAGGATCGAGACGTCGATCCAGCGGCGCTTGCCCGTGGCCCACGCGGGCGGGTGATGGAGCCTGTCGACGCGCACCGTCTGCTCTTCGCGGATCAGCGTGCCGTCGCGGGCCTCGAGGTACGTCACGCCCGAGGCGCGGCGGCTCGTGCCGGTGATCGGGATCGCCTCGCGAAAGCCGATCGCGTCGCCCGGCGTGAGCGCGCCGCCCGCGCCGGAGACGAAGCGCGAGGCGTGGTGGCTGCGTACGAACACCACCGGGAGGGTGGCCTCGTCGTCGAGCTTCTTGCCTGAAAACGTGCTCGGTTTGATCACCCGCGTGCGATCGAGCGGGAGCACCGCGAGCTCGGTGGTGAGGCCGTAGCGGCGACCCTCGTAGTCGAAGGTCGAGAGCAGCGCGAAGCCGGAGCGGGCGTGCGCGTGGCCGAGATCGAGCGCGTGCAGCGATCGATGCACGCCCGAGAGGCCGGGGGCGTTGCCGCCATAGAGCAAGAAGCCCGGGACCGACTCGGCGGTGGGCGGCGCGACGTAGCCCGGCTCGAGCGCGGAGCGGGCGGCCTGGCGGAGATGGCTCGGGAGATCCGACTCGACCGATCGGGCCTCTTCGGCGCCGGGGAGCCGCGCGTAGAAGGGCGGCGGCGGCGAGCGCGACATCACGTAGGTGTACGGGAGGCCGTCGCGGCGAGGGCGCTTCACCGAGGCTTCGACGACGGGATCGAAGACGTTGAGCGTGGCCGTCGCGCCGACGCAGACGTAGCCGCGCGGCTCGATTCGATACCAGCCCTCGGCGCACGCGCTGCTCTTCAGCGCGGGCTCGGCCCGGCGCGGGACCACGGCGCCGGCGCGGAGATAGCCAATCCGGCGAGCCTTCCAGCTCGGCTCCGCGAAGATCCAGGTCTCCTTCGCGGTGCTGGCGAGCTCGTCGACTTCGCCGTGAACGACGGGAGGCGGCGTGGGCTCGGCGTCGAGGACGTCGTCGGAGCCGTCGTCGACGAGGTCCGGCGGGAGCGTCGCGAGATCGGTTGGATCGGCGGCGATCGTCGGGGGCGCGATCATCGGCGTGGCCTGCGCGGGCAGCGGCGGCGCAGGCAGCGGGAGCGACGGCGGCGCCGGGCTCGGAGTCGCGCGGGCGACGTCCTTCACGGGAGCGTCGTCGCGGATCGGACACCCCGCGCTGAGGGTGCTCGCCGCGAAGGCCGAGAGGAAGAGAGCGAACCGCGCGCGCATGCGACGGCCGTATCGGCTCCGGCGTCACGGGGCCAAGTTCAGCGCCGGACGAGGCTCTCCGGCGCGTCGGCGACGTCGCCGTCGTCGATGAGCGTGACGTTGAGCACGCGGCCCTCGATCACGCCGCCCTCGGCCGTCATCCCGATCACCACGCCGAGGTCGGCGAAGAGCGAGACGATCGGCATCGTCCAGCGCGGCTCGTCCCACACGCAGTCCCAGCGCGCCGTCGTCAGCGCGCGCGCCGAGATGGTGACGGTGCGGCGGAGCCAGATCTTGCCCGCGCTCGCGGCCCACCCGCGGCCGACCGCGTCGATGCCCGAGGCCGAGAGATCGTGTCCACCGGACACTATTTCGTTGGTGACCAGCAATCCCTGGCGCCAGATCACCGCGCCGTCGGCGCCGGTGGCCATGGCCGTGGAGCGATCCCAGAGGCCCGCGCACGAGAGGAACGCGCGCACGCTGGCGCCCGGGAGGCGCTCGATCTCGGCGTCGAGCGGCGAGTAGACCGCGGCGAAGCCCTCGCCCTCGGTGAGGCGCCCGGCGACGATCCACTTCGCGTCCTCGACCCGCGCGAGCGAGGTGACGACGGCGACGTCGGGGAGCGGGAACGGCTTGAGCCAGCGCTTGCCGGTGCGCGCGCAGAGGTGCGGCGGGCCGCTCGATCCCGAGCCGACGAGGATCGCCAGATCGTCGAAGTCGCCGCTGATGCGATCGAAGCGGGTGATGTTGCCGGGCTGGAGCATGCGTACGCCGGTGACGCCGTTCGCGCCGACGGTGGCGAACGTGGCGTTGTCGCCGCCGATCAGCCACTCGCCCGCGCCGACGCGCTGCACGAAGCG
The DNA here is from genome assembly GCA_040006075.1 of Byssovorax sp. GTDB lineage: Bacteria > Myxococcota_A > Polyangia > Polyangiales > Polyangiaceae > JANYGI01. The sequence continues at coordinate 26,723 of JBDTXR010000004.1, read as the reverse complement.
CACGCCGCCCGGGCTGGGAAAGCCCTCGAGGCTGACGTCGCGCCACGCGTCGCCGTTCCAGAACGCGATGCCGTGACCGGTGGCCGCCATCGCGCGGCCGTCGGCGTCCCAGGCCACGCTGCGCACGACCATGCCCTGCACGGCGTTGCGGAGCGTGGTCCAGGTCCAGCGCTGGATCTGCGTGGGATCGTCGTCCTCGCGGATCTGATCGAGGCGGCGCGCCATGAGGCTGGGGCGCGGCGCCTCGACGCGGAGCCACGGGGTGAGCATCGCCGCGAGGGCGTCGGCGCGGTGGGGGCGAGCGTCGATCTTCGCCGAGCTGCCGCAGCCGAGGGCGAAGTCGATCGCGCGGCAGGCCTCGGCGTTGCCGCGGAGCTCGGGCGAGAGCCCGGCGGTGTCGCGGATGCTGCGCCGCCTGGGGCTGACGGCCTGCATGATCGCCTCGGCCGGGTTCTTGGCGATGAAATACTCTTCGCCGGTGAGCATGTAGAAGATCACCGCGGCGAGGCTGAAGATGTCGCTCCAGGGCCCGATCGCCTTGGAATCGCCTGCGGTCAGCTCGGGCGCGACGAAGCCCGGGGTGCCGACGATGGCGCCGCTGAAGGTGGCGATCCCGGTCGGGCGGGCCACGCCGAAGTCGGCGATCTTGAAGATCTCCTCGGCGCCGAAGCCGCAGCAGAGGACGTTGTCGGGCTTGAGATCGCGGTGGATCACCCCGACCTCGTGGACCGCGACGAGGCCGCTCGCGAGGCACTCGACGGCGTGCGCGGCGCGGGAAGGATCGAAGCCCGAGCCGGTGGCGCGGAGGCTGTGCTCGACGCGCTCGGAGAGCGTGGTGCCCTCGGCCCCGCCGTGCACGTACTCGACGACGACCCACGGCAGCTCGACGCGGCGCTCGCCGATCGTCACCCCGAAGGTCCCGGTGTCGATGAAGCGAATGACGAACGGCGTGGGCGGGACGCGCTCGTTGAGGCGGCCGAGGGCGATCGATTCCTTCTTGATGATCAGCGCCGCGGTGGGCCCGGCGCGCTGGACGAACGAGGGCCGGAGCACCTTCACCACCACCGGCGATTCGCCCTGCGGCGTGATCCGGATCGCGTAGAAGACGACGCTCATCGCGCCCTCGCCGATGCGCCACACGATGCGATACCCGACGCCGGCCACGACCGCCGACGGCACGACCGCGCCGATCAGGCCCTCGAGCGCGTCGTCATCGGGTGCGGCCGGATTCATGGGGCGCGCACTATATCTGCTCCGCTCGCGTGAGGGGGCGGAAGACCGGATCCCGTCGCGCCCGCTCTGTCGGGCGTTTACGAGATCGCGGCGAGCCCTTCGGTGACCTCGGTCGCGATCATCGTACCGAGGAGCAAGAGCAGCTCGGCGCCCTCGGCGGCGGTCGCGCGGGCGGGAGCGCCGGTGTACGCATGATCGAGCCCCATGGCCTTGAAGCTGTGCTTTCCGGCCTTGATTCCGTCGGAGAGGCTCACCGCGAGATCGGGGAGAGCGCTGGCAGCCGCGGTGTCCACCGTGGCAGGCGCCGCGGCGAGCACCAGCGAAGTCTCGTAGCGGCCGGCGTGGCAAGCACCGCTCTTGAACTCGGCCGAGAGGGTACGACCCCAGCGGCGCGAGAGGGGGCAGGCGATCGAGGCGCGGCCCGCGGGAAAGCCCGTCACCGCGGCGCGGACGGCGGCGTCGTGCGCCGGCTCGAGGTGGTTGTTGACCAGGCAAACATGGGTGAACCCGGTGGCCAGATAGCCCGCGACGACGGCCCGCGCAAAGGCGGTGAGCGCCTCGGCGGGGACGGAGATCGCCCCGGCAAAGCCCTCTGCAAAGCAGGTGACGCCGTAGGGGATCGGGGGGGCGAGGAGGGCCGCTATCGGCCGTTCAGGCTGGTTTTCCAGGAGGATCGCCGCGCGGGCAATCGCCGCTTCGCTGATCACCGTGTCGGTCCCGAGCGGCAGGTGCGGGCCGTGCGGCTCGACCGATCCGACCGGGACCAGGGCGACGACCGCGTGCGTCGCCAGGAGAGCCTTCAGGGACTCGGTGGTCAGCTCGGCGATCCGTCGGGCCACGGGCTCAGTGCCCCTTCGGGCTCTCGCCGGAGGCCTCCTGGGCCTTCAGCGTCTTCTTGTCCACCTTGCCGCGATCGTTCTTGGGGACGTCGTCGGTGAAGACCACCCAGCGCGGGTACTTGTGCTTGCTCAGGCGCTCTTTCACGTGGTCCTTGAGCTCGGCCGCGAGGGCCCGCTGCCCCTCTTCCGTCGCGCACAAGGCCCGCTTTTCTTCGCGCACCACGATGTAGGCCTTGGGCTTCACCAGGCCTTCTTCCTCGGCGCCGATCACCGCAGCGAGCGAGACGGCCGGGTGGCGCATCAGGCACTCTTCGACCTCGGTCGGGGCCACCCAGATGCCACCCACCTTGAGGAGATCGTCGGCGCGGCCGCTGAACCACAGGTAGCCTTCGTCGTCGAGACGGAAGAGATCGCCCGTGCGGCACCAGTGGCCGGAGAACGTGGCCCAGCTCTTGTCGCGATCCTGGAAATAGCCGAGAGCGACCGAGTCGCCCTTGACCCACATCACGCCCGTTTCGCCGCGCGGGAGCTCGGGCTCTCCCGGCGCCGTCGCGTCCGAGGAGAGGACCTTGACCTGATAGCCCTCCACCACCCGCCCGAGCGATCCGGGCTTGATGTCGCCGGGGCGGTTCGAGCAGTAGATGTGAAACATCTCGGCCGATCCGATGCCGTCGTAGACGTCGGACGGGAACCGCTCGGTGAAGCGCACCAGGAGCGCGGGTGGGAGCGCCTCGCCGGCGGAGAGGTGGAATCGCACGCTGGAGAAGTCGAGGCGGGGTTTGCCCGTGGCAGCGCGGGAGTCGTCGAGCTCGAGGAGCTTGCCCATCATGGTGGGGACGTTGGTGACCACCGTGGGACGATGGCGCTCGATCGCCGCCGTGAGCGCCTCCGGCGTGGGCCGCTCGGCGAAGAGGGCCGTCGTCGCGCCCACCGCGAACGGGAACATCAGGTTCGTCCCGGTGGCGTAGCCGAAGAAGAGCCGCGGGACAGACACGGTGACGTCGCCCGCTTGGTAACCGACGGTGCTCTTGGCGTAATGCTCGGTGTTGAAGGCAAAATCGCGGTGGGTGTGGATTGCCGCCTTGCTCCGGCCGGTCGATCCCGAGGTGAAGAGCCAGATGGCGATGTCGTCGCGCCGGGTCGGTCGCGGCGGCCGAGCCTGGCTGTAACGACCCTGGTCGATCGCGTCGCGGAGCGAGATGGGTGAGAGCGCGGCGAGCGCGAGCGGCGGCGTGATATCGGCCTCGACGTCGGCGCCGGTGGCGACCTCGGGGACGAGGATCAGCGCGCGCAGGCCCGCGGCGGCGAGCGCGGGGCGAATGGCGGCGGCGGCGCGAGGGTTGGTTACCACCACCGAAGCGCGGGTGTACTCGACCAGGTACGCGAGATCGTCGGGGGGCGCGTCGGGGTTGCCCATGGCCACGACGGCGCCCTGGTGGAGCGTCGCGAAGAAGGCGTACACGAAGGCCGGCGTGTCGTGGAGGGCAATGAGCACCCGCTCTTCGCGGCGGACTCCGGAGGTCGCGAAGAAGCCACGGAGGGCCCGGACGCGATCGGCGACGTCCGCGTAGGTGAGCCGCTGCTCGCCGAAGAGGACCGCGACCTTGTCGCCCAGCCCTTCGGCGAGGCGATCGAAGAGAAAATAGTCGGCGAGGTTGAGCTCTTCGGGGAAGGCCTTGGCGGTCTGCACGGTGCGCCACGCGTACCACGACCGTCCGCGCGTCGCGAGAGGGCTCGAGGCTTGTTTCGTGCGTGGTTCAGGCCGGAGCGGCGACGCTCGACGCTAGCGCCGGCGCGGCCTCGTCGGCGAAATACTCGTCGTGACGCGCGTCGGCCTCGGCGCCGAACAGCAGGCGGCAGGCCTCGCGCAGACCCGGCGCGTCGCGGAGGTGCTCGCGCCGGATCACCAGCGCGATCTTCGAGCGGCGGCGGAGAAAATCGTCGAGCTTGATGATCATCTCGCGCTCGGCGGCGTGGGCGATCTCGCAGCGCAGGTACTCGGCCCGCTCGATCAGCACGTCGGCCATTTGCCGATCGTGGCGGATGCTCTCGAGCAGGCGAAAGGCCTGCTCGCCGTAGCGCCGCCAGAGGCGCGTGGAGAGCTTCTCGGACGAGCTGGGCGAGGTCATCTCGTCGAGCTTCATGGCGCTGGCCTCGGCGAAGAAGCGATCGCGCACGTCGTCGCCGGGCTCGCCGTACCAGCGCTTCTTCGGATCGGCGAGGGTGATCCCGAGGCCGCGGATCTCGGCGCAGAGCTCTTCGCCGACGTTGAGGCAGTCGGTGAGCTTGCCGCCGAAGACGCTGACGTGGGCGCTCTTCGCGTCGACCTCGATCACGTGCTTGCGCGAGAGCTGCATCCAGTCCGAAGCGCCCGACGAGCCTTGCACCGCGAGGGGCCGCACGCCGCAGCGCTCGGCGATGATGTCGGCCTCGGTGAGCGGGCGGGGCAAGCGCAGGCGCTTGTTGATGTTCGAGAGCACGAAGCGACGATCCTCGTCGGTCACCCGGGTCTCGGGGCGCTCTACCTTGGTATCGGTGGTGCCGATGCAGGTGCGCGTGCCCATCGGGATCACGAAGAAGAGGCGGCCGTCGTCGGCGAAGAAGGTGAGCACCCGCCGGTGCGGCGTGAGCTTGTCGACGATCAGGTGAATGCCCTTGGAGAAGATGTGGTGAGTCCCCGTCTCCTCCTTGGTGAGCGCGTTGTGGGTGTCGACGTACGGTCCGCAGGCGTTGATCAGGGCCCTCGCGCGGACCGTGCCCTCGCGGCCGCTCACGTGGTCTTTCGTCCGCACGATCCAGGTGTCGCCCTCGCGCACCGCGCCGAGCGACTCCACGTAGTTGGCGGCGACGCAGCCTTTATCCAGGGCCGATCGCACGAAGTTCCACACGAAGCGAGCGTCGTTGTCGTGGAGGTAGGCGTCGGAGTACTCGAATCCTCCGTCGCAGGCGTCGAGGCTGATGATCGGCTCTTCCGAGGCCATGGTCGACTTCGAGAGCAGGCGGGGAGCCCTGGTGAAGAAGCTGCCGATGAGCCAGTAGAGCCAGGTGCCGAGGAAGAGCTTCCAGAGGCCATGACGGAACCTGCGCTCGTGGGCGGTGTAGAAGCGGATCTCCTGCACCGTGCTCGGGTACATGCGGATCAGGTGGTTGCGGGAGAGGCAGAGCTTGCGCACCAGCGGAAACTCGAAGCTCTCCATGTACTTGATGCCGCCCCAGACCAGGTTGGACGACTGCTGGCTGGTGAAGCCGGCGAAGTCCCCGCGATCGATCAGGGCGACCCGCGCGCCGCGGTGAGCGAGCGAGGCGGCCGCGACCGCGCCGTTGATGCCTCCGCCGAGGATGAGCACGTCGAACGTTTCGGCGCCGAGCGCTTCGAGGTTCGTGGTTCGCAGCTTCATCCGAGGGCCCGGCGCCGGGTCTAGCACGACGGCTGAAAAGACGGCACCCGTGGTAGCGTGCGCGCGCGATGAATGCTTTCACCGTCGTCATTGGCGCGGGCTCGGCCGGAGCGGTGATCGCCGCTCGCACCACCGAGCGATCCGATCGTCGGGTGCTCCTGCTCGAGGCCGGCCCCGACTACCTCGAAGGCGCGATCCCGGCCGATTTGCTGGATGGAACGCGCAATTCCATGCGCGCGCACGACTGGAAATTCCGGCACACGCCCACCCCGACGCAGGTGTCGTTCCCGTTCCCGCGCGGCCGCGTCGTCGGCGGATCGTCGGCGGTCAACACCTGCATCGCGCTGCGCGGGCAGGCCTTCGACTACGACGAGTGGGCCGCGCGCGGGCTCCCCGAGTGGACGTTCGAGCGCTGCCTCCCGGCGTTCGTGCGGCTCGAGACCGATCGCGATCGCGACGACGCATGGCACGGCAAGACGGGGCCAATCCCCATCCGTCGTCACCCGCCGTCCGAGCTCGTGCCCTGGCAGGCGGCCTTCCTCGCCTCGTGCAAAGCCCTTCGTTTTCCGGCCTGCGACGATCACAACGGGCCCGCGCCCAGCGGCTACGGGCCGCACGCGATGAACAAGATCGACGGCGAGCGGATGAGCGCGGCGCGCTGCTACCTGACCGCCGAGGTGCGCCGCCGCGAGAACCTGGCCATCCGCGCCAACACCGTGGTGCGCCGCGTGCGGAGCGAGGGCCGCCGCGTCACCGGCGTCGAGATCGTGATCGATGGGAAAATCGAGGTGATCCCGGCCTCGCGGGTGATCCTCTCGGCCGGCTCGATCGCCACGCCGGGGATCCTCCTTCGATCGGGGATCGGCCCGCGCGCCAAGGTCGAGCGCGTCGGCGCGACGCCGGTGATGGAGCTGCCCGCGGTCGGCGCGAGGCTCCTCGATCACCCCGGCGCGGCGATGTTCCTCCTGCCGCGCGAGCTCCCCCGGAACCTCCTCCACCCGCTGATCCAGACCATGCTGCGCTTCACCTCGAAGAGCAGCCGCTACCCGAGCGACATGCAGGTCCAGCCCGGATCGATGCTCACGCTCCAGGGCACGGTGATGCCCTGTGTGTCGGTGATGTGCTGCGTGGGCAAGCCCGAGGGCCACGGCAATATCGAGTTCACCAGCGCCGATCCAGAGAGCAAGCCCCGTATCGACTCGCAGCTCCTGGTCCACCCGGCCGATCGCGCGCGCGCGGTCGAGGGCATTCTCCTCGCGTACGACCTCTGCAAGACCTCACCCATGAAGGAGATGGTCCGCTTTCTCTGGCCGGGAGAGCGCGTGCTCCGGAGCCCGGCCGCGGTGCACGAGTGGATCGTGAAGAGCTGTGATTCGGGCTATCACCCCTGCGGGACCGTGCCCATGGGCGCCGACGACGATCCCGACGCCGCGGTGGATCAGCATGGCCGCGTGCGCGGGATGGAGGGCCTCTGGGTGGCCGACGCCAGCATCATGCCCACCGTGCCCAGCGTGAACACCAACCTACCGACGCTGATGATCGGAGAGCGCTTTGGAGAGTGGGTGCGCGACGGGGTGATCTGAGCGCGATCAGCGCGCCCATTTCGGAGCGATCAGGCGGCGGCGGCCGTCGTCGGTGAGGGGGGCGCCGGGCTCGTCGAGCTCTTCTCGGTCCCAGAGCTGGCAGGTGACTTGACGGTGCTTTTGATCGAGCGCCTCGCAGTAGTTGCGGAGGATGCAGCGGCGAATGGTGTCACCTTGGCCTGACCTCAATTTGCGGAACCAGTCCGGGTCGGCGAGGGTCTGGCGCGCGGAGCCGATGAAGTCGGCCTCGCGCCGGACCAGGATGCCTTCGGCTTGCTCGAAGGTGGCGATGCCGCCGGCGACGACGGTGGGCGTGTCGAAGCCCGCGGCGCGCACGGCGGCGCGGATCCGGGCCTGCTTCGGGACCTGGCGGGCAAAGGGGCCGCGCTCGTCGGACACCGTGGTGGGCATGCACTCGAAGCCGCTCTGGCCGGTGTACGGATAGGCGGCCTCACCCACCCTGGGCTGCTCGGCGTCCTCGAATTTGCCTCCGGTGGACAGAGAGAGGAAGTCCATCCCGGCGCGCGCAAACTCGACGCCGAACCAGGTGGCGTCGTCGATGCGGCTGCCTCCCTCGATGATGTCGTCGCAGAGGAAGCGGCACCCGAGGGCGAAGTCGTGGCCGACGCGCGCGCGCACGGCCGAGTAGACCTCGAGAGGGAGGCGCACGCGGTGCTCGCGCGGGCCGCCGTAGCCGTCGCTCCGCGTGTTCAACGCGGAGAGGAACGAGGCCATGGTGTAGGCGTGGGCGTAGTGCAGCTCGACGCCGTCGAAGCCGGCGCTGCGGGCGCGCGAGGCGGCCTCGGCGAAGAGATCCGGCAGCACCTCGGGGAGATCGCGGAGGTGCGGTTGGTCCACGTCGGTGACCCGCTCGCGCGCGCCCCGATCGAGATCTTCGAGCTCGCGTCGGTGGAGAACCCGGCCGAGCGCGTCGGCGTCGAGCGCGAGCAGCTCGGCCCGGACCTCGGCCTCGGTGGCGCCCGTCCATTTGGCGTCACCTCGCTCTGTCGCGAGGTTCTTGCGGTGGAGATCGGTGACCGGGAGGAAGCGGCCGAGGAAGCTCTCGCGCTCGGGGCGGCGGCGGATCCGGAGGAAATCGATGATCTGGATGAAGACGCGGGTCTGCCCGCCGCTCCGCCGCCGGACGGTCTCCACCAGCTTTTCGAGGCCCGGGAGAAACCGGTCGTGGCCAATCCGGAGGAGCGGGCCACTCGGCACCTCGCGGATCCCGGTGGCCTCGACCACGATCACGCCGGGCGCGCCGTCGGCGAAGCGACCGTACCAGTCGAGCACGTCTTGCGTGACCAGGCCGTCTTCGGTCGCGCGCCACGGCACCATCGCCGGCACCCAGCTCCGCTCGTGGATCTCCAGGCCCGAGGCCAGGCGGATCGGCGAGAAGAGCGCGGCTCCAGCGGCCTCGTCGGCGGTGGGGTTCTGGACCACCGGGAGGGCGTGGCGGACGCGATGCGACGGCTTCCACATCGGCGTGACTAGCCCCTGGCCGCGGCGCGATCGAGCACGCCCTTGGCGATGATCAGCTTCTGGATCTCGGTGGTGCCCTCGTAGATGCGGAGCGGCCGGATCTCGCGATAGAGCCGCTCGACCTCGGTCCCCTCGACCACGCCGAGGCCGCCGTGGAGCTGCACCGCCTTGTCGATGATGCCTTGAGCCGCCTCGGTCGCGTAGAGCTTGGCCATCGCAGCTTCCGTGGAGACGCGGGCGCCTTTGCCGGTGTCGCGCGCGTGGGCGGCGCGGGCGACGAGCAGGCGCGCGGCGTCGAGCTCGGTGGCCATCTCGGCGAGGTAGGCGCGGACGATCTGCTGCTCGGCGAGCGCGACGCCGAACTGGCGACGACGGGTGACGTGCTCGACCGCGCAGGTGAGCGCGCGCGCGGCCATCCCGTTCGCGGCGCCGCCGACCGAGATCCGGAAGGCGTCGAGGGTGGTGAGCGCGAGCTTGAAGCCGTCGCCGACGCGACCCAGCAGCGCGTCGCCCGCCACGCGACAGCCACGGAGCGCGAGCTTGCCGATCGGGTGGGGGATCGACATCGGGATCGCCGTCAATTCCAGGCCCGGCGCGTCGCGCTCGACCACGAAGGCGCTGATGCCTTTGCGCCCCGCGGCCGGATCGGCGCTGGCGAAGACCACGTAGTGCTGGGCGATACCGACGTTGGAGATCAGCGTCTTGTCGCCGTCGAGGATCCACCCGTCGCCGTCGCGCCGCGCGGTGGTCTGGATCGAGGCCACGTCGCTCCCGGCCTCGGGCTCGGTGAGGCCGAAGGCGCAGATGCGATCGCCGCGGAGAACGCCGGGCAAGTAGCGCTCGCGCTGGGCCTCGGAGCCGGCGAGGACGATCGGGTACGAGCCGAGGCCTTGCACCGCGAAGATCGAGTCGGCGAGCGGCGAGATCTGGCCGAGCGCCTCGCGGATCAGCACCAGCGATCGAACGTCGATGTAGGTTGGATCGGCGGCATTTCCCGCGGCAGATCCGCCGCGCGCCTCGGGCACGAGGTGGCGGTAGAGGCCGAGCTCGCCCATGGCGCGCGCGGCCCCGGCGCCGTCGTGGATCGCCGCGAGCCCGGCGAGATCGGCCTCGTTCAGGCGCGCGGCCAGGGCGTCGTACTGCGGGCCAAAGAAGGGCGCGAAGTCCTGGCAGGATAATGTCAGGAGAGGGGTCACGGGCGCCCCGCAGCGTCGGTGCCTTCGGCGATCTCGGCGCCCTCGAACCGCGGCGCGCGCTTCTCCTTGTTGGCCTCGTAGGCCGCTCGAAAATCGGGGTGCGCCATGCAGATGGCCTGGGCCTGGGCCTCGGCCTCGATCGCGGCGGCGAGCGGCATGGTGTGCTCGCTCTCGAGCATCTGCTTGGTGATCGAGTGGGCGAACGCGGGGCCGCGGGCGAGGCGCTCGGCCCAGGCGCGCGCGGTCGACACGACCTCGGCCTCGGGCACGACGCGGTTGGCGAAGCCGATGCGATAGGCCTCCTGCGCGTCGATGAGATCGCCGAAGAAGAGCAGCTCGGCGGCGCGCCCGTGACCGACGATCCGCGGGAGCAGGAACGACGCGCCCATGTCGGCGCCCGAGAGCCCGACCTTGGGGAAGATGAAGCCGAAGCGCGCTTTTTCCGAGGCGATCCGGAGATCGCACGCCGACGCGATCACCGCGCCGGCGCCGACGCAGACGCCGTTGATCGCGGCGATGACCGGCCGCCGCAGCTCGGCGATGGACTGGATCAAGGCGCCGGTGACGCGGGTGAACTCGAGCAGTCCGCGCGCGTCTTTCGCGAAGAGCTCGGCGATGATCCCCTCGACGTCGCCGCCCGAGCAAAAGCCGCGGCCCTTGCCGGTGATGGTGACCGCGCGCGTCTCCACGCTCTTCTCGAGGGAGCGAAATGTGGCGCAGAGCTCGCCGTAGATCTCGAAGGTGAGCGCGTTGAGGCGCTCGGGCCGGTTGAGGGTGATCGCGGCCACGCCGCGATCGATCTCGAGCTCGAACGATTTGGGGAAGAGCGTCATCGGTGCCGGGCTCCTTGGGAGAGAGGTTTCGTTCCCCGAGCGGGGATCCTCGTCAAGCGAAAGGCGCTGACCGGCCGAGCTTTGTCGAGAGCCGTGCCCCGTGCGCGATAGGCTGCGGCGGATGAGAGCAGCGAGCCAGACCCCGCCGCCGGGCTTCGACGACCTCACCGTCGATGAGCAGATCGACCACGTACAGGCGCTCTGGGAGCGGATTTCGGCGCGAGCCGACGAGGTACCGTGGTGTATCCCGACGGTGAACGCCGAGTACGTCGCGCGGATGGAGGGCGAGACGCGCGTCCCGCGTCGGCGCGAACGCGCCCGCGAGAAATTGGGCCGCGCGTACTCGAAATGCACGACGCAGGGCGCGCAAGCCGCCGCCTGAGCCCGTCGAGATCCGGTGTCGAGGCACTAGCTAGCTGGGCCTGGCTGGGCCGGATCCGGAATGGCTTGTGTGGCTTTCGCTGGTCCATGCGGCGAGCACGGAGGCCCGCCCTGCACGGAGGGAGAGGGATGGAGACGGAGCGAGAGGGATGGAGAGGGTTGGAGACGGAGGGAGACGGGGATCAGGGGAAGATTTCGCGCTCGCCGTAGGCCGCGGCGATGCGGAGCAGGGCGACCGCATAGGCGGCCACGCGCAGGCTGCACTTCTTCTGGCGGGCCATCTCGACGACCTCGCGATAGGCCTTCTTCATGGCCTTCTCGAGGCGGCTATCCACCTCTTCGAGGGTCCACGACTCGGAGCGCTTGTTCTGCACCCACTCGTAGTAGCTCACGGTCACGCCGCCGGCGTTGGCCAGGACGTCGGGGATGATGTCGATTCCGCGGTCGAGCAGCACCTTCTCGCCCTCGGGGGTGCAAGGGCCGTTGGCGCCCTCGGCCACCAGACGCACCTGGAGATCGCGGGCCTCTTCGGCGCCGATCTGGGCTTCGAGCGCGGCGGGGATGAAGAGATCGGCCTTGATCCGGAAGAACTCTTCCCGGCTGATCGGCTTGCCGCCGGGGTAGCCGGCGATGGACCGGTTCTTCTTCACCCAGTCTTGCAGCTTGTGAGGATTGAAGCCCTCGGGGTTGTACATGTACCCGGTGTGATCGCCGACGGCGATGGTCGACACGCCGAGCCGCGAGAGGATGACCGCCGCGTGCGAGCCGACGTTGCCGAAGCCCTGGACGATGAGGGTCGCGCCGCCGAGGTTGAAGTCCTTCTCTTCGGCCCACTCGGTGATGCAGTGAACGACGCCCTGGCCCGTGGCCTTCTCGCGTCCGAGCGTGCCGCCCGACGCGACCGGCTTGCCGGTGACGACACCCTTGACGGACTGCTTCGCGAGCTGACCGACGGTGTTCATGTATGTATCCATGGCCCAGGCCATCGTCTTCGCGTCGGTGCCGACATCGGGAGCGGGGATGTCCGTCTCGGGGCCGATGTTGGAGCCGAGCGCGTGGATGAAGCGGCGCGTGATCCGCTGGAGCTCGTCGCGCGAGACCTGGCTCGGGTTGAACTTGATGCCGCCCTTGCCGCCGCCGAGCGGCAGGTTCATCAGCGCGCACTTCCACGTCATCATCGCCGCGAGGGCCTTGACGTCGTCGAGTGTCACGCTCTCGTGATAGCGGATGCCGCCCTTGTAGGGCCCGAGCAGGTTGTTGTGCTGGATGCGATAGCCCTTGAAGAGGCGAATCGACCCGTCATCCATCTTCACCGGGAAGTTGACGATGATCTCGTTCTTCGGCTGGCTGAGGATGGTGCTGATGTACGGGGTCACCTCGGCGACCTTCGCGGCCTCTTCGAGGTAGTTCTGGACCACCTTGAAGAACTCGTATTTGTGCTTGGGAGCCTGCGCTTGGCTGGGGCTCGCGGGCGGAATGATCGGCTCGTCGGCGGTAGCGCTCATGGTGCGCTGTCCTAGTCCGACGCGCTGGCGGGTTCAATCGTGCGGCGCGTCAAAGCGGCGCATTTTTCGTGTCATTCGCGCGCCCGGGGGGCCGCTCAGATCCCTCTGACCCAGATCAGGTAAAGGTACGTGAGCGTGGCCGTGACCAGCAGCGCGTCGACCCGGTCGAGGATCCCGCCGTGGCCCGGCACGATGCCGCCAGAATCTTTCACTCCGACCGAGCGCTTGAGTAGCGACTCGCCCAGATCGCCGGCCTGACCGAGCGCGCCGGCGACGATCGAGAGCACCACGCCGTCGACCAGCGGGAGGCTGCGCAGGTAAAGGAAGTGCGCCGCGACGCCGCCGCCGAGCACCGCCGCGGCGAGGCCGCCGACCGCGCCCTCCATGGTCTTCTTGGGGCTCACCGCTTCGTAGAGCTTGTGCTTGCCAAGGAAGCGTCCGGCGAAGTAGGCGCCGGTGTCCGAGAACCACGAGAGCATGAACGTGAGCAGCACGAAGCTCGGGCCGTCGCCGCCTCCGTCGCGGCGGAGGAGCGTGAGCGTCGCGAGCCCGCCGCCGAGGTAGAGCGGACCGAAGGCGCCGGCCGCGACGCGGAGCGCGGCGGTGCGCATCTCGCCGAGGCGCACGAGCACGATCCCCATGGAAACGAAGGGCAAGAGGAGGATCAGCGCGAGCAGGACCTTCGCGCTGCCGCCCCACTGCCAGAGCACGCCGACCACGCCGACGGTGATCAGCGAGAGGACGATCTGCGACGGCTTGTCGTCCGCGTGGGTCATCGCGAAGAGCTCGAGCGCGCCGATCATCGTCGCCACGCCGACGAACACCGCGAAGTACCAGGGCTGCCCGAGGTAGATCAGCAGCAGGATCGCCGGGCCGGCGATGAGGGCCGTGAGGAAGCGGATCAGCAGGTTCGATTTCGCCACGGTCAGTCTCTCGTCGGGGTCACGCGGGGGGAGGGGCGGCGGGCAGCGGTTTGCCGACGAGGCCGAAGCGTCGCTCTCTGCGCTGGTAGCTCGCGATGGCGGCGAAGAGATCTTCTTCGGTGAAGTCGGGCCAGAGCCGGTCGAGGAACGAAAGCTCGGCGTAAGCCGCCCCATATAGCAGGAAGTTCGAGATCCGGAACTCGCCGCCGGTGCGAATGATCAGGTCGGGATCGCCGACGGACAGGCTGGGTAAGCGCGCGCCCAGCGTCTCGGCGGTGATCGTCGCGGGATCGAGCTTGCCTGCCGCGGCCTCGATCGCGAGGTCCCTCGCGGCAGAGGCGATCTCCTCGCGTCCGCCGTACGAGAGGGCGAGCGCGAGGGTCATCTTCTGGTTGTCGTCCGACGCGCGCCGCAGCGGATCGAGCACCTCGCGCACGCCCTCGGGGAGGCGCGAGAGATCGCCGATGGCCACGAGGCGGATGTCGTTCTCGAGGATCTCGTCGCGCTCGGAGACCAGGAACTCGGTGAGCAGGCCCATCAGCGCCTCGACCTCGCCCGAGGGCCGCGACCAGTTCTGCTCGCTGAACGCGTAGAGCGTGAGCGCGTCGAGCCCGAGCCGCCGACAGACGCGGACGATGCGTCTCACCGCGGCGCTCCCCGCCTTGTGCCCGGCCTCTCGCTTCTCTCCGCGGAGCTGCGCCCACCGGCCGTTGCCGTCCATGATGATGCCGATGTGGCGCGGGAGGTTCCTTCCTTCGACCAGGATCATGGATGCTTCGTACGGGGGCGAGAGGGAGCGGGTAGGGGGCGCGCGTGGAACGTGCGGGGAGTTATCCCCTGTTGACTACCGCGTGTCACCTGTTGACTCTTCCGCCATGAGCATCGGCGTTGGTCTCACGGTCACCCTCCGCGTCCGGATGGGCGCGCACGACACCCACTACGCGGGCGAGCTGGTCGACGGCGCCCGCGTCCTCGGCCTCTTCGGCGACGTCGCCACGGAGCTCTTGATCCGCCTCGACGGCGACGAGGGCCTCTTCCGCGCCTACGAGGGGATCGAGTTCCTCGCGCCGGTGCGCGCGGGCGATTTCATCGAGGCGACGGGCGTCATCACCAAGGTTGGCAGCTCGTCACGCACCATGGCCTTCGAGGCCCGCAAGGTGATCGAGAACGTGCGCCGCGCGGGCATGGCCGACTCGGCGGCCGACGCGCTCGTCGAGCCCGTCGTGGTCTGCCGCGCCCTCGGGACGTGCGTGGTGCCGAAGGAGCAGCAGCGCAAGCCTCGCCTTGTTTTACCGATGTTCTCCACGCATCTGCACGAGCTCGCCAACCTGCCCGAGCCGCGGCCGATCATCACGCCGCCGCCGCACTTCCTGGTCACGCCGCCGAGCACCGAGGTGATCGTCACGGCGGCGATCGTCGGCGCCGAGACCACACGGAAGCAGACGCCGCACCTCCCGCTCAGCGCCGACGAGCTCGCCGACGAGGCCGCGCGCTGCGCCGACGCCGGCGCCTCGGTCATCCATCTCCACGTGCGAAACCCCGATGGATCGCCGAGCCAATCGCGCGATCTCTTCGCCGCCGCCATCGAGAAGATCCGCGCGAAGTGCGACGTGATCGTCCAGGTGTCGACCGGCGGCGCGGTGGGCATGGGCGTCGACGAGCGCGCGCAGCCGCTCTACTGCAAGCCCGAGATGGCCACGCTCAACTGCGGCACGCTCAACTTCGGCGACGACGTCTTCGTCAACACCCGCCCGCTGATCCGCGATCTCGCGGCGCGGATCCGCGAGGCCGGGAGCGTGATCGAGCTCGAGTGCTACGACGTCGGCCACATCGACGAGGCCCTCTCGCTCTACGCCGAGAAGAAGATCACCGATCCGCTCCACTTCCAGTTCGTGCTCGGCATCGCCGGCGGCATCGGCGCCCGCGAAGACGTGCTCCGGTTCCTGATCTCGCAGATCCCGCCCACGGCCACGTGGGGAGTCGCCGCGGTGGGCCGCCATCAACTGCCGATGACCGAGCTGGCCATTCGCCTCGGCGGCCACGCGCGCGTCGGGCTGGAAGACAACATCTACCTGAGCAAAGGAGTGCTCGCGGAGGGGAGCGCGCCCTTCGTGGCGCGGGCCGCGGCCTACGCGAGATCGATCGGACGCGAGGTGGTGGAGCCGGTGCGGGCGCGGCAGATCCTGGGGATCGCCGCGCGGTAGCCGCTCAGGTGTCACCTCTTCGTGACCGGATCGAAACGCGCTATGTTCGCCGGATGCGTCGAGTCTTGCCGATCCTCTTTCTCGCCCCGCTCCTCGGCTCGTGCTCGTCGAAGGAGACCACCCCGCCGGGGGGAACAATGGATCCGCCCCCGCCGGCGTGCGCGCTCGAAGGGGCGGTGTTCGAGGCCGGCGATCCGGTGGGGCACCCCGATCCGCTCGGCGCCGCCGCGGCGAAGCAGGCCCGCGCGGGGCGCATCGGCGATCCGAAGCTGGTCGCCCAGCCGGCCCACGGGCGGCAGCGGGTAGAGGCGGGAGATTACCTGATCATCAACGACAAGATCGCCGTGGTGATCGAGAACAAGGGGCTCAGCGACGGATACGCCCGCTTCGGCGGGGAGATCCTCGCCGTCGATCGCGTCGGCGCGGACGGCAAGCCCATGGGCCTCTCGCTCTACGGAGAGACGTTGATGGGGATCGGGATCCGGATGATCAACCCCACCAGCGTCACGGTGCTCCACGACGGCTCGGACGGCGGCGAGGCGGTGATCCGGGTCACGGGTCCGATCGAGCCGATACCGTTCCTCGACGGGCCGCTCCGCGCGCTGTTCCCCCGCGATTACGAGCTCGAGATGGCCTATGACTACGTGCTCAAGCCGGGGGCCGAGGCCATCACCATCCGCGTCGGGGTCATCAACCCCGGCACCGAGGCCATCAATTTCTACGTGGAAGGGCAGGGCTCGGACGAGCTCTTTGGCTTCTTCCAGTACAGCCGCTCGCAGATCGTGACCCCCGAGTCCGGCTACGGCAAGCCCAAGGAGGCCTCGTCGGCGTGGGTGGGATTCGACGGTGGGCCCTGGGGCTTTGCCTATCGCACCAAGGGCGCTCCGCTGCTCTTCGGCACCGAGCAGAGCGGGTTCGATCTCTTCTGGGGGCAAGGCTTCGTGGCCGGCGCCTGCGCGCGCACCACGCAAGATCGGGCGGAGATCATCGCCGGAGGGCCGGAGTACGACGGCCTGCGCGAGGCGATCCGCCGCACCGATGGCGACCCGGCGTGGCGCGCCGTGACTGGCACGCTGGTCGACGCGAAAGGGCAGCCGGTGGTGGGCGCCTGGGTTCATGGCCTCGACGACAAGGGGCGGTACCTGACCCGGACCCGCACCGACGACAAGGGCGGCTTCACCGTGCACGCGCCGCCCGGGGCGCCGATCTCGCTGGTCCCGCAGAAGCTCGGGTATCCCGCGCACGCGCCGGTGGTGGTCGCCAAGGACGCGAGCACCGCCGCGCTCACGCTCGCCGACACGGCGACCCTCCATATCGTGACAGCAGGTGACGCCACCAAAGCGCCGGTGCGCATCCAGGTGATCCCGACCAAGCCCGAGCCCGCGACGCCCGATGGATTCGGCGTCGAGGACGAGGTCCTTGGACGCCTGCACCAGAATTTCGCGCTCACCGGCGAGGCGACGCTCACCGTGCCTGCGGGCGAGCACCGGATCATCGTCTCTCGCGGCTACGAGTGGGAGCTCTACGACACCACCGTCACCGTCGCGGCAGGCGAAACCAAGGAGATCGTCGCGCCGCTCGCCCACAGCGTCGACACCACCGGGGTGATGTGCGCCGACTTTCACATCCACTCGATGTTCTCGGCCGACTCGGCCGACTCGGTCACCCACAAGGTCGCCGGCGCCGTGGCCGACGGGCTCGATATCCCCGTCTCCAGCGAGCACGAGTGGGTGATCGATTTCCAGCCGATCGTGAAGTCCCTCGGCGTCGCGCCCTGGGCCTTCGGCGTGGCCTCGTCGGAGCTGACCACGTTTGCCTGGGGGCACTTCGGCGTCGTCCCGCTCACCCCGCACGACGACGCGCTGAACCACGGCGCGGTCGACTGGATTGGCAGCACGCCGGACCAGGTCTTCAAGCACGTCCACTCGTTGCCCGAGCGCCCGGTGGTGGTGGTCAATCACCCGCGCAGCTCGGGTTTTGCAGGCTATTTCGGCGCCGCGGGCTACGATCGGGATCTGGACACCGGCGATCCCTCGCTCTTCAGCCACGGCTTCGACGCGATCGAGGTCTTCAACGACTCCGACTTCGAGAAGAACCGCGCCGACTCGGTCGCCGACTGGTTCGCGCTGATGAACCACGGTCACAAGGTGAGCGCCGTCGGCAGCTCGGACAGCCACCATCTCCGCACGTCACCGGTGGGCTACCCGCGAACCTGCTTTCAGTTCGGCCACGACGATCCGACCAAGCTCTCCACCAAGGCAGTCCGCGACGCGCTCGCGGGCGCCGACTCGACCATCAGCGGTGGGCTCTTCATGACCGTCACCGGCCCCGGCGGCGAGCGCCCCGGAGAGACGGTGACGACGCCGGACGGCAAGGCCACCTTCCTGGTCACCGTCCAGGCCCCGAGCTGGATCGCCGCAGACACGCTGGAGACCATCGTCAACGGAAAGACCGTGGCGATGGAGCCGCTCTTGCCGATTGGAATGGGCGTGGCGAAGAAGTTCGCCAACCAGGTGACCGTCACCCTCGATCCCAGCGCCCCGCACAGCAACTGGGTCGTGTTCCACGCCAAAGGCGAGACGGATCTGGCCCCCCTCCACCCGGGCCGAAAGCCCTTCGCGGTCTCGAACCCGGTATTCTTGAAGTGAGGTAGAGCCGTCTCCCTCGATCCTGCTCGCTCCGACTCCGTGTAGGGCGGGCCTCCGTGCCTGATCAGTGGTCACAAAAGCGAGCCAGTTCGGCGGCCGAGCAGGGGCCGTGGGAGCGTCGCGGTCGCTCGCCCCTATCCCCCGGCCCCCATAGCTGTTAGCAGCTTTCTTGGCCCACCGTCGCGGGCTCAGGCATCGGGACAAAGTGAGCGATCTCGACTTGACCCGCGACTGGGTGCTGCTGCTGTCTCTCTTGCCTGTCGACTACGAAGACTTGGCGAAGCAGCACGGCCAGGTCGAGACGAAATTCGGCAACGCCAAGATCACGTGTGCCCGCGACCTGCTGCGGTTCTTCTTTCTCCATGTCGGCGCCGGATTGCCCTTGCGCCAGACCGTGGCGCTGATCGAGGAAGCCGGCGGTCCAAGCCTCTCGCCCATGCGCCTTCACATGAAGCTGCGCCACGCTGAACCGTATCTGCACGCGCTCGTGACCCGCCTGTGCGGGCTCGCCGGCGGGGGCGAGCCGGAACGCTGGGGCGGGTACGAGATGGTGGCCGTCGATGCCACGGTTCTCTGCGGCCCGGCGAGTAAAGGCGTCGATGCCCGCCTGCATACATGCCTGCGCTTGAGCGATCTGGCCATTGTTCAGGCAAACGTCACCGGTGATGGGGGAGGTGAGACCTTCCGCAATTTCGCCATCACGCCCGGGCAACTCTGGCTTGGCGATCGGATCTACAGCAATCCACCGGGCATTGCGTGGGTGCTCGACCATGGCGGCGACGTGCTGGTGCGGTACAATCGTGGCGCTCTGCCGCTCCTCGATAGCCAAGGAGCCTCCTTGGATGTTCTGAAGGAGCTGGACAGCGTCGTCGCGGGATCTCCAGCCGAGCATGCGGTGGCGTTTGACGTCGGCGAGAAGCGTATTGCCGCGCGCTTGGTGATTGACCGGCTTCCGCCGCACGAAGCGGAGCGTTCCCGCGCGCGATTGCGCAAAGAACAGGGAGCGAGTCACGTGTCTACGGCCGCGCTGAAGATGGCCGGCTACATCGTGCTGTTGACCACTGCCGACGCGAGGCGCATGCCGACCGAGCGCTGCCTGCGGGCCTATCGTCTGCGGTGGCAGGTGGAGCTGCTCTATAAGCGCTGGAAAAGTTTGGGCGGCTTGGACCGCGTGCCCAACAAGCGTCGCGATACGCTCGTCTCTTGGCTCTACGTCAAGCTCCTGCTCGCGCTCCTGATCGAACGTTTGGGCTCTGCGGAAGCGGAGCCTTTCCCCCCTTGGCAGCTCGCCACCGTCGTCCGACCCCCGCGCAAACCACGCCGGTCGCGTGCTCGCGCAGCAACCGTGGAAGGTCGCCACGATCCTGTGGGTAGCGCTGATGCAAGCGCTGGCGCCGCTGCCGCTGCATGATCTGATCGCGCGTCTACCTGCTCTGACGCGCCGTCTGCAAGCCTACGACGACGCGACGCTCACATGGCAGGTCGAGATCTTCGCGGAGCCATCGCGCAGACGGCAGCGTCAGAGCTGCTAACAGCTATGGGGGCTGGGGGATAGGGGGCAAGCGACCTCGACGTCCCACGGAGCTTGCTCGATCGGCAAACTGGCTCGCTTTTGTGACCAATCATCAGGCGATCAGGGGCAGCCGCTCGAAGCCGAGAGGCCGTCATACGCCATCCACCCAACGCGGGTGTCGCCCGTCTTGCTCTGGATCGAGCCATAGACGAACTTCATGGTCCCGGCCGGCGTGAGAAACTTGCCATTCCCATCCTGCGACCAGAGCTTGACGTCAATCGAGGGATGCCCGGTGTCGGTGGGGACATCGAGCCTCTGAAACTTCGTCCCGGTGGGGAAATGGTCAATCGCCGGCCCGCCCAGCCCCGATCCAGGGGTGTTGAAGATCAGGTTGATCGAGCGTTTGTTGTTGGCGCGCAGCCGGGGGAGATAGTCCCCCGCGGCCTCGCCGGCCGGTCCGGGCGCCGCGGTGGTGTCGTGAACCACCTTCTTCTCGGCGAGCTTGGGATCGGCGCTGTCCTTGATCTGGTAACAGGCCATCTTCGCGAGCCCGCTGCGGTGCGCCGACACGTGGCCCACGCGCGGCCCGAGCACGTCGGCCGACTTCACCGACGAAAGCGGGAACCACCCCGAGCTGTGGTTCGACGTCGTCAACGCATAGACGTAGTGCTTGCCGCCGAACACCCGCTCTTGCCCGAAGTTGAACTTGAGCGTGGAGGCCCCCTCGACGCCGAGCGAGTCGCCGTTGCCGTCGAGGATCGTGGCGCCGCCGTCGATGCCCCAATCGATGCTGCCGTCGGTGTGCGCGATGCGATTGCCGCCGTCGACGCGAAACTTGCAGTTGTAGTCGCTGAGGGCGCAGGCGCCGCCGTTGACGCCCGGGCGGAGCGTGATCTCCGCTGCGAGCGAGTCCGACTCCTCGGTGTCCTGCGGGCCGGACTCCTCGGTGCCGGCGACGCACCCGGAGAGGAGAAGAGCAATCGCGGCGAAGCAGGGAAAACGATTCATGACGAGCCTCCGGGAGACCCTATAGCAGGCGGCGTGCCAGCCCCGCGAGACAGGGGAGCTGCATGCGCGAATGCGTGATTTGAAGAGATTTTGATGCGAACGCGCCGCGTGCCTTCCGCCGTTCGAGGTGTGGACATGGATCAACGAAGATCCATGTCCTGTGCTCGCGATGATCCACACGCGCCGCGCCACTCGGCGATCTCACCCCACCTCGCCGCGGAACATCGGCGCTCGCCGCCCACGCCACGGCGCGGCCTCCTCGAGCTGCCGCGAAATGCCCAGCACCACGTCGTCTGCCAGCTCGCGCGCGGACACCTGGAGGCCAATCGGCAAGCCCTCCTTCGTCAGGCCGACAGGCACGCTCGCGGCGGGCTGACCGGTGATGTTGAACGCTGCCGTGAAGGCCCCGAGGTGCGCGGCCGCGCCGAAGGCCGCCTCGGGGGACAGGCCTTTGAAGGCTCCGACCTCGGGCGCGGGGATGGCCACGGCCGGGGTCAGCCACACGTCGGCCTCGTTGAAGGTGGTGAGGAGGCGCGCGGCGATCGAGCGGCGAAGCTCCACCATCTTCGCGGCGTCGAGGAATTTTCCCGGCGCGGCCAGCCAGCGGGTGATCGGCTGGGCGCGCGACCAGCGGACCATCGGGAGATCGGAGACGAGGTGCTGCCAGAGCGGGAGGAACTCTTCCAGGGTGCCGTCGGGCGCGTCACCCTCTTCCACGTGGTGCCCGAGGCTGCTCAGCAGCTTCGCTGCGCTCTCGACCGCGGCGACGATCTCCGGGTGCGTCGTCACCAGCGGGTTTTTCGTCGCGAACCGGATCTTCAAGGGCTGCATCTTCGTCGCCAGGAGCGCGCGATAGGCCATCTTCGGCGGAGGGGCCCAGTGGGGGCTGCCGCCGTCGAGGCCGGCCATCACGTCGAGCATCGCGGCCGCGTCCTCGACGCTGCGGGCGATCGGTCCGCAGGTGTAGAGGATGTCGCGATCGGGCTTGCCAAAGGCGTTGGCCACCCGACCACGCGAGGGCTTGATCCCGTAGAGGTGGTTCAGCGCCGACGGGATCCGGATCGAGCCGCCGCCGTCCGACCCTTGCGCGATCGGGAGCATGCCTGACGCCACCGCCGAGCCCGAGCCGCCGCTGGATCCACCCGCGGTGTGCCGCGGGTTCCAGGGGTTGCGCGTGGGAGCGTGGGTATCGGTCTCGACCACGGGCATCGCACCCACCTCCGACGTGGCCAGCTTGCCGAGGATCACGAACCCGCCGCGGCGGAGCGAGGCTGTGGTCTTGTCGTCGACGGGGGAGAAGATCGGCAGCGTCGCGCGCGAGCCCATCCGCGTCCAGGAGCCGCGCACGAAGTTGAGATCCTTGATCCCGATCGGCACGCCGTGGAACGTGGGCAGCGTCCCGCCCGCGCGAACCAGGCGATCTTTAGCGCGCGCGTCGGAGAGAGCTCCGCGTTCGAAGACGCTGACGAAGGCGTTGAGGCCCGGGTTCATCCGCGCGATGCGGCCCAGGTAGAGGCCCACCAGCTCTTCGCTCGAGATCGTTCGAGCGCGAATCATCCCGGCTTGCTCGAGCGCGGTGGCCTCGAGGACATCGTTCCAGCTCATCCGCAGGCGAGTATCACGGATCCTCGCGCGCCGCGCGTCGGCCGCGGCTCACCCCTCGGCGAACAGCGGCGGGTGGCGCCCACGCCAGGGCGCCGCCTCCTCGATCAGCCGGGAGATCGCGAACACCACGTCGTCGGCGAGCGCGCGCCCGGCGATCTGCACGCCGATTGGCAAACCGGCCTTCGTGAGGCCGACTGGCACGCTCGCCGCGGGCTGCCCGGTGACGTTGAACGGGGCCGTGAAGGCCGCAATGTCCGCGCCGCCGCGGTGAAATCGCTCTTCCGGTCCCAGGCCCGCGAACGCGCCGACCTCGGGCGTGGCGATGGCCACGGTGGGAGTGAGCCAGACGTCGGCCTGGTGATAGCCCTCGAGCTGGCGCGCGGTGATCGCCCGCCGCAGCGCCACCATCGCCTCGGCCTCGAGCGAGCGCCCGGCGTCGGCGAGCCACCGCGTCACCGGCTCGGCGCGCGACCAGCGCATCAGCGGGACATCGCTGATCACGTGCTGCCAGAGCGGGAGGAACTCGGCGACGTCGAGCGGGGGCGGCGTGCCTTCCTCGACGTCGTGGCCGAGCTCGCCGAGCAGCTTCGCGGTGCGCACCACCGCCGCGGCGATCTCCGGATCGGTGGCCACGACCCCGGTCTTCGTGGTGTACCGGATCGACAGGCGATTGACCTTCGTCGCCAGGAGCGCTCGATAGCTCATCCGCGGCGGAGGGGCCCAGTGCGGCGTGCCGCCGTCGAGCCCGGCGATCACATCGAGCATCGCCGCCGCGTCCGCCACGCTCCGGGCGATCGGACCGCACGTGTAGAGAATATCCTGATCGTCCTTCCAGAAGGGATTGGGCACGCGCCCGCGCGAGGGCTTGAATCCATAGAGGTGGCACATGGAGGCCGGGATCCGGATCGATCCACCGCCGTCCGATCCGTGGGCGATTGGCAGCATCCCCGAGGCCACCGCCGCGCTCGATCCGCCGCTCGATCCGCCGGGCATGTGCCGCGGGCTCCAGGGGTTGCGGGTCGGAGGGTGGTTGTCCCACTCGAGGATCGGCAGCGCCCCCAGCTCCGAGGTGGCGAGCTTGCCGAGGATCACGAACCCTCCGCGGCGGAGCGAGGCTGTGGTCCGGTCGTCGATCGGCGCGAAGACCGGCATCGCGGCGCGCGACCCCATCCGCGTCCAGGAGCCGCGCACGAAGTTGAGATCCTTGATCCCGATCGGCACGCCGTGGAACGTGGGCAGCGTCCCGCCCGCGCGAACCAGCCGATCCTTGGCGCGCGCGTCAGCGAGAGCGCCGCGCTCGAAGACGCTGACGAAGGCGTTGAGGCCCGGGTTCATCCGCGCGATCCGGCCGAGATAGAGGCCGACCAGCTCCTCGCTCGAGAGGGTCCGGGCGCGAATCATCGCCGCTTGCTCGAGGGCGGTGGCCTCGAGGACGTCGTTCCAGCTCATCGGTCGCCGAGTACCACGGATCCCCGCGCGCCGCGGCGCCGATCGCGCGCCAGGCCTCCTCCCTGTCGCCCCGAGCCCATGACCGAATTGTTTGAGCTCAAAGCATGTGTCGGGCAGAATGCCAGTTGACTAAACTTTTCACGGTAACACAGCCTTTCCCGCGCCACAACAGCGCTCTTTCCCCCGGGTGAGCGCGCGCTCGGACCATCGATGAATCCAGGCGATCTGGCTCGCGCTCCGCTCGCTCGGGCCGGTTTGCGTGAGTGCGGGCCCAAATCATGACCATCGCTGAAAACCGGTTGACGCGCCCTCGACATACCTGTTCCGTGAAACGCTTACGGACCTGTCGGTTCTGCGTCGATCCGCGACGAAGAGCCTCGCGCAGCTCCGTGGAGGTCGGGACTCCGAGGGATCTGCAATGAGGCAAACGGGCGTGGGCAACGACGTTACAAAACAAAAGACGAAACCACGTCTACGGCGCGCAGCGCCTCTGGCTTCGGCGGCGATCTTCGGCCTTTCGCTGGCGATGAGCCTCAGCGGCGGCTGCGGCGCTGGATCGGGTGATTCGTCCGAGAGCTCGGAAGAGACCAACGCGCCGGCCGGCGTGGCCGGGACGCCCGAGAACATCAGCACCACCGAGCAAGATCTCTTCGTCAACGGCGACTTCGAGACCGGCACGGCCGGGCAGGCGCCCCCCTCGTGGACGCTGAGCACGTTCCTCAACCACGGCGTCACGCTGCAAACGCCGCAGACCCGCCCCGGCCTCGCGCTCACGGCCGGCGGTGTCGCGGAGACGCAGATGGTCGTCAGCGCCGGCGGCCCGGGTCTGCTCACCGACGCCTCGCTCGGCGCGGGCGCGAGCCTGCGCGTGCCGAAGTACGGCAACAAGTGCGTGTTCATGAACATGAACCCGGGTAGCAACTACAACGTCAACTCGCTCCAGCAGTCGATGGTGCTCGGCGTGAACGACGTCTCGCCGACCGACGGCAAGGTCCACGTCCGCTTCGCGGTCGCGCCGGTGCTCGAGAACCCTGGCCACACGGCCAACCAGCAGCCGTATTACTTCGTTCAGCTCCTCAACACGACCCGCGCCAACCTCAACCTCTACACCGACTTCGCGTACGCCAACCAGGCCGGCGTGCCCTGGAAGGTCTCCAACAGCATCCAGTACCTCGACTGGTCGCTCGTCGACATCGCGGCCACGAGCGCGCAGGCCGCCATCGGCGACACCGTGAACCTCGAGATCATCGCGGCAGGGTGCGCGGCCGGCGGCCACTTTGGCCGCATGTACGTCGACGGCCTCGGCTCCCTCTTCGTGTCGGGCACCGCCCCGGGCTCGGCCAACGCCAACAGCAACCTCACCTACACGCTCAGCTACTCGAACCCGGGCAGCACCGCGGCCGCCGGCACCACCGTCGACTTCACGATGCCGCCGAGCACGACCTACGTCAGCTACTCGGCTCCGGGCCTCACCTGCACCGCGCCGGCGGTGGGCAGCGCGGGCACCACCGTCACGTGCACGGTCGGCACGCTCGCCTCGGGCGCCGGCGGCAGCTTCACCGTCACCACCAACATCAACTCCAATGCCGCGGTCGGGTCGCAAATCACCGCCGCCAACTACGACATTTACGGCACCGGCATCGCGCCGCTCCTCGGCGGTAAGGTCTTCACCACCGTGACTGCGGCGGCTCTCTACGCCGACCTCGCGATGACCAAGACCGACGGCGTCGGCGGCGTCGCCTGGGGCACGGCGAACACCTACACCATCGTCGCGACCAACAACGGCCCCACCGCCGTCACCAACGCCATCGTCACCGACACGCTGCCCGCGCAGCTCACCGGCGCGACCTGGACCTGCGCCGGATCGAACGGCGGGAGCTGCGTCACGGCGTCCGGCAGCGGCAACATCAGCGCCGGCGTCAACCTCCCGAACGGCGCCAGCGCCACGTTCACCCTCCACGCCAACATCATCGCCGGCAGCGGCAACGGCACCGTCTCGAACAACGCGAGCATCGCCGTCCCCTCGGGCGTCTCGGACCCCGACACGACCAACAACGCCGCGGGCGACAGCGACTCGATCGGCAACCTGTACACGCTCACCGTGAACAAGACCGGCGCGGGCTCGGTCTCCTCGATCCCCGCCGCCATCTCGTGCGGCACGGGCTGCAGCAGCGCCTCGTCGACGTTCCTCCAGGGCTCGCAGGTTCTGCTCACGCCGACGCCCACGGCCGGCGCGACGTTCATCGGCTGGACCGGCGGCGGCTGCTCCGGCACCGGGAGCTGCACCATCACGCTCAACGCCAACACCACGGTGGCCGCGGCCTTCACGCTCACCAACGGCGGCACCTGCACGCTGAACAGCGACTGCGGAAGCGGCTTCTGCACCGACGGCGTCTGCTGCAACACCGCCTGCGGCGGCGGCTCGGCGAGCGACTGCCAGGCGTGCAACCTGCCCGGCACCGTCGGCACCTGTAGCCCGCTCACGGCGAACACGGTCTGCCGCGCCTCCACCGGCGTCTGCGACGCCGCCGAGGTCTGCAACGGCTCGGCCGTCACCTGCCCGGCCGACGTGACCGCGGCCAACGGGACGTCGTGCAACGATGGCAACGCCTGTACCCAGACGGACACGTGCCAGGCCGGCGTCTGCACCGGCGCCTCGCCGGTGACCTGCGCGGCGCCCGATCAGTGCCACTCTGCCGGCACGTGCAACAGCGCGACGGGCGTCTGCTCGAACCCCGCCAAGACCAACGGGACGTCGTGCAACGATGGCAACGCGTGTACCCAGGTGGACACGTGCCAGACCGGCGTCTGCACCGGCGCCTCGCCGGTGACCTGCGTCGCGGCGGATCAGTGCCACTCGGCCGGCACCTGCAACACGGGCACCGGCGTGTGCTCGAACCCCGCGAAGTCGGACGGCACGACG
>JBDTXR010000003.1:0-64581 GCA_040006075.1 Byssovorax sp. | reverse complement strand
TGGAACACCTCGGCCTCGCCCCAGCGCCCCGACGCATTGAGGGTGTACACCTCGAGCGTCTTCGCGATCGGATCGAGGATCCATGCCCACCGCACGCCCTCGCGCGCGTAGACGGGCATCTTCTCGTCGCGGTCGAAGTCCTTGGTCGACGGGCTCACCACCTCGCAGATCCAGTCGGGGGCGATCGTGGTGAAGGCGGCATCGGGCAGCTCGGGGACGCGCGCCCGCTGCCAGCCGGCGAGATCGGGTACGAGCACGTCCTCTGCGCCGTCTTCGGTCGGGTCTGGAAAGTGGAGCTCGACCTCGTCGAGGATGATCCATCCGCCGGGCCCACCTCGACCTCGATCGAACGGCCCGCCGATATCCATCCCCAACGCCGACGACGCCTTCGCGTGCCGCAGCGCCGGCCGCGGCATCACGTGCAACGTGCCCCGGATGAGCTCGGCCACCTTGTTCGCGGGCGCGGCCTCGACGTCGGCGTAGGTCGCACGGCGGGGCGGCAAGGCGCGGGCGGCGGAGGACATGGCGAGCATCCTGCCGCAGGGCCGGCGCGGCGGCTACGATGAGCGGCGGCGGGCGGGGAAGATGGATCTCGTGGCGGCCCGCACCGCAAACTACGCGAGGTACACCGCGTCGGCGGCCCTCGTGATCGCGCCGTCATCGGGCGCCAGCGCGTCCGCGCGCGCGGACGTGGAGACGATTTGCTGCTGGCAGGCTGACGGGCGATCGGCGGGCTAAAGCTTCGCTCACTCCTCGACACCGCTCAAGCGGCCACCAAGGACGGCGACCTCATTGAGGAACGCATCGGCAACAGGACGCCGGCGAGCTGCTCGGCACTCGTGCTGGCGCCGTCGTCGACATGGAGGAGGAGCGGCGGCTGATGAGACGCGAATGCGCGGAGCGCGCATGTCCGGATGGCGGATGGAGTCGGCCAGCACGTTCTCCGGGCGTGGCCGGAACTTGATGCCTCAACGCATCAGAGCCACCCACCGGATATCTATCCTCTGTCCGCACGTCGTCGCGCCTCATCGCGTTTGGCCTCTACCAGCTGCACGAGGTCCTCGTAGACGGCCTCTATGTCCTCGGCGGAGAGATCGTCGACGCTTTCGGGGACGCGATCCACGTCTGCGGGGTGTTTGCCGATAGCATTGGACAACCTGTCCAGATCACCCCCCAGTTTAATTAACGAGCTAATCGGGTCGCGAAGCAACGTTCGAGCGTCTTTGCCGATGGCATCGGCCATGTGCGTTACGACAATTGCGATCTGGAACGCACGCATAGCGAGCGCCCTCGTCGCATCCGGCCAGCTCTGCTCATCGACGGGTCTTTCATCGCTGGGGGACCAAGTGTCGAGCTTCCGGGGCGGCACCGGCCCAGTGGGCTGCGGGGGCTCGCCGGCACCGGAGAGAAGCCAGTCGGCGGTCACTGCCAGCGCCCTCGACAGCTTCATCACCGTCACCGCTTCGACGGTCTGGCGCTCGTCGGTGAAGAGCTTGGAGAGGATTGAGCGCGGGAGGTCGTTCTCGATCTCCACTTGGCGACGCGACGGGGGCCTCCCCTTCGCGTCGCGCGGGAGCGAGTGATAGGCAAGCCACACGCGATTGGCGATAGGCTCTGCCGCAACAACGCGATAGCGGCCTGCCATGATCTGCTTCGTGGACATCGTTCCCCAACTTCCACACGGTTCTCCGCGCGGCTCCAGAATTTTGCCTTGCCGGATAATTATCCGGTTGACGAATATGTTGCGCGTGAGCATCATGCTCCGGTCATGGACCATGGTCAAGAGAGTCGTTCGAGCCTGGCCCCGGGCAGGCTGCTCCGGGCCACCACCGACGGGGACGGGAACGCGGCGGTTGTTGCTGAGGTCGTGAAGACGCGGGGCAAGAGCAGCATGCTCTTCCCGCTATCGACCGGCCGGCGGAGCCAGCGCACGGACACCATCGCGAAGCTCCACGCTCTCAGCCAGGGAGTGATCCCCGCAAACGCATGGGGGACGACCAAGCGGGAGGTCGCCAACAGCGCGGGGACCGCGCGATGAGCGCGTCCTCCGCGCTCGACCCCATCGTCGCGCTCATCGTCGAGCGCGTGCTCGCGGTGGTCCGCGAAGAGATCGCTCGCCATCGCACCTCGGCGCCCGATCGCTTGGTGCGCGCCGACGATGCCGGCCTTGGCAAGACGCCGCGTGCGAGCGCGCGCGCAGTCCGCCGCCTCGCCGACGCGGGCGAGCTCCGGGCGGTGAAGCTCGGCAAGAGCCTCTTCGTTCGCGCGGACGAGCTCGCGGCTTTCGTCGAGGCCCGTCGCGTCACGCCGCGCTCGGCGCGCGTAGCGGCGCCTGCGAACGACCTCGCGCCCGCCCCGCCTCCTTCCGGCGTCGGCGCCCTCGCCGATGAGCTCGGCCTGATGCCCGTGAAGGCGAAGCGAACCGCGGGAGGTCGCGGCCGATGACCCCCAATGAGAACTCGAAAGTGGACAGGGGCTCTTGCGAGCGCAGGAGCCGATTCCAGGTGCAACGCGAGGATCACGATAGCGAGAAGGGCAGGATGATTTGATGCGCGATGTCGACGACGCGGGTGATAAGCAGGGGTCGCACGAGCCTCCGGACGCGAGGAAGCAGGTGAGCGCGCCGCAGGACGGGTACGAGCCGCATCCGCTCTTTCCTTGCGAGCATGACGGCCCGGAGCGTAGGGATATCCGGTTCGTCTCGTTTCGCCGACGTCGGAGTGACGGCAAGATCGACAACTGCGCCGAGGATATCCCGGCGGCCGAAATCCGCTCGTGGAAGCAGGTGGTCGGCCCGTGGGGCGGCGGCGAGTACAAAGCGCTCGGCAAGGACAAGAACCATCGCATCGTGGCGTGGTATCCAGAGAAGAGCGGCGAGTGGGTGCTGTTCGATGGCGCGTCCAAGCCCTTCACACTGCGCGATCCACGCTACCAGCAAAGCCCGACCAGCGCGGTGCCCGCGATCACAGCAGCACCCTCCATGTCGCCTGCGTCCATTCCGGCGGATACGGTGTTGTTGGAGCTGCTCCGAGAGCTTCGAGCCACGCCGTCGGCCTCCACGTTCTCTCATGACGAGCCGGTCGTGGCGATGATCCAGGCGCACATCGAGTTCCTGCGAACCGTGTTGCGCGTGATGCTGACCCGCCCCGCCGGGACGAGCCTGCTTTCGGTCGTGAATCCGATGATCCTGGGCCTTCAACTTTTGAGCGCCCTGCAAGGAGGGGTGCCGGATCCGTAAGCCCAGATCGCGGTCACGGATCGGAGTCGGCGACCCCAGAGGCTCGCCGACTCCGATCCGTGCAATGGCGGGGACACGAACGACGTCGTGGAGCGGAGGGGCCTCCGGATGGGGACAAGGCCTCTCAGATTCATTGCGGATGTTTTCAGGGGCACGTTGAGGATGGTGATCGGTGGAAAGGCGGGCGGAGTAATGGTCGATATCTACGACGAGAGCAAGAACAGGGCGGGCTCGAATGAGGCGGTGGACCCGGCGACGTACGCGGAGATGCCAGAAGGAGGCTACGCGCGGCATCCACTCTTTCCGCGCGAGGATGGCGGCCCGGAGTCTCGCGACATTCAGTTCGTCTCGTTTCGCCGACGGCGTACCGACGGTCGGGCCGACAACTGCCCCGAGGACATCCCCGCGCATCAAATCCACTCCTGGGGGCAGGTGACGGGACCGTGGGGAGGTGGCGAATACAAGGCGATTGCCAAGGACAGCAACCATCGCATCGTGGCCTGGGCACCGGAGAAGCCGGGCGAGTGGATGCTGCTGGACGGTCCGTCGAAGCCCTTCACGGTCCGCGGGGAGCCCTACGCCCCTCCACCGTCCCTCGGCGCGCCCGCGGCCGTGTCCGCCGCGGTGGCGCCGCCGCCTCCCGCTCGGCCGGCGGAGCCGCCCGCACCCCATCCGCCGGATCCGGCCTTGAGTGACGTGCTCCGAGAGCTTCGCGAGCTACGGGCCTCTGTCGCGTCTGTACAGGTGCCCACGCCCGCGCCGACGCCTTCCACCCACGACACGGCGATGGTGGAGATGATCAAGTCGCAAGGAGAGCTCGTGCGTACGGTGCTGGGCGCGGCGCTGACTCCGCGCCCCGTCGAGGCGAGCACCAAACCGAGCGCCGATCCGATGGCCATGGCCCTTCAACTCATCACCGCCTTGCGACCCGAGCCCGCCGCCAAGTCGAGCGCCGAACCGGTGGCCATGGCCCTTCAGCTCCTCGGCGCGTTCCAGAAGTTTGCGCCGCAAGCGCAAGGACAGGGCACGGTCACCGATCGTCTCGGGGAGTATCGAGCGATCCGTGATCTCACCGCCCCAAGCGCTCCGCCGGCGCCGCAATCCGAGTTCGGTGAGATCAAGGACCTGTTCATGTCGGTCATGCAGGCCGAGGCGATGAGCAAGAGCACACGAGAGGTGATGGCGCCACCGCCCGTTCCCGAACGTCGTCCTTCACCTCCTCCGCCCCCGCGAGCACCGTTGTACCATGTGCCGGGTCTTGGGATCGTCCGCGTAGAGCAGCCCGAAGCACCGCAGTTTCACCCTGACGAGCGCCCCCTGGATTACGAGGCGCTGCTGCGCGACCCGAGCCAGCGCGAGCGCATGCTCCAAGCTCTGGGGCTCGATCGATCGTTCGTACCGGCTCCTGCGGTGACTGCCGTGTCGCTCTCGCAGGCGCCCGTGCGGGCTATGCCGAGCGCCCCGCTAGGAGTCGAGTCGACTCCGGTCGTCTCCATGGCTCCCGCTGCTCCGGTGCCGGTGGAGCGACTGGACTCGACGCTCGATTCACATGTCCACGCCGAGCGCGCACCCGCCGCGCCGACGACGCCGATCGAGATGACCTCTGCCCCCGTTGTCGCCAACGAGAACACTTCATCGGCAGCGCGCGAGCCGATGCCCGTTCCCCAGCCGGAGCGCGCGCCGATCGTGACGACGCCGCGGATCGAAGCGGCGCCGCCCGTCGAAACGGCGCCGCCCGTCGAAACGGCGCAGCCGTTGGAAATCGCGCCGCCGATCGAGGTGTCCACCGCCACGATCGCCGCCGACGAGCGCATTCCGATCGCCCTGCCCGAGCGGATGCCCGTCGCGGAGCCGCACGTCACGACTGGACCGGAGCGCGAACGCGCGACGGCCTCGTTCAGTGCTCTTTTGAAGCTGCCGCGCGAGCGCCTCCGGAGCGCGCTCTGCGCGCTGCCGGGCGTCAACGCGAATGTGGACGACCTCATGAACGCAATCGGCGCTATTCCCAGGGACTCATGGCCCGACTTCGTGGGTCAGTTGCCGGCCGATGTGGTGCGGGCGCTTGGCGACGTCGAGGCGCTCACCCCCGCTCCCTCTCAACCCAAACCGAACGAGGCAGCCCCCGCCGGACGGAGCTAATCATGGCTCTCCTGTGCCTTGGATGCGGCTGCCGCGGGAGCGAGCCCGGGTACACCGGGCGCTGCGGCTGCGGCGCGCTCGCGTGGCTGGAGACCTCACCCGATCCTCGGCGACCTCCGCCGCCGACGACGGCGCAACGACCACCGCCGGCGTCACCTCGATGTCCAGAGCCACTCTCACCACGTCGTCCAGAGCCCCTGTCACCACGGCTGCCGGCTATCGCACGCGCTCGTCCCAGCGCTCGCCTCCTGCGCCTCTCCGAAACCACCGAGCGGATGGTCGTGCATCCCTACGACGACTCCGAGCTGGCCCGCGTCCTCCACGGCATCCGCGAGGGGGGCACGATCATTCTGGCGGGCGAGGCGGGGGCCGGAAAGAGCACCATCGCGGCGGAGCTCGCCGCCGCCGTCGCCGAAACGCGGAACGCCCTGGCATACTGGCTCGACCGCGACCAGCAAGCCCACGACCTCATTGCAGCCCTGTTCAGCCGCGTCGGCGCCCCGATGGACGACATTGTTCTGGTGGAAGAGCGCGATCCCAGCGAGCTGGACTATGAGCCGTTGACCTGGGGCAACGCCCTCGAGCAGGTGCCTGACGACGCGGCCTGCATCGTTATTGACTCCCTGGAGACCTGGGCAAGCACGTACAGCGAGCAAGCGGCCCTCGCGCGCGCAGTTGCGGCCCACGACGCGACGGTAAAGCTGATTCTCGCCGGCACCAACGCGGCTGGGGACGTCGAGGGCATCGCACGGCTTCGTCGCGTCGGGGACGCGGTCATCGTCCTCGACGCGCAGACGTGGTTCGTCCGCAAGTGCCGTTGGCTCCCGGACTGCCCGCAGCGGTTCAAGCGGGAGCGTCGTATCGCCTTCCGCGAGCCGCCTGAAGACGACGATCCGCCCTTCCTTCCTTAGCTCAATCGACCCGTCGCCCGGCGCGCCAAACGCCTGAGCTCTCCGCTCGGCGCGTCCGCGGCGCGTCCTGCAAGCCCACCTCGATCCGTTCGCCGTGGAGTGCCGCGTGGTCGTTCGGCAGAGCGCGCGTACCGCGTACTGCGCCTCGTCGGAGGACGCCAGAAGTCCAGCGCACGCGAGGAATTCTCGGCGCTGCGAGCCCGCCGCGCGCAGCCGCGTAGAGCGGATGCACACCAGCCACGCGTCTGCGGCAGCTCGTCGCGCCGCGGCTCGGGCGTCCGTGCGTGCGCCGAGCGACGTGACGACGTCCGCCACCGCCGTCGTGTCGGCGGGTGATCGGCGATCAACATGGACCCCCGGATGGCCCGACCATGGACCCCATGATGGCCCGATCATGGCTCCGCGGATGGCCCCGTCATGGACCACATGATGGCCCTGACATGGCCTTTTATGGCCCTTTCCGCATCTCGATGTGCTCGAGTCATGGCTCCCTACTTAGAGGTGGAGACATCGCCGGCGCCGCCAGCGCAGCCGCCTCCAATGCGCCCGGTCCCAGCCCCCGCCGCCTCCAGCGCCATGGCTACCGCCGCCGCCACGTGCGCCGCCGACGCCCCCGCCTGCTCGTGCGATCACCCGCGCTCGTCCCAGCGCGCGGCTCCTACGCCTCTCCGAAACCACCAAACGAATGGTCGTGCATCAGTACGACAATTTCGAGCTGACCTGCGTGCTCCACGGCATCCGCGAGGGAGGCACCATCATCTTGGTCGGTGAGGCGGGAGCCGGGAAGAGCACTGTCGCGGCGGAGCTTGCGGCAGCCGTTGGGCCAGGTGGTTCAGCGTCGAGGCGTCTCCCGATCGAAGCCGCCTGGAGGAGTGCGACGCATGAACGCACCGATGAGCGCCGCGACGTACTTCGGGAAGGGCAAGGTCCAGGCGATCGGCGAGTTGCGACGGGCCACTGACGCCGCGATCGCATCACCCTTTGGCGCGTCGTGCGCGATCGGTGAGGTGGCGGCAAGGGCGATCAAACCGACCGGCCGACGAGGCTCCGTGGCCAAGCACAGGAGCGCTCGCCCGCGAGCACGGGCGAGCGCTACCTCAGCTATGCTTCATCGGGTGCAGTTGTCCGCGGGCTCGTTCTCGGACCCGGCGTCGCGCTCGGCCCGCGCTTCGGGTGAGGCCGCCAGAGGGCCTCGCTTCCTGCCCCGCTTCACGCGCGCTGACGAACAGCGGCGCGAGAAGTCGAACGTCGGTGACCGCGACGAGGCCGAGTGCAATCAACCCACGCGTGACGGCAGAGCGCGAATACTCGGAGCGCGTCTCCGAAAAAAGCCGCTCGGCGAGCTTGGTCAAGGCCTCGTGCAGGGCCGGATCGACCCTGACGACCAAGCGGTGGAGGCGGGACCGGCTCATTGCGGCACCGGCCCGTGGAGTGCTTCCAGGGCATCGAGTCCGGCGAGGAGGCACGCTCGCACCGCGATCGATCGGGACGGCAAGGTACCGCCTCTCGACGGATGAGGCCTCGAACAAACGACGCGGCCGTCACCTCGATCCCTTCATCGGCCAGCTCGGCGGCGCGATGGGCGACGAGTCGATCGAGCATGGCGCGATCGTCCGGCGAGAGTCGGAGGGTGAGCGTGTCGGTCGCGACCGCGCTGCGGTCTTGCTTGGGAGGTCGAGCCATCGCCTTTCTTGTAACACGTTAAATCGCGGAGGGATCTGGGTAGCGTTCGCCTACAGCCAGACCGTTCGGCAAGTGCGCGTGCCATCGAAGCCTGCGGAACCGCGGAATATTGACCTTCAATTCACGCTGCGGGGGATGGGGGCTCGATAAGCCCGGCGCACCTCCTCCTGTTCCGTGGCGACCCGATCGATGCGTGTGGATAGCAGGCTCAAGGCCAGCGGATTTCGCTAGGATGCGGGCCGTGGACGCTCCCCGCCCGCTCTCGCTCGACCGCTTCGCGGGGATCTCGGCGCGCATCGAGGTTGGCCTTCCGCGGGAGCGCGTCCTGGCGGAGGAGCAGATCGCCGCAGAGGTGTGGGAGTTGACGCAGGAGACGTGGCTCGCGCGGCTCGGCGCGCAAGCGGCGCAGCGCAAGCTCGGGCTACAGCGACGTTATGGCGAGCTCTTGGCGGCTCATCGCAAAGCAGCCCTTCTCCAGCTCCGCGAAGAGCGGCGCAAGCTCTCCGGTCCGATGCCGGTCGCGCCAGTCACGCGCATTGCCTTGCTCGCGCTCCCTTCCCTCGGGAAGGTGGAGGAAATGCCGAGCCCCGGACCGATACCGATACCACGGATGACGGCGCAGCTCGGAGGGGCGACAACGGACATCAGCGCGGTCGTGCAGAATTTCCTCGCGAGCAAGACGGCGACTCCGTTCGGCGGGCCGGCGGGGGCGCTGGCAGCGGCTGTCGCGCCACGGATGCCCCCGTCACCGACAGCGCAGCTCGGGGCGACAGCGGACATCAGCGCGGTCGTGCAGAATCTCCTCGCAAGCAAGGCAGCGACGCCCTTCGGCGGAACCACGACACCGCCTCCTCCGACAACAACGGCGCATCCGGGGAGCGAGACGGCGGACATCAGCGCAGTCGTTCAGCGATTGCTTGCCGGTCAAGTCACGACCCCATTTGCGCGTGCAGCATCACCCGCCCCGTCGAGCGTTGCGCCGCCGCCGCCGGCCGCCCCTGCGCGTGCTCTGCCGTCGTCAGCGCCGCGTGAGACGCGGGCCTTCGCGGCCACGGAAGACATCAGCTCGGTCGTTCAACGGGTGCTCGCAAGCAAAAGAGCAACACCTTTCGCGGAAACAACTTCGGCGCCGGCCGTCGCCGCGCCGGTCGCGGCTGGGTCTTCTGCCGCGGTTCCAGACCTTCCGCCGCATCTGCCCAGCCTGACGCTGGAGCACTACGCGGAGCTCTGCCTCCAGCTCTGGCGGGATCCCGCGCGCACGGCGGAAATCCTCGGGCTCTGGCGGATCGCCGACGCCCATTCCTGGGCGCAACTCCAGGCGCACTGGCAGCGCCGCCTCGCCGACGACTCGGCGCTGGCGCTGCGGTGGACGCAGGTGGTCGCCGAGCTCAAGGCCGCGCGCGGCTTCCGGTAGCCCCGATTGTCACGTTGCGACGGCGCGCCTGGGCGTGCGATGCTCGCGCCGACATGGCTGACGTCACCGCGCTCGACATGGACATGATCACCGAGGGATCCGGCCACAGCATGGTCGGCATGGCGGTGAGCGTCTGCACGACGCCGGCTGCACCAAGCCCCCTCCCGATCCCGTATCCGACGATGGGCTCGGTGTCCGAGGGCTCTATCGATAGTGCGATGCGGACGAAGGTCGCCGGTGAGCACGTGATCACGGTCGGCTCGTGCATGAAGGCGTGTCACGGGAACGAGCCCGGAACGCTGAAAGAGGTCGTGAGTCTCAACACGGGTGGTCCGTGCTTCCCGGCGCTCGGTGCGCCGACGGTGATCATCGAGCTTGGCATGGCCGGGATCACCGGGAGCATCGGGCAGATGAACAAGGCGATCACGGTCGGCGCCGGCGGGAGCGCGAGTGACGCTGCCGGCGGTGGGGGTGGCGGCGGAGGCGGAGGTGGGAGCGCAGGCGGGCCGGGCGGCGGCGGACCAGGCGGGCCGAGCAACGGAGGTGGAGGTGGCGGCGGGAGCAATGCTGGAGCGGGCCCGCCCAAGCCGCCAGCGCCGCCGGGGGCCGATGGGCAGGCATCTGCGGGGCATCCGGTGGATGTCGTCACCGGAGCTGCGTATACCGAGCCAGTCACCGACTTCAGGCTCCCAGGCCTGCTCGATCTGCGGTGGACACGCTCCTACCGCACCTCTTCCGCCAATCGCGATGTCGGCCTCGGATGGGGCTGGTCGCATCCATTCGCCTGGACTGCAACGCGCCGCGGCGATGAAGTTACCCTCGTCGACGCAGATGGAATTCAAGCCGATCTCGTGCTTCCTCCCTCGGGTGAGGCGGTGGCGATCGCCTTTCGACGCCTCGTGTCTCGTGACGGTGATGACGTCGTGGTCACGCTCACCGACGGTGTTCGACGTATCCTGCGGAAAGCCGACGACGAGGTCTACCGCCTCGCCGCGTTGAAAGACGCGTTCGAACACGCAATCGACGTTTCCTGGTCGCATGGAGAGGTCGTTGGGCTCGTCGACTCGGTGGGCCGCTGCGCGCAGCTCAACATCGAAGGACGAGTCAAGACCTGGGAAGTCGCCGTCGCGGACGACGCAGGCGGTGAATACCGGCAGCGCCTGGTCACCTACGAGCTCGACGAGTGCAACGATCTCATTCGAGTCATCGACGCTCGTGGAGCGATGACGGAGTACGGGTACGACGACGATCACTACCTCGTGAGCGAAAAGCGCGCAGATGGAGTCGTTTATCGGTTCGAGTACGCCGATGTCGAGGGCGAAAAGCGCTGCGTCGAGACGTGGGGCGAGCTTCCAGGGAAAGACATTCTCGAAGAAATCGGGAGCAGTGACCGAGGTGCGCGCGGCATCTACCACGCGCGACTCCAGTACGGTCCCGAGCCGTACACCAGCCGTGTCACCGACGCTTGCGGCAGCGTTCATACCTACCTCGGCAACGACCTCGGTCTTGTCGTCCGCTACGTGGATCCGGTTGGCGCTGAGCGGATCCTGCGCTACGACGCCCGGGGGAATCTAACCTCGCTGCGCGACGGAGTCGGGCGGGTGTCTCGCTATCGCTACGACGTCCAGGGTCGTCTCACCGCGTTCGAGAGACCTGACGGAACCACGTTGCGTCAATCTCACGATGACGAGGCGCAGGTCGTCACAACGACGTTGCCAGGAGGACTCACCTTCAAGGAGCGTCGCGTGCGTGGGCGCACGACCGCCGTGATCGACGCGCGCGGACGAGCGGTGGAGGTCGCCGTGGACGAGCACGGTCGGACCACGTCTGTCAAATGGCCTGACGGTCGCGCCGATGCGCTGGAGTACGACGCGCACAGCAACCTTGCCAGGTACACGTCGGCGGGCGGCGCGATCTGGTCATACCGATTCGATCTCCTCGGTCGGCCGGTGCACGTCGAGACGCCCCGAGGCGGAACTCACGAGCTCGCTTACGACTCGGGCGGCTACCTCGTGTCAATCCAGGGGCCCGATGGACGCGTGACAGAACATGTCAGCGATGGAATGCGGTCGATCACGGCCATCCGGCACGGCGGGGGCGGAACGTCGCGCTTCCGGTACGTCGCTGGCTGCTGCGTCGAAACCGAGCGCCCCGACGGCTCGCGCTGGAAGCTCGGTTACGACGCCCTGCTACGCCTTTCCTGGATCGAGAACGCGGCTGGAGAGCGCGCCCGCTGGGAGTACGATGGTTGTGGACGGGTCACGCGGACCACATCATTTGCTGGCCTCGTGCAAGGCTACAAGTACGATGATGGGGGCTGCGTCGTGGGGGTGCTCCGGCCCGACGAGACGTTCGCGCGCGTCGAGCGCGACGCGGGTGGGCGCGTCATTGCCATCGAGCGAAACGGTGCGTCTCAGGAGCGCCTGGACTATGACTCTTCGGGGGCACTCCAGCGCATTTCCAACGCCCATTCGCAGGTCGAGTACGCCCGCGACGAGCAAGGCCGACTCGTCCGCGAGATCCAGATCTGTGGAGCTTTTCGTTTCGTCGTCACCCTGGAGTACGACAACCTCGACCGAGTCACACGGCGCCGCTACTCGACGGGCTGGAGTATCGCGCGCGGGTTCTCCGATGAGACGGGCTTCTCGGATCGCCTGGAGGTCGAGAGTCGCGAGGTGCGCCGGGCGGAGCTGCGCTTCGAGCGTGATGAGCTCGGGGTCGAGACCGCGCGCCGCCGCGAAGACGGTACCAAGCACACGATCCAGACGGCCTACAACGTCAACGGGCTGATCGAGCGAAGGGCGCTCCTCGACGCCAACGACAAGCCTCTGCGTGAACGCCTCTATGCGTGGGATCCGAAGGGTCCACTTTCGCGCATCACGGACAGCCGCGAGGGCGAGCGCTCGTACGATCTCGATGCCCTGGGGCGCCCGCTTCGCGTGCAGGGACTCGGAGCAAACGAGCGATTCACGTACGCCAAGCAGGGGACGGCGCTGCCGGAAGGAGCGGGATGGCGTGTTGGCGCGGACGGCCGCCCCACCGTCACAGAGCAAGAGCGGCTGGAGTGGGACCGACTCGGCCGACTCTCGTCACGGTGGTCAACGGATGGTCGCAAGCTCTGGGAGTACCGCTACGATGGGTCGGATCACCTCATCGAAGCGGTGCGAGAGGACGGGCTCTCGGTGCGCTATCTCTATGATCCGCTGGGCAGGCGGATCGCCGAGAGCTGCGGTGGGGAGACGACGTGGTTCGGGTGGGACGACGGCAGCAATGTCGAGGAATTGCGCACGGACGGCGGGCGGACGCGCCGCGTCTACGACCGGACCGGCTATGGTCCTCTGCTCGAGTCGCCGGATGGGGAGAACTTCTCGAGTGTGCTCACCGACGGCGCCGGTACGCCGTGGGGGTATGTGGATGCGCGCGGGGAGACGGCAGATGTCGATTTGACGGCTTGGGGGGCGGTCGCTCGAAAGACCGGATCGCCGGGGCCGCTGCGCTTTGCGGGGCAGCGCGCGGATGCGCGGACGGGGATCCACTACAATCACAATCGCTGGTATGCGGCGGATCTTCATACGTTCATCACACCGGATCCGCTTGGATTTTCGGGCTCGGATCAAGATGTCGGGTTCGTTCCAAATGTCACGTTCTTCATAGATCCATGGGGACTCGTTACCATCATTCATTCGCCCTCCACCGATCCTAAGCAAGCACCCAAGGATCAGGCCGGACTCGAAGCACTTCAGGAAAAGTTCCCGGGAGCCACCGTCATCCCGGCAGATCGACTTGGGCAGCAGGGCTACGGAATACCTGCGACAGAAAAAACAGTCATTGTCGATGCCCATGGAATTCCCGGACGAGTGATGTTCGGGGGAAAGGCCGTCGATGGGACGGACCTGGGCAAACAGATACAAGGGGCTGGGTTCGGTGGTGGCAAAGGATCGGTAGTGATCATGGCCGTCTGCAATGGCGCAACCCCGGGTCCCAATGGTTCGAGTACGGCGCAGCAGCTCGCGAACCAGACAAAATCGGACGTGGCGGGCGCGCGGGCGGACGATCCCACCGCGGCTCAGGCAGCGGCCACCAGCGCCATGCTCAACGGAGTCGCCGAGGGTGCTCCGGCGCCGCCCGGAACGATGGGAATCATGCGACGCAAAGACAACAATGCTCCGTTTTTCGCCGTGACCGAAGGGTCTCTCATCAAGGTGAGCCCCGAATGACGTCGAGCGCCGACCTGCGCTGTTTTGAGCTACGGTTTGTGTCCAAGCAACTCGAAGATGTCCTCGATCTCATATGTTCGCCCGGAGTCCACAACATTGCGAACAGTCACGTCGTCCGGCTCGCCGATTGGCACGAGCCACCGAGCTGTCTCGATAGCGGCTGCCGCCAGAGGCTCCGTACTGCCATTCCGGATCACGATGAGCAAGAACGGTCCGTCGCAAACGATTCTACGCGCAGGACGAAGCGTGATGCTGTTCGCCACGACGACAAAGCTCGAGAGCAGGCTTACTCCCCGCTCGTCGAGGAGCAACTTCACATCCTGAACCATCGCAGCAATCGGGCCAAGGTCGCGATCGTTGCAAATATGTCGCCCGACGAGTTCGTGATATCTTCGGACTTCTTTGATCCGCACCAGCGGAATCCACAGACTATCATGCATCAACAGTTTCTGCGATCCGGTCGCAGCGTCAGGCTTCTCGAGGCCCGCTTGGTTTATCGAGTGTGCGACGCAGTCGGCCATTCCCGTCTGTCCCGGCGTACGCGCAACAAGCAGTCGCGTTGCCTCGTTCTTGGTGAGGATCTCGATGACGAAGTCTGTCTCGGATCGATAGTGATGCACGACGACTTGCTTTGCTACTTCCCGCCAGCGGTCCGGAATGCGCTGACATCCAAACCGCTTGACCCGCACGTCGCCGAAGAGCATCCCCTCCCTCTTCTCGAGTTCGAAAGGCTCCTCAAATTCGAGTCCAACCTGAAGGTGTGCAAAGACCAGCAGCCCGTCCTCCGCTAACGCCGGCAGCACGGGCGATTCCGCCTCTGCGCCAAACGTCGCGTTCATCTCGCGGCGGACCTCCTCGATCGCCGGGGGCCCAAAGCCTGCCACTGCAACCAGCGTCTTCGGCGGCACATCTGCCTCGGAGATCGCACTCACCGCGACGGCGTCGAGCCATGCCGGCGCCCCCTCGACGCGTACCTCGCCGCCAGCCAGCTCACGCAGCTTCCGCCAGGCGAGCGCGAACGTGCTCACGTAGATGTGGTCGCCCTCGATCGGCTCGGTCGGCAGATACGGGAAGAGTCGCGGACCTTCCGCGGACTTCACTTCAACCTCGGTCTCACTCATCGCTCATCCCATCGCCTTCTCGAAGCGCCCGGCCAGCTCGGCGTCTTCCAGCATTCTTCCGGTCCACTTGCGCTGCGCGCCCAGGTACTCTTCCAGCGTCGTTCCGAATCGCCGCAACAGCCCCTGTGCGTCGTCGCCACGCGCGAAAGACCGCGCCAACTCGACGAAGCGCTCGAACGGCACCCCCGCGCCGCCACGCGTCGCCTGCACGCGGGCGAACGCCTCCGCGTGCGCGACAACCAGCGGCGGGATCCCCGGAGCTTCTCCGTGCGCCTCGTCGGCGGCATCGAATCGACCTTGCCAGATCTCCTCGATCATCTCCCAGCCCGTCTCGTCGAGTCCGTTCGTCGCGAGGACTTCCTCGCGATCGGCGCTCGGATCCGCGAGCGCGGCCCCGAGCGAGGCGTAGGCGTCGACATTATCCGCGGGATCCTGCGTTCGCACGATGCGTCAACCTTACGGCATCACGGCGCACGCTGAAGATCTTTCGGCCGCAAGCGCCCCGCGGTAGGACTCCGGCGCGTGTCCGATCAACCTGCGTTCTTCGCTCCCAAGAGCTCCGCGCTCGTCAACCCCTCGCCGCCTCGCGACGGCCTCGAGGTGTCGGCCTGGCTGCTCGATCTCGAGCAGGCGCACGACGTCCTCCGGCGTGTCTGCCGTGTGCTCGAAAACGGTGTTCAGCCGGTCATCGATCTTGCGCCTGCTGCGCGCTCGATCGAGCAGGTGCTCACCGCGATCTTCGACGCGATCGATCACCGCGACGATCCCGGATCCGCTGTTCGCCGTGCGCTTGCGGCCCTCGAAGCGGTCTTTGCGCACCTCTCGCTCGGCGCGGGCCTCGATCCCGCGATCCAGCTCATCGGCGGTGAGCTTCGTGAAGTGTGGAAGCACATCGGCGCCGCCGCAACGCGCCTCGCTCCGCTCGCTCCGCTCGTTCCGCGTTCCCGCGCTACGTTTCCGGATCTCGTGGCGAGCCGTGATGTGCCGCGGCTCCACGCGATCGAGCGCCCTTCGCTCGTGCCGGTGCTCCACATCCCGCGGATTTCGCCGGTCGAAGTCCTCCCGCAACCGCCGGCGCCGATCCCACGACCAACCACGTTCGACGAGCTCGACACCGCGATGGTCGAGCTCACGCGGCGTGCGGAGGCGATGCCGAGCCCGCTCTCCGACGATCTCGGCTGGGCCAACGAAAGCGCCTCTCGCGCATCGGATGCCGCGCCACCTCCGCCGGGCTTTGCGCTCGTCCCGGAGCCGGCCACCGACGAGATCTCGTTCATCCGGGCGCGCGCTCGGGATTGCTTCGACGAGGTCGCGATGGTTGGCACGCAACGCGCCCCGTTGCTCGGCGATCCCTGGCGCACCGCGCTCGTGCTCGAGCGGCGCATGCTCTCCGCGATTGACGCCATCGTCGCTCTCGGCCCCACCGCGATTGCCTATCTCGAACCGCTCGTGCGGGACGCGCCGGTCAGCGATCCCGCGCATGCGTTTGCGATCGGTATGACGCTGGGTTGTCTCGCCGGCCGCGATTCCCTGGCGGTGGTCGAGCGCATTCTTTTTGCCGCGGCTCCGGCCGAGCCCGACTGGATTGCGAGCTTTGCCACGGCTCTGAAGGTCGCTCCGCACGACGCCCTCCCGCTCGCGCTCCGCACCCTGCTCCGGGACCGCTTCGCCGGGCACCGCGCGCTCGCGATTGACGTGCTCGGCTATCGCGGCCTCATCACGCCGGCAGAGCTTGCCGCGGCCTCGGCGGACGCGCCGGAGGTCTGCGCAGCGGCGCTCCCGTATCTCGCGCTCGCCGCCGATCCGTCGTTGCGTACAGTCATCGACGCCGCGCTCGCAGAAGAAGACAATCCGGAGCTCCGCGAGGCGCTCTGGCTCGCCATGGCGATCTCGGGC
This sequence comes from Byssovorax sp., assembly GCA_040006075.1. GTDB lineage: Bacteria > Myxococcota_A > Polyangia > Polyangiales > Polyangiaceae > JANYGI01. The sequence goes on along the minus strand of JBDTXR010000003.1, from coordinate 47,962 downwards.
CACCCTCGTACGCGTCCGGTGCTCGAAGCCGCTCTCTCGAGTGCTGGTGGCGAATCGGCAGCGCTCCTCCTCGCCCTTTGCGGCGACGCCCGTGACGCCGCGACACTGCTCGCCGCAGCAACCGCGGTACCCGCGAGACCGCTGATCACAGCGGTGGGATGGGCGGGGGCCGCGTCCGCGGTAGTCCCCCTCCTCAGCTTTCTCGAGCACGACGACGACATGGTGCGCGCTGCCGCTGCGTCCGCGCTCGATCGAATCACCGGCGCGGGCATGTGGGAAGACACCGAGGTGCCCGTGGAAGACATCCTCGTCGCGGATCCTCCGGAGCCCGACGTGGGTGAGCCGAGGCCGGTGCGGCTCGCGCGCATGGTGAGCAATCCTCGCGATGTTCCGCTGACGCCTGCTCCCGAGGTGATCCGGCGGCCAACGACGAGCGTCGATCGCTGGCGTGCATACTGGGCGGAGCGCGGGCCCAGCTACGAGCTCACGGCACGCTACCGCCGCGGGATGCCGTACGTGCCAGGTGTTTCGCTGCGCGAGCTGGACGCGTTCCCATGCACGCCGGGCGAGCGTCGGAGCCTGCAACGCGAGCTCGTGATCCGCACAGGCACCTTCGTGCGTCTCGACCCACTCGACTTCGTCGTTGTGCAAGAAGAGGCGCTCCGCGCGTGGGAGCCAATCGCCGCGCGTGCGTCGTCGTCGCCCGGCGCCTGGTACCGCCCCGCGCGCCGTTGATCCTACGCGCCCGGCGCCGAGAGCAGCATGGCCGCGCGCTCACCGCTGTCGCTGCCAGCCATCGACATCGCCACGGGATGCGGCGCGAGGCCGCGGCGGAAGCTCTCGGCGGCGATCACGAGGTGCAGCGGCATCGTGGCCGCACCGAGGTAGCCGAGCCGCTGCGCGGGCGCGTCGCAAAGCTGCGGCTCACACCAGAGGTTGCGTGTCCGCACGCTCATGGCCTGGATCTCGAAAAGCCTCAACGTCTCGTGTGCGAGATCGGTCAGCATCCATCCGGCTCGTCGGCCTTCGCTCGCGAGCGGCGCACCTGCGCGTCGCACCGCAACCGTGAGTCCGATCGCCTCGAAGGCCGGCTCATCGTTGTCGGGACGCGCCTTCTCGAACGCGGTCGCGACGCTGTGGATCTCGGCGCGCGCGGTCAGGCCGAAACGCCGCGCCACCTCGGGACGCATCAGCACCGCGAACGCTGCGGCCTCGCCCGGGATCACGGCGTCGATGTTGTCGGGCCGAAAAAGCCGACCGCTCTTCGTGAGCGCGTCGACGCGGACAGGATCGTAGTCCGTGTGCACACCGCCGATGAGCGCCGCGTCGATCGAGCCACGAGCGAGCGCGTCGAAGACCCCTGGCAGGAAGAAGCCCGCTGCCGCGGGGCCGCGCGTCGAGATCTCCAGGCTCACCGGCATCGCGAGCTCTCGAACATGCTGCTGGATCTCGCCCGCAACCACGCTTGCTTGCGCTCTGCTGTCGGCGCCCTGCGCGGCGAGGGATTCGTCGAGTCCGATCACCAGACCCAGGCGCAGCTCGCGCGCGGCGGGGCCGAGTGATCCGAGCGCCTCCAGAGCCGCGGGCACTGCGAGCCTCGAGGCGCGGGGCGCACCAGCGAGCTGAGGGTCGATGGTGGGCAGGTAACACATGGTCACGGGATCACCGTTTTCGTCGGCGAGCGGCGCTTCGCGCATACCGTACGCCGAAGCGCGCAGCAGGAACGTTGTCTGCATCGCCGTGAGCCCGATGGCCGTACGCGCGCCGACGCCGACCACGACGGCCGGAGCGCTCACGAGGTGGCCTCGCGTTCACGCACGATCACGCGGGCGTCCTTCATCCGTCGGGGTGCCCGGACGTGGGCGCGCCACACCATCTCGACGGCGATAGGCTTTTCGGGGCCCGTTTCGAGGAGATCGATGAGCACGGTGTCGAGGTGCGGAGTGAAGATCGCAGGCTCCCGATCCTTTACGCGAAATTCGATCTCGACGGTCACCTTCGGGAGCGCGAACACCGTCGCCCCTCCGCCCGACACGAGGTTGAGCAGCGCCACCGCCTCGCCGCCCGCGAGCGGCGGCTCGGCCATGAGACCGGGCGAAGCACAGTTGTTGAAACGATCGTCCATGTCCTCGGGCAAAAGGGGCGCACGGTGATCGAGCCATTGCTCGTCGTAGGTGCCTGCGAAACGCCGACGCGGCTCCCAGTGGCGTCCGATCGCGCCGATCCCGGCAGGCGGTGGCCGCGTCCGGAACGAGGCAATGAGGTGTTGCGGATCCTCCAGGTTGGGAGCGGGCTTGTGGGTGAGCGAGCGCGGATCTCCCGTCATGCCCAGACCCACGGGGTTACGCGTCTCCTCGACGAAGCGCGCTGGATTGCTGTCGTCGGTGCCGCCCCATGCGTGGTCGTACCGCAGGTCCATTTCGGCAACGGGCCTTGCGGCCGAGAGTCCGGCGCCTCCCTCCTCCCAGACGCGCAGCCCGAAGATGCGCACCGTCTTCTGGAGCGCTCCGACGCGCACGCCCACATCGAACGAGGGAACGGACTTCCCACCGGGAGCATACGCGCGAGCGACGACGATGACGTCGGTCCCCGGCTTCCGAAGACACAGATCCGCAGGATAGAGAACGCTGCTGATCTCGGGCTTCCCCCAGGGCACGTCCGCGAAACGAACGCCGCGTGCACGCCGTTCGGGTGCCAGGACGAGCGCACCGCCGCCGGGGGGAAGCTCGAACGTCGCCTTGACGATGGTGACGAGCTTTTCGCCGTCGCGATCGAGCAAGAGCTGCGGGTGAGCCGCGAAGTCAGTCTTGTTGTCGAGCGGCGGCTGGGACATCGGGCGGCGGAGTATGGGGTATTAGCGGGGGCGCGTCACCTGTGGCGATGGGAGCGGGGAACAAGTGCCGGCGATGATTGCGCGCGGGGGCAGGCATCTGCGAGGATGCGCGCATGGCCCGCACCGCTCCGGCTCCGAACATTCCCGCGATCCCCGGCATGAACCCGGGGGCGTTCGTGATGGGAGGCGGCGGCGACGGCGGGGGGAGCGGCGCGGGTGGCGGGAGTGCGGGAGGCGGCGGAGGAGGCGCGGGAGGCGGCAAGGGCGGGGCGAACGCCAACGGAGGAGGCAAGGGCGCTGGCGGGAGCGGCGGCTGCGGTGGATCCGGCGGGTGTCCAGGCAATCATGGTGGCAATAACGGTTCTGTCGCCAAGGGCGATCCCATCGACGTCGCCACCGGCCGCGTCTTCACCGTGGCTGCGCTCGATCTGCGCTTGCCCGGGCCGCTGCCGCTGGAAATTCGCCGCTCGTACAGCTCTTTCGCCCGTGATCGCGACGTCGGCCTCGGCCATGGCTGGACACACTCGCTCGGGTGGACCGTGGAGGTGGGTCGCCGCCGGATCGAGGTGTGGACGGGGGACGGCGTTGCGCTGTTCTTCCCACTGATCCCGGTCGGTGCCGAGACGCTCGGCCCGGAGGGCTGGGTGCTTCGCCGCGAGGCGTGGGGCTTCGCGGTCGACGCCGGCGATGACGTCTGGCGCATCTTCTCCGCGGCTGACGATCGAGGGAGCCGTTATCGGCTTACCGCGATCGACGACCGGAACAAGAACCGGATTGCGATCGATTACGATGGGGGTCGGCTCAACGGGATCACCGACTCGGTTGGTCGCCATGTACGCGTGACGTCAACGCGCGAGGGGCGAATCGCCTCGATCCAGGTGAAGAACGCCGCCGAGCAGGGCGCCCTGGTGACGTTCGCGCGCTTCACCTACGACGAGGCTGGCGATCTCGTGCTGGCCGAGGACGCCGACGGCCAGGTGACCGCCTATACCTACGGCGAAGATCACCTGCTCTCGTCGCATCGTTCGCCGACCGGGCTCACGTTCTCCTTTCGCTACGACGGCGCGCACCGCGGTGTCGAGACCTGGGGCGAGTATCCGGGGCGGCCGGATCCGGCGCTGGACGCCAGCGTGCCTGCCGTACTGGCGGACGGCGTCACGCGCGCTCGCGGTGTCTTTCACGTCAAGCTCCACTATTCCGGAGACGACTACGTCGAGGTCGCCGACTCGCTCACGGTTCAGCGCTTCTCGACCAACGCATTCGGGAAGCTCGACAAGGCTGTTTCGGGGACGGGCGTGCATACGCGCACCTACGACTCACGCGGAAACATCGCGAGCTACACCGATCCGATCGGGGCAACCACGGGCTGGGAGCGGGACGAACGCGGGCGCGAGACGGCCATTGTGAACCCGCTTGGACGGCGCACCGTCCTCGACCGCGATCCCGGCGGCAGGGTGCGCGAGATCGTCGATCCAGCCGGCCACATCACCCGCTTCGATCGTGACGAGAGCGGGAATGTGCTCGCGATCTTGAACCCCGCCGGCGGCACGAGCGCCTTCGAATATGACGAGCACGGCCTCACGGTCGCGGCGATCACCCCCAATGGCGCCCGTACCGCGTACCGCCGCGATCCTCATGGCAACTGCACCGAGGTGGTGCTGCCCAACGGATCCTCGTATCGATTCGGGTGGGATTACCTCGGTCGGCTCACCTCGTATACGACGCCGCTCGGGGGCGCCGCGCACTACACCTACTCGAACGGGGGCAAGCTCCTCGGCCTTCGCGACTACGACGGCGGCGTCACTCGCTACGACTACGACGGCGACGGCAACCTGATCTCCTGCCATGCGCCGAACGGGGGAGTCTACCGCCTCGTCTGGGGTGGCCAGCGGATGCTGTGCAGGCTGGAGCGCCCCGATGGATCCACGCTCGCTTTCCGTTTCGATCGCGAGGGCCATCTGGCGCTGACGGTGAACGAGCGCGGTGACGAGCACCGTCTGACCTACGATCCGGCCGGCAGGCTCGCGAGCGAGAAGACGTTCGATGGTCGCGAGCTACGCTATCGGCGCGACGCGGCGGGTCACCTGGTGCGCTTCGAAAACGGGGCTGGCGAAGCGTCCGAGCTCGTCTACGACCTCGCCGGCGACGTGATCGAACGCTCCTTCGCCGACGACACGGTGGAGGTGCTCTCGTACGACGAGCGCGGCGATCTGGTGGAGATCTCCGACGGCCGAACAGCGGTGAGCCTCACGCGCGATCCGCTCCGGCGGGTGATCCGCGAGGTGATGCGCTCGGGCGCCGACTCCGCGACGATCGATGTCGAGTACGACTCCCTCGGCAATCGTGTCGCTCGCAAGAGCTCGCTCGGACACGAGCTGCGCATTGAACGTGACGCCATGGGCCACGCCCGCCGGATGCTCTTCGACGGCAAGCGAGAGGTGCTCCAGACCTCGAATCCGCTCGGTCAGGAGCTGCTGCGCGAGCTGCCGGGTGGAGGCCGCATCGAGAGCACGTATGATCCGGTCGGCCGCTTGCTCGGCCGCTCGGGCTTCACGGCTGCACCGGCGACCGGGCCGGCTCCAGGAGAGCCCGAGTGGGTCGGACAGCGGGCCGGGAGCGCCACCGTCGCACAATCGTATCGCTATGCAGTCGGCGGCGAGCTCGACGCGGTCTGGGACCAGGCGCGGGGCGTCACCGAGTATCGGTATGATCCCATCGGCCAGCTCCTCGCCGCCGTGACGTCCGGTACGCGGGGCGCCACGTCGGCCGCGGAGATCGGTATCCAGCCGCCGGGAACGCGCTCGGAGACCTTCGCCTACGACGCCGCCGGGAACGTGCTGGAGACCGGCGTCAATGCTCCTGTTCGGCGCCATGGGCCAGGGAACCGGCTGCTCCAGCGGGGTGACACCGAATATGCCTACGATGGCGAGGGGCGCCTCGTCGAGAAGCGGACGACCGGCAAAGACGGCGCCGTCGTGCTCGACAGATACCGCTGGAATGGGCGTGGACGACTCACGCGCGTGGAACGCCCCGACGGCACGATGGTCGTCTTCGACTACGATCCTCTCGGCCGCCGAACCGAGAAGCACTTGCTCCGTCCGACCAGCGGCGGACCGATGGAGATCGTCGAGTCGACGCGCTTCGTATGGGACGGCGACCTGCTCGTCCATCGTCTCACGACGGCGGGCGGTCGAACAGAGCAACAGACGTTCTGCTTCGAGGACGACCGCTTCGTCCCGATGGCTCACCGCGACGGTGACGCCGAGAGCGGGGAGTGGTTCTTCTACGTCAACGACCGCTCGGGGGCGCCCTCGTGGCTGCTGGAGGGGACGGGGAAGATCGCTGCCGACGTGGAGCGGACGGCGTTCGGCGGAGCGGGCGGGCGCGGTGGTAGTAAAGAGAAGACGGCGACTCCGCTGCGGCTACAAGGGCAGTATGCGGACGACGAGACCGGGCTCTCTTACAATCGTTTTCGGTACTATGATGCGGAGCTCGGGAGGTTCATCAGCCCCGACATGCTGGGGCTGCCGGGTGGGTTCAATCAGTATGCGTTCAGGGACAACCCGGTTCGGAGCGTGGATCCCCTCGGGCTCGCCCCTTCGGCAGCGGACTATGCCAGAGCTGAGGCCGACCGAATAAGGACCGAAACTCCAAAATCAACCTGGCCTAACTGTGTCACATGCGTAGTAGACAAAGAGACAGGAACTCCGTACTACGGCGCTCCGGGCAACACTGCGTTGAATCCAACGCTCGACATGAACAAGGCACAGTCCCCTCTGAAAGAGAACGCGGCTTCCCTGCCGGCCGAAGGGATCGCGTCACACGGGCAACCTCCTGGGAATTGCGGAGAGCCGAAGGCGGTGAACCAGGCGCTCGCCAACGGGGCAAAACTCGAAAACCTGGAACAGCACACCATTTTTGTTGGCGGAAAGCTCGACAATAAGGACAAGAGACGGTGCGATAACTGCGGCGTAACGACCGCGGGCGTCACCACCACGAGCGATTCATGAGTGACATCGAATTGAATCTGAATTATTCCAAGCTCGGAATCAGCGTCGAGCTTCCGCCTCTCAATGGATCCAAGCCGCCGACCACATGCCCCATCTGTGGGCAGCGTCAGATCCCGCCCGAGTGCGACGACGGATGGCCCCCCCCAGAAGAATGCCACTATGCGTGCGAAGCCTCGTACGCCCTCCCCGAAGACGAGACAGCAGAGCAGGTATTGGAACCTTGCAAGCTCTGCCCCGCCGTTCCAACCCGCCTTGCGCTCGCTTGGCTGCGCGATAGATGCGAAGCTGACGCAGTGCTAAAGCCAGTAGCGTCCGCGATCAACCTCGTCGTTCAGGAGGCCCCACCGTACCGCATGAAATCAGATTCGACTCTCGGTATCTCACTTCCTCGCTCTGAAGGAGCGCAGACGCCCGCGACTTGTCCAATCTGCGGCGCTCCAACAGCCCACATTTCAGAGAGCTTTCACCGCTACGCCTGTGGCGCTAGCTTCTGGTCGACCCACAGGCGACCTGGCCCCAATGGCTCAATGATTCCAGTGGCTTGGCAACCCTGGAGTAATTGCGAGCGCGCGCCTGTCTCTGTAGCGCTTCGTGTACTACAAGCGCGCGACGAGCCCCCCTGGAAAACGGTCTGCGACGAGGCGCTGGCTGCGCTTCCCAGAGCATGACCGGAGCCGCTTGAACGTGGACTACTCCAAGCTCGCTCGTGCTACCTTGGCGCCCCATGTCGATCGAAGCGCACCTCACTCTGTCGCACCCGCCGCAGGCCGAGTCGGCGCTGCGCGCGTGGCTCGCGCCGAGGGCCATGAAACTCACATGCATCGAGCTTTCCCACGGCGCCTCGCCGCGCCAGACCATGATCACGGCGTGGCGCGAGGGCCCGATGGACGCTGCGATCCTCGACGCGCACGCGATCCGCGCCGGGCTCGCGCAGCTCGGGATCGCCGTGATGCGCATCAAGCTCGAGATCCAGCAGGTGCCCGGCGCGGAGCTCGTGCCGGCGCTCTACATCGAGCATCACGTCAAGGTGCGAACCACCGCCGATCGCCTCCCGGAGCTTGCGCAGCTCGGCGTCACCCAGCTCGCGCACCTCTCGCGGAATGCGCTGCGCCGACTCGATGGCTTCGAAGAGCGATTCCTCACGCAGCGTTTTCCGGCCCACTCCGCGCGCGCCGCCGAGGCGGGCCTTCAAGCCTTGCTGGAGGCGCTGCGGGCTGCGTCCACGATTGTCGTGAAGGTCGAGCGCGAGCGCGTGGTCCACGACGACAACCTCTCACTCGACGCCGGATGGCGTCCGGAGCTCTCACTATGACCTGGCCCGTCGACCGCGCGAAGAACACCAAGGCGGCCCAGTTACCTGGCTATCCCGCGGCGTACACGGCGGACGCGCGCCGCCCCGATGTCTTCGATCCGGCGCTCAAGCACTATCTTCGCGCGTTCGTCAAAGGTCCTCCGTCCGCCGGTAACGAGGCGCAAGCCCTGGCCGCAGCGCGCTCTCGGCTGCAGGAGCGATCCCTCCACGCGCTCGCGCGCTCGCCCGCTCGCGATCTGATCGTGCTCCGAGGCAGCACGACACTCGAAGCGTGGTTTCCCGATCGGGCGCGCCGCGCGCATGACATCGATCTCGTCGTCCGCAAGGCGGAGTGGGATCCCGACTGCCCCGCTGCCGAAACACTTCTCTCCGAGATCCGCCGCGTGGTGGGTGACGCGCTTGTCGCGGAGGAAGTCCAGGTGCTCGACGACGAAATCAAGCTCGACGGCATCTGGACCTACGAGCGCGCCGAGGGCCGCCGCCTCTCGGTGCCGTGGGTCCACGCCGGCTCGATGCGTGACGTGATCCAGATCGATATCGTTTTCCGCGAACCGCTCCAGGACGCACCCGCACTCGAGATCCTCCGCGACAGCGCGTCACCGCGGGGATCCGGCGAGGCGCCGACCGGTCCGTCGCTGTACTTCGCGTCGCGGGCCGAGTCGCTCGCGTGGAAGCTCCTCTGGCTCGACACTGACATGCACCCGCAGGCAAAGGATCTCTACGACGCGGTGCTCCTGGCCGAGAACGTCGCGCTACCGATCGAGCTCGTGCGCCGCGTTTTCGCGGCGAAGGCCGAGCCGTGGAAGCATGGGCTGGACACGCAGTTCGTCCGCGCGTGGGAGGTCGAGTGGGCGAGCTTCGCGCTCGAGTATCCCGAACTGGCGACAGACGATTGCGACGCCTGGATAGGTCGCCTCGCGAGCACCCTGAAGCTCACCGACTGAAGTCCGCCCCGAAATCGATCACCCACGCCCCGGGCACGGAGCGGGCGATGATCTCGCGAGCCAGGTTCAGCCACCCCACCGCGTCGTCGATCACTGCCGAGTCCGCCGTCGCCACGCACTCTTGCGCGGCGCGGAGCTCGCGATCAGGATCGTTCACGAGGCTCACCTCCCAGGACGCGCCGCGCTCGGCGCAGATCTCGAGCAAGAGTGCTTTGAGCGCGCCGCTGTGAGAAACTGGCCGGTCGAGGAGGACGCTACAGCGGCTGATCCCCAGAGAGGCCGTATAGTCGATGAGGAGGTCGACGGCCGCCCGGGTCTCCGGAACGTCACGATAGCTGCCATGGATGCCCTCCATGTCGCGATAGCACCCGTCGCGACCGGCGAGGATCACTGCCCCGCCGAGCGCCGCTTCGAGGGTGGTGAGCACATTGAATCCGTCGACCAGGAGCACCTGGCCGCGGAGCGATGCCGGATCGCGGAGGAGCGCGAGACGGCGGGCGCGTGCCTGATCCGAGCAGGCGGAGCGCCGTGCTGCGATGCGCTGGCGCGCGTCGAGCTCGTAGCGATCCCCCGTCAGCTTGAGCGCGGCGGTGACGGAGTAGTCGCGCGAGAGGAGCCACGAGAGATCGTGAGCGGCAGCGCGCACGCGGGCGAGGCCTTCGCCGACGAAGAGAACCGCGTCAACAGGCTGGGCGGCGCGAGGGAGCATGACGCTTTCTACCACGGCATTCCGAGCACTTTGTCGCTGATTTTTTACCAAATTCGCGCAGGCTGAGCCGTCACGCAGGCCCCGGTCTGCACCGACGAGATTGCCCCTCCACGATCCGACGGCGATCGTGTAGCATCCCCGCCGTGGCGACCCTGACGGCCTCTTTCTCCCTCCAGAGCGACAAGCTCCCCCAAGACGCCATCACTACCCGCTTCGAAGCGGTGGAAAAGGTCTCCTCGCCCTACGAGGTGACGATCGAATTCCACACGACGGACACCTCGTTCCGCGCCGACGATCTCCTTCGCGGTCACGCCTGCCTCGTCGTCATCAGCGGGGCCGGCGACACCCGCTACTTCGACGGTATCGTCGACGCGGCGGAGTTCGTTCACGTCACAGGCCCTCTCCTCCACTTCGCGATCCGCCTGCGTCCCGCGCTTTCGGCGCTCGAGCACCGCGAGGGCTCGCGCATCTTTCAGGATCAATCGATCGTCCAGATCGTCCAGACCATTTTCACTGACGCGGGGTTTGCCGACGAGGTGAAATGGCGCATCACCAAGGAGTACGAGTCCCGCGAGTTCGTCGTTCAGTATCGAGAGACCGAGCTCAACTTCGTCACGCGCCTCATGGAAGAGAACGGGCTCTTCTACTACTTCGGGCACTCGGAGAGCGGCCACACGCTGGTCATCGCCGACGATCCCTTCGCCTTTGCCGCCGAGGACGAGACGCCGATCGCGCGCCTCTCGATGACACAGGGCATCGGGGGCGAGCCGCTCTCGCGCTTCTCGCGGACGCGCGCGATCCGACCGAATGATGTCCGGCTCCGCGACTACGACTTCGAGAAGCCGCAGGTGAAGCCGGAAGCCGCGCTGCCCACCAAGGAGGCGTGGCACCTGCCTCACTACGAGTATCCAGCGCGGTTCGTCAAGGGGAAGACAGGCGCTTTGCTCGCCGACGCGCGCCTTCGCGAGCTCCGCCGAGACGCCGACACTTGCTCGGGAGAGAGCCAGTCGATCGGACTTCGCTGCGGTGTCCCGTTCGTCGTCGATGGTGCGGCGGAGGCCGGGCTCAACGGCGAGTTCGTGGCGACCGAGCTTGTGACACATGGGAGCCAGAAGCAAGCCGGCGGAAGCGCGACGAGTGCCTGTCAGAACGAGTTTCGCGGCATTCCTCGCGGCGCCCCGTTCGCGGCGGAGCGGCGCGCCAAGCGTCCGCGCATTCGCGGCCTCCAGACGGCGATCGTCACCGGCTCCAGTGAACAAGAGCAGGCGCTGCACGTCGACAAGCTCGGGCGCATCAAGGTGCGCTTCTACTGGGATCGCGTGGGCCAGCAGGACCACACGTCGAGCTGCTGGATCCGGACGAGCCAGATCCCCGTCGGAGGATCGATGATCCTGCCCCGGATTGGCTGGGAGGTTTCGGTCGCTTTCCTCGACGGTGATCCCGATCGGCCGCTCGTCCTCGGCCGGGTTTACAACGCCGAGAAGACGCCACCCTATGCGCTACCGGGGGCCAAGACGTCAGGCTCGATCAAGAGCATGAGCTCGCCGGGCGGCGCCGGACACAACGAGATCAAGATGGGCGATTCCGGCGGGGGCCAGGGATTCGGCATCAGCGCGGAGAAGGATCTCAATGTCACCGTCGGTGCCGACAAGAGCGTCGAGGTCGGCAGCGATGACGAGCACAATGTGAACGTCAACCAGTCAACGTCGGTGGGGGCTGACGAGACGATCTCGGTGGGAGGCGATCAATCGACCGACGTGGGAGCCGTGCTCTCGCACAAGATTGGCGGCGCGCAGGCCATTTCCGTTGGCGGGAACGACGACAGCAACGCCCTCGCCAACTACGTGGAGAAGGTCGGCGGGAGCCGCGATTATACCGTGGGTGGTAACCAGATCACCATCTCGAATGGCATCGAGCACACGGTGACCGGCAATTTTTCGCGTGCAGTGGGCGCGGTACAGCTCGTGGGGTCGGTCGCATCGATTGGAGATGGAGTCGTCGGCGCGCGCACGGACACGGTAGGCGGAGTGACCGTGCACCTGGTCAACGGCACCCACGCGGAGAGCGTGGGCACGACCAAGACGCAGATCTCCAGCGCGGCAGAGCTCCACCTCACGCAGGCTTCGCTCACCAACAAGTGCGGCGCGAGCGTCTCCACCCTGGTGGGCGGGCTCCACTATCAGACGATCGCGGGCGACCTCATCGTATCGGCACCGACGATCAACCTGATCGGAGGTGTTGGCGTGTTCCGGGCCGCGGGGAGCGAGCTCAAGCTCGGCGGTGGTCCGGTGGTCATCAAGGGATCGAAGATCGCCATCAAATCGGCCCTGGTCGTGAAGATGGGCGGATCCCTCAAGCTCGGGCCGGGTTAGGGGAATTTCGGAGGCTCTGGTGGGCGATCAACACGTTTTCGTCGAGGTCCGGGTCTCCATCGCGGGGACGGCGTATCGTGCGCTCCGGTACGAGCTCTCCGAGGGGCTTTCGCAAGTGAGTCGCCTCTCGTGCGAGATCCTGGACGACGAGGCCGATGCGCCCGATCCAGAAGATCTCATCGGCAAGTCAGCAGAGCTCGTGCTCGAGCGCTCGGACGGGAGCGCGCGGCGGTCGTTCATCGGGGTGGTGATCGAGGCGGAGCGCGCGCCGGGCGAAGATGGCGTGCACACCGTGCACCTCGAGATGGCACCAGCGCTCTGGCAGCTCGGAAAACGCGCGGATTGCCGCATTTTTCAGAAGCTCAGCGTCATCGACATCGTGAAGAAGGTCCTCGTCGGCGGCGGCGTCGCCACGGGACAGCAGCGGTGGACGGTGAATGAGAGTCACCCCGAGCGCGACTACACGGTGCAGTACCGCGAGACGGATCTCGAATTCGTTCTCCGGCTGCTCTCGGAGGAAGGCATCTACTTCGCAGTCCACTTCGAGGACGGCAAAGACATCCTTGTTCTTGGCGACGATCCTCGCGGCTTTGGCGACATCGAGGGCGAGAAATCACTCAGGTTCCTCGCGGAGATGGGGTTCCAGGGCGCGACCGATCACGTCGCGAGGGTCTCCCGCAAGCACCGGATCACCTCGGACAAGGTGACCTTGCGCGACTACGATCCCGACAAACCCCGCCTGAAGGTCGAGGCGAAAGCCGAGGGAAAGGATCCCGGCGGCCACGCCCTGGAGGTGTACCGCTACCCCGGCCGCTTCACGGACGCGGCGGTGGGCGATCATCTGGCGCAAGTGCTCCTCGACTCGATCCAGGCCGAGCGGGATGTCGTGCGTGGCGAGACCGGGGCGCTCACGCTCTTTCCGGGCTTGCGGTTCACGGTGGAGCAGCACCCGTACGATCCGCTCAACCAAGAGTACCTCGTGACCGCATTGCACATCGAGTGGAGCCTTCCCCGCCACGGCGCGACCGATGGTGGGGGAGCGCCCCGCTATGCGTGCCAGTTCGAGGCAATCCCCACGAGCACATCGCCCTATCGCCCGCCGCGCCGCGCGCGCGAAGCAGCGATTCCGGGGGCGCAGACGGCGATGACCACCGGCGCGAGCGGGCAGGAGATCCATGTGAACGAGGGCGGGCAGGTGAAGGTCCAGTTCCCGTGGGATCGACTGCAAAAGAAGGACGACGGCGCCAGCCGCTGGATCCGTACGAGTCAGCTCGCGCTTGGAGGATCGATGTTCCTGCCGCGCGTCGGCTGGGAGGTCTCGGTTCGGCACCTCGACGGCGACGCCGATCGCCCGCTGGTGATGGGGCGCATGTACAACGCGGTGACGCCGCCGCCCTACGCGTTGCCCGAGAACAAAGAGCGGAGCTCGATTCAGACGGCGACGAGCCCCGGCGGAGGGAGCTCGAACGAGATCCGGATGCACGACGCCAAGGGCAAGGAAGAGATGTTCATGAACGGGTCGAAGGACATGTCGACCGACGTGAAGAACAGCACGACCGAGTCCGTGGGCGGGAGCTCGGCGAAGAAGGTTGGCGGCGATCAGAAGAAGAATGTCACCAACAGCGTCACCGCGACCGTGGGTGGCAGTCAGAGCGTCTCCGTCGGCGGGAACCAGACTACCCACGTGGAGACCTTCATGGTCGACGATGTCGGTGGCGGCCACGCTCTCGACATCGGCGGGAATCGAACGATGATGATCGGCGGCGATCACAAGCGTGATGTCGGCGGCAGCAGCTCGCTGACGGTCGGCGGGAACGCGATTGACCTGGTCGTCGGCTCGGTGACCGACAAGACGCTCGCGGACATGTCGCATGATGTCTCGGCAGCCTTGATCGAGATGACCGCGGCGAACCGTTCGGTGTCGGTTGGAACGGACTACAGCGAGACGACGGGTGCGGTCAAAGTGATCGCCGTCGCCGGGGCGCGCGCCGTCAAGGTGGGCGCGACGATGTCGCAGAAGGTCGGTGGCGCGATCATCAACAGCGCCAACGGCAACCGCGTCGACACCGCGGCGGGCTCGTACACCGAGGTGGCAGCCGGGGCGCAGATCATCAAGGCGGCTTCTGTGACGTTCGAGGCCAAGTCGATGCTGTCGATCATCATGGGCGCATCCACGCTCACGCTGATGCCGGCCGCCGTGGCAATCACCGGTGTTTCGGTGAAGTTCGATGGCGACGTCGATGACGCCGGCGTTCTCGTGATTGACAATTAGACGGATGGGAGAGGCCAGCATGGCGCGCAAGCTCGAGACTGCGTTCGAGATCGATGGCGTCCCCGCCCGCGGGGTGCGTAGCTTCGTGGAGACGCACCTGCTCGGTGCGTCGCCGGTGCTTGAGATCACCGCATGGTTCGACGCGTACGTGGAAATCGAAGCGATGATCGGCCACCCGGCCCGGCTCGACGTGGGGTTCGCCGGGGAGAGCGCGCGCACCTTTTCGGGCGTCGTCGATTCGGCCACCATCGTCGGCTCGGCCGAAATAGCCTCCGATTCTCGGACCTACGAGTACGTACTCCACGTGGTGCCGCGGATCGGGCTCCTCGCGCGCAGCTTCGGCTCGCAGATCTTTCAGGATCTCGACGTGAAAGAGATCGTCGAAAAGGTGATGAAGGATGGTGGAATCCCGGCGAACGCCAGCTCTTTCCGGCTCACAGGGAGCTATCCGAAGCGCGAGTATTGCGTCCAGTATCAGGAGAGCGCGCTGGCCTTTATTTCACGCCTGCTCGAGGAGGAGGGGATCTACTTCTTCACCGAATCCGGCGAGCAAGGCGAAGTGGTGATCTTTGCCGACGACAGCACCGTGGCAGCTCCCATCGATGGGGATGCGACCGTCCTGGTGCGCCCTCGAACTGGGCTCCTTCGCGACGAGGACGCCATCTACCGCCTCAGCCAGCAGCGTCGAGTCCGCTCGGGGAAGTACGTGCTGCGCGACTACAATTTCGAGAAGCCGGACCTCGACATGACCTCGGAGGCAACCGCAGACGCGCGCGCGGATCTCGAGGTGTACGACTATCCTGGCCATTACGCCGATCCGGCGCAGGGGAAGAGGCGGGCCCAGGTCCGGCTCGAAGCCGAGCAGGCGCTCCGGAGCACCGTGTCGATCGAGGGCGTGTGCGCCCGCATTTGCGCTGGTCGAAAGCTGAAGATCGACGGTGCTGGATCGGCGGACGGAGAGTACGTGGTGACCGGCACCGTCCACGCGTTGTCGGCCGATGGCTCGGGTCGCGCGGGGGACACGTACTCGACGAAGGCCACACTGCTACCGGCCGCCGTCAAATTCAGGACTGCGCTCTCGACGCCGCTCCCGCTGATCGAGGGCCCGCAGACGGCTCGGATCGTCGCGCCTGCCGGATCGCCGTCGGAGACGATCCACACGGATAAGCATGGTCGCTGCAAGGTCAAGTTTCACTGGGACCTCGCCGAGGCCGAGGACGACAAGGCTTCTTGCTGGATGCGGGTCGAGCAGCTCCAGACCTCCGGTTCGATGATCCTGCCGCGCGTCGACTGGGAGGTCATCGTCGAGTTTCTGGAGGGCAACCCGGATCGGCCCATCGTGGCGGGGCGCCTGTTCAACGGGGTGTTCATGCCGCCGTATGCGTTGCCCGAAGGCAAGACGCGCACGGTGCTGAAGAGCACGAGCAGCCCCGGTGGTGGAGGGATGAACGAGATCCGCATCGAAGACAAGGCCGGCTCCGAAGAGGTGATGATTCACGCGCAGAAGAACTCGAAGACGGTGGCCGCCAACAAGGCGAAGAAGAGCGTGGGGAATAACGACACCTCGGTGGTCGGGGCCAGCTCGTCACTCGCCATTGCTGGCAACCAAGATGTGAAGGTTACCAAGGGCTGCGAGAACACCATCAGCGGTGGGCAGACCGTGAGCGTCGGCGGCAATCGTACTGTCGCGGTGAATGCAGTGACCGGCCTGACCGTGGGTGGCTCGGCGACGACCTCGGTGGGCGGCAATCAAATGGAGATGGATGGCAATCCCATAGAGGGGTTGCTGGCGCTCGCGGCCCAGAAGGCCGTGGCGTTCGCCGAGGCCAAGGCTGGAGCTGCGATTGCACGAATTCAAGGGGAGATCCAGGGGGCTGTCGATCAGGTGATGGGCCCTGTCAACAAGCTCGCCGGTCAGGCGCAGGCGCTCGGTGATCAAATGAAAGCCGTCGCCAGCGGTGATCTCAGCGCCGCGGGCGGGTTGGTCGCGGGCGCCTCGGGGATCCCGGGGGCCGATGAGCTTGCGTCCTCGCTTGGTGGCGGAGGGGGCGAGTCTGCGTCGCGGGGCGGTGGGACCGCGGCCAAGGGCGGAGGCGAGGATGCGGGCGGCGGAATGGCGACGAAGGGTGGCGCGCCGGCCGGCGGGATGGCGGCGAAAGGCGGAGCGTCCGCCGCCGTTGCCGGCGAAGGCGGTGGTGGCGGCCGGGGGCCCGACGTCGGCGGTGTGAACGCCGGGATCGCGGACGGCGGTAGTGCCGTGCGCGCCGCGGCAAGCTCGGCGATCAAGAGTGGAGTCGGCGCCGCCAAGAGCGCCCTCGGTGCGGCTCTCGGGCTCGACTCGGCGGGCGGAGGCGGATCATCGATGGCCAACGCCGGTGGCCCCGAGGGCGATGTCGCCGGCGTCGACGCCACCGATCGCGAGAAAGGGCCGGGTCATTCCACGGCAAAGGTCGCCGGCGCGTACAGCGAGGCTATCGGGGCGATCAAGGTGCTGGGCGTGCTCGACGGCGTGAACACGAGCGTTGCCGGATCGATGACGCAGCATGTGGGGGCCGCGCATGTGGAGCTCGTGATTGGCAATCGATCCGAGGCGATCGGTGCCTCGAAAACGGAGAAGGCCGTGGGCCTGGTCGTGCTGAGCAAAGGCGGCGAGAGCGAGCAAGTGGCCGGCGCGAAATCGACGATGGTCGGCGGGGCGATCATCGACAAGATCAAGGGCTCCCACATGGTGCAGGCCGGCGGGACCGCGACATTCGTCGGCGCATTTCACAAGGTGGAGGCGTCGAAGAAGATCACGTTCAAGTGCGGCGGAAGCACCGTTGTCATCGACGGCGGTGGGATCACGATCACGGCGCCGATTGTCACGATTTTCGCTGGAAAGATTCAGCTTCCGATGAAGGTGACCGAAGTTTAACGTGGCGGGAAATATGCGAACCATCTTGATGGGTGCATGGCTCCAGCGCCTCGCGCATCTGTGGGTGAGGCTGTCGTTCTTGAGCTTGTCTGGGTGCGGTTGCGTCGATGCGCCGACCTCACCACCGGGGACGGGCGACGCATCCACGCCGCCCTATCCAGAGCTTGCTGACATGGATCCATGGAAAGATCGTCTAGGTCCGCACACGATTGAAGACCGTGGCTTGCTCCTCGGCTGCGCCCACGCGACGACGGTCACCAAAGCCGAGGTATCACACAATCCGCTATTTCAGCCGGCCGTCGGGCCACCGACCAACGGGTACGAGCTGTTCGTGATGCAGTACGTGTCCGAAGCGCGCCCAGGTGTTGGACGCGCGGTGACGGCACTCCTGTACCTGCCCTCCGGGGGGGCAACCAACGTGCCGATTGTCGCGGTGGATCATGCTACGACTGGACTGGGCCCGTCATGCGGACCATCGCACACACCGATGCTGACTGACGGGGTGGCCGTGGCATTGGTCGGGCGCGGCTACGCCGTCGTCGCTCCGGACTACGCAGGGATGGGAGTCGATAACGGCATGACATCGTATCTCGTTGGTGCGGCGGAGGCCGCGGCGACGCTTGACGCGATCCGGGCGCTCCGAACGTTTCACGATCCGCGCTTCGACGCGGCCCAGCTCGGTACGGACTTTTTCGTTGTGGGGCACTCGCAAGGGGGCCACGCCGCCCTCTTCACGCATCAGCTCTTCGATCCGAGTATCGGGGTTCGACTCCTCGGATCCATAGCGCTAGCGCCGGGCCATATCAGTGTACGGGACTGGGCCGCCTTCTTCAAGGGCCCTTCACACCCCGTCGGTCCCGGGGAGACATTGGCGTTGATGTCGCTCTACTCGCGCATGCTCTACAACGGCAGCCCCGAGCCAGGCGCGTGGCTCTCACCCTCGGCGCAGGCCACGCTACCAACGCTATTCCACGATCAGTGCCTATCGAGCCTTATCTATTCGATCCCTTTGGACTATCCTACGCTGGGTCAGCTCTACCAGCCGTCGTTCCTCGCCGCGGGCGAAGGATGCACATTTGACGGGGAGTGCCCGAGTTTCGAGCCCTGGACCTCAGGTCTCCTCGCCGACGAGCCGGGGCACTTCACGAGCAAGGTTCCGTCGCTCATCCTGCAAGGTCTCTCCGACGTCATCGTCCCTCCCTCCACCGTCGCGTGCCTCGTCGATCGGATGAAGGGGCGAGGGACGCCGGTTCAGGCGTGCGGCTACGTCGGCGATGGCCACATGAGCATCGTCGAGAGCGCGCTGCCAGCAATGATTCGCTGGATCGACGCCCGCCGAGCGGGAGGTACTCCGGACGTCTGTCCCGCGCCGCTCGGCGTCGCCTGCGCCGCTCCGTAGCGGCTCTCGTCGATTCAGGTGACGTGCTATTTGTGAGCTCGGCGAACTATGCCGTCCGGCGTCACCCAGTAAACGTAGGTGGCATCCACCGCGATGCTCGTGGGAGCCTGGTTGCCAGTCGCCAGGACGACAGGAACCCCGCCCGTCTTGAGAACCTTCTTCACCGCACCGTTGGTCGTCTCCACCCAGTATACCGTCGTCGCGTCGAGCGCGAGCGCGTGGGCGGGTCCGTTCGCGGGCGCAAGTGACACGACTTGGCCTCCGCCGATGAGGACCTTCGACACGGCATCGGGTCCAGCATCGCTCGTCCAGTAGAGGCTGGTGGCATCCACGGTGATGACGTTCGCATAATGCTGGGCGAGGGCAACGGTAGCCACCACGCCCCCGACCACCGGCACCCGATAGACGCTGCCCGGATCCGCGTGGACTGTCCAGTAGGCGCTCACACCGTCGGCCGCGATACCGAGAGGACCGGCGAGCGCCGAGGCGAGCGTTGTCACAACTCCGCCCGTGACCGCGACCTTCCTCACCGTCCCAGTATTCGCCGTATTGTTCGTCCAATAGAGGTTGGAGCTGAAGATGGCGAGGCCTGCCGGATAGCTCTGCCCCGTCGCGAGTGCCGAGGTTGCCCCGCCGCTGATGGGAACCGACATCACCGCCCCACCGTTCGCGTTTCCCAGGGAGTTGTTCGTCCAGAAAACGTTCGTCGCATTCACGACGATTCCCAGCGGGTTAGACTGCCCCGCAGCGAGGGTCGTTACCTGTCCACCCCCCAGCGGCATCTTGACGACCGTACCGTCGCTGCCGCCCGCCGTCCCGTAGTTGGTGCAGTAGACGTTCGTCGAATCGATGGTCATCGCGAGGATGCCGGTGGGCCCCGTGGGTCCCGCCCCGAGCACCAGCGCGTCGCACACCTTGTTGACGCAGTACGAGCTGGCGCAGTCAGAATTCGCCAAGCAGGCCTTTCCGAACGCGCACACCCCGCATGCCCCGCCGCAGTCGATAGCGGTCTCCGATCCGTTCAGCACCCCGTCGGTGCACGTGGCTGCGCATGTGGTGCCCCCGCAGAGCCCGCCGAGGCAGTCGCTGTTGTTGGCACAGCCTTCCAGGTAAGGACACTTGGCGGCGCACGAGCCTCCGCAATCGATATCGGTCTCGCTGCCGTTTTTGGCGCTGTCGGTACAAGTCGCCGTCGCGCAGACCGTGGCCTTGCAATAGCCGTTGGTGCAGTCGTCGTTCTTGGCACAAGTCAGACCGTTTGCGCACGGCGAGCACGATCCGCCGCAGTCAAGATCGGTCTCGTCGGCGTCTTTGACACCGTTGCCGCAATGCACTGCCACGCACGCGCCGAGACCATCGCAGGTGACGCCACCCTGGTCACTGCACGCCATCCCCTTGCCTGCGTTCGTCGGCACGCATGCATTCATTGCGTCGCAGTTCGGCGAGGCGCAGACCGTGCCCGTCGCCGGGCAGTCCGAGCTCGCGAGACAGGCCACGCAGGTGCCTTTGCCGTCGCAGAGCGCGCCGCCGTTGGTCGCGCACTTCATGCCGGAGGCGACGTTGGCTGTCCCGCAGCACCCTTGGTTGTCGCACGCGCGCGTGATGCAATCGTTCGCCGGGGAGGCGCAGTCCAACGCCGTGGTGCAACTCGTCGCGCCGCCGACGCACATGCCCCCTGTGGCCGTCGTCCCACCGGTAGTGGTTTCACCGGCGCTGGTCATTCCACCGGCACCGCCCAGCCCGCCTGTGCCAGCCGTTCCACTCCCGCCGGTCGTCGCCGCAGCCTCGGAAAATTGGTCCAGTCCGAGCAAGAGCCCGCAGCCTGATGAAGCGCCGCCAAGGGCGAAAATCCCAAGAATCCAGCTCAAAGCCGATCGGCGGTGCGTGCTCATGTCCGGGATCCCTCGCGAGGCGCGACGACGCGCTGCTTTCCGCACGTATCACGAAGGGCAAGCAGGAGGAAGCGCCCCGCGGCGCATGGCAGCGGGGGTCCCCCTTCGGCACGCCGGGTACGCGCTTCGGACCAAGTCCCGCGGCGGAAGTCCACGGCGAAGCTCTTGGAGCACCTTGAGGCTGGCGCACTTCACGGGATTGTGATGAGACTACGCAGCGCCGGGCCTTCGAAGATCGCCATCGACGCCCTCCGATCACGAGCCCGACAGCTCCACTTCCACCACCGCTTCGGCGGGAGATTCCACTTTGATTGTGCGCGATGAGGCAGAGCCGGCCGCCGGGACCGCTCTTACCACGACTCCGGCTCCTTGGACGCAGCGCCGCAACTGGCTCGCCCTCGGGCTCCTTGTCCTCGCCGGGGCCATTTTTTACTTCCCCGCGCTGCACTCGCCGTTCCTTCTCGACGACTATTTTCATGCCTCGATGATCGACGGCACGTTCCCGGTGCATCGCAGCCCGTTCGATTTGTACAACTTCGTCAATGACGCGGATCGCCGCATTCTGATCGAGCGGGGGCTGCTCCCGTGGTGGTCGGACCCCCACCTCGTGATCCGGTTCTTCCGCCCGCTCTCGAGTGCACTCCTCTGGGCCGATCACCGCCTCCTCGGCAACAATCCCATCGCGCTGCACATTCACTCGTTCCTGTGGTGGATAGCGGCTATGCTCTCGGCGCGCGCGCTCTTCCGGCGCCTCTTCTCTGTGCGCGTCGCATGGACGGCGACAGTGATCTTCGCGCTCGCCCCCTGCCATGCGATCCCGCTAGCGTGGCTCGCCAACCGTGAAGCGCTGGTATCGCTCACCTTCGGCGTCCTCGGGCTCACGTCCTACTTGAGCTGGCGCGAGCAGCGTGCTTGGCTCGACGGCGCATTCGCTGCGGCGCTGTTCGGCCTCTCGCTCCTTGGCGGCGAGTACGGCCTCTCGCTCGCCGGTTACATCCTCGCGTTCGAGATCGTGCGCCATCACGAGACGCTCTCGCGGCGTGCCGTCGGCCTCCTTGCGTTCATCGTGCCGGTGGGAGCGTACCTTGTCGCTCGATCGGCGCGCCACTACGGCGCAGTTGGATCGGGGGTTTACTCGGATCCAATCCACGAGCCGGCCGCGTTTTTGCGCGCCGCGCCCCGCCGCCTGGTGACCCTCCTCGCTGACGCCTGGTTGTCGCTCGACAACGAGACACTCACTTCTTCCACGCCCGGCTGGGCGCTGGCGATCGGCGCCGTCGTCGTCATCGCGATCCTTTTCGTTCCGCTGCGTAGCACGCTCGCCAGACTCCGCGCGAACGAGTTCCGCGCGGCGAGCTTCCTGATTCTCGGTTCGGTCCTCGCGCTCGCGCCAGTGCTCGCCGTCGTCCCTTCGCCGCGCCTCCTCGGCGCGAGCCTTCTCGGAGTTGCCCCGATCGTGGCACTGCTGCTCGATCGGGCCTGGTTCCCCGAGAAGATTGAGCCCCGTCACGGTTACGCCGAGCTCACGGGGCTCGTCGCACTGCTACTTGGCTTCGCGCACCTCGTGCATGCCCCCGTGACATCGTGGCTCGTGAGCCGCCAGTTCCGGCAGTCCGCGGCGATCTTCGCTGAACACGCGGCGGAGCTGCGCGCGCGCCTCGATGATCCGGCGAACGCCGACGTCGTGATCATGCGCTCCATGGGTGGCGCGTTCTTCCTCCCGTTGGCGCTCAATCGTCACGGTGCACCGCCGGCGCGCTGGCGCATTCTCGCGCACACCGGCCATGCACTCGCGCTCCGCCGCGGCCCGCGCACGCTCGACATCGTCGTGCCCCCGGATCAAAGCATTTTCCCTTCGGGCCCAGGGAACATCTTTCGCAACGACGAGAGCAAGGTCTCGGCGGGCGACGTCTTCGACGTGCCCGGTCTTCACGTTACTGTGCTCGAGGTCGGCGACAGCGGTCCGCGCTCCGTTCGCTACGAATTCGATCGCGATCTCGACGCCGCCCCGCTCGTGTGGATCTCGGAACGATTCGACGGCTTCCCTGATGCCGCTCCCCCGAAGGTGGGATTCGGTGCGTCTTTCGATCCTTAGGATATGTGGATGAGGTCGGCGGGGAGAGTCTCCCGTTCGCGCGGATCTCTTTCACTTCGAGTATCCGTTCACTTGCCGCGCTTGGCGCTCACCTTCGCGGTCTTGAGCTTACGAGCCGGCGCTGGTGCGGGCTCCGCATCCGAGGCGGGCGGACCCGCGGCGGGCGGAGTGATCCCCAGCTCCGCCTCGTAGACCTTCGCGCCGGCCTCGAGCAACGCGCGGAGAACGGTGCTCTTCTCCGGCCGCGTCGCGAAGGGCCCGGAGGTGCGCTTCGCCGCCGCGTCGCGGATCGCTTCGATCCTCGCTTCAAGTTCTACGTCGAGCCGGAACGTCGTGTTTCGCTTGAGATCTGCCATTGCTCGCGGACGCTACGCTGCCGTTGCCCAGCGCGCAAGCACGGTGCGTTATGTGAGTCAATTGCATTCCGTGTACATCATGCATTATCAAGAATCGTTGCGATTCATGCGTTACACGTCTAACGTATGCGACAAACAAGCGGGTCCGAACGGCGCGGGAACGTCGCTCGGACCCTGACTGCAACCCCTCATGTTCAGGAGCTACAGCTATGACCCGTCTACCCGCGCGCCCGCTCGGCGCAAACATGTCCGATCACCGTGCCGCCCCCGCGGGGCGCGATTTCGTCCGATGGGAAGATCCCGAGGAGGTCAAGCTCTGGATCCTCTCCATCCGTAGCGCCGTCGAGGACGGGCTTGGCGCGGGCGACGATGCGGCTCGGCGGATCCGTCACCGCGTGCTCTCGCGCGTCGAGGTGCGCCGCAAGCTCGTCGCCGCGGGGCGCGCGTTCGACGCGCTGATCGGCGCGGCAGAGAAGGGCCTCGCGCGCGTCACCATCGCCCCCAGGGTCGCGCTCGCTCCGGCGGAGCGAGGCCCGAAGATCGCCACATAGGCCCCGCGATCAAGCCCGCGCGACGGGGCGGCCCGGCGTCGCCCCGTCGCGTGTTACCACCAGAAAAGCGCGCTCCCATGCCCCGCAATGCCCCCGCCGCTCTCGTCGCTTCGAAGCTTCCCCGCGGCGACATCGAGGCGCGCGGCGGCTTCTACGCGCTCCGGATCCGGCTCGCCGTTGAACGAAAATGTTTCCCGCTCGGCGCCGTCGCTGACATGCCGGAAGCACGCGCGCGAGAGAAGGCGGACGCGTGGCTCGAACGCATGGAACGCGAGGGCTATGGCGTCGACAAACCGGCGTCGTGACCGTCAAGATGCACTTTGAAGCCTGGACTTCCGGTGAGCTGTACCGCCGGCACGGGCCGGTGAATGGCCTCAAGATCAAGGCGAGCGCGGATAGTAATCGCGCGGCGTCCCTCGAAGTCCGCGAGGGCGGTCCTCTCGCGACGGTGCTCGAACCGCTGGCGCTGGAGATCCTGGTGGTGGCCGGCGATCTCGAGGATTTCACGGCGTTCACCGCGCTCGTCCGCCGCATGCCGGCGACGGCGGAGGTGCTCGATGCCATCGCGCGGTTCGGACACCCCGACTCGGGGGCGTATCTGATGCACTGGCTGAGCGAGGACGGGCTCGCGCGGGCGCTGGAGACACTGTTCGGACCGATCGTTGGCGGGGCGGAACGAGGGCGTCCGGCAGCGTGGCGGGAGGCGCTCGCACGCGGTGAGGTTTCCGCGGGCGTTCGATGTTCCCGTGGGCGGCCGTGGTCGGTCGAGGCGCTGTTCGCGGAGTGCACGAGCGGGTCGCTTGCCCGCGGCGGGATCGAGGGGCGCCTCGATGAGCTTGCTGCTCGAACCGGCCTTGCTCCCCACGTCGATCTTGCGCTCTGGGCCCGGACGCGACCGCGGGACGGAGCACCGCTTGCGCCAGTCCGCGGCCGGCGACGCGCCAATGAGATCGCCTCGCCCAGCGAGATGCACATCCTCGCCCGGACGAGAGTTGTAGTGTAACGTCGGGCGTCATGAAACCTATTGTGAACAGGTACACGCTACTTGCCGCTCTCATGGCGTGCTCGTTGGGGGCCTCGGCCTGCGTGAAGTTCGTCACGGTGGATGGCAAACAGCTCTACCAGTCCGAGTGGGACACCGTGCGCGCGGACCTCGGCCCGCGTGCTGCGTTCGATCTCAAGTGTGGAGTGGGAGACCTCCAGTACAGCATGCTCAAGGGGTACGGCCACGGGCTCACGATGACCGTGTACTCGCCGATCGAGCAAGTCGGCGTCCGGGGGTGCGGCCAACAGGCGGTTTACGTGAACCTCGAAGACAAGGGCTGGGTGATGAACTCCACCAACGCGAAGTGACGGCGGCGCGCTCGGGGCGAGCTCCTGGTCCGCCGCCAAGCACGCCCGGAGACCGCGTCGATACGACAAACAGCGTAGGGGTTCGCTTCGCGGAAGCGGGGCGCGGTGGGAGGTACTCCGACGGCCTCCGTGCTGCGCACGGCCAGGATCACGCTTTTCGCGGCGCCCACCGAGGCGCACATCGACACCACCAGGGTGCCAAGAGATCCCCGGCGCCCCGCGAACACGCGCCTCACGGACGCCGTCTGACCGCGCTGCCGCCGGTTGTTCTTCCCACCCGCCTGACGGGTTGTTACATGTTCGTCTTGGGCGGTCGCCAGCCGCCGCGCCTCGAACATGCCCACCCAGATCTCCACGTCCTCCCTCGACCACGTCCTCGCCCTCCAAGTCACGGTCGCCTGGGCCGGCGAGCAGCAGGGCGAGCCCCCGGGCCTTGGCTGGTGGAAAACGTCGCTGAGTGATCCGGCCGGCGGTGGCGACTTTCTCCAGCGCATGTTCCCGCGAACGCACGTGTGGGCTGCCCTCGGGTCGATGCGCGAAGCCGCCCGCCGCGCGGACGCCAAGGCGCGAGAGAACACCGCGCGAGCGGACGAGCTCATCACGCTCTTTCATTTCGGCTTCGCGTGGGATGAAGCGCTGCAAGAGCGCTTCGAGCACCACGCGCGCCAGGGCGTCGAGCCCCCGAAGCGCGAAGACGCCGACGATCCGAGCATCGATACGCGCGATCCCGCCGCGGTCTTCGGGCCGCGCTACGCGATCCTCGCCCAGTTCGATCGCTCCGCCTTCGAGAAATACCTCGGCGGGCTGACCGGCAAGGTCGCGCACGAGATCGTACCCGGCGGCCGTCTGCTCAAGGGCCCTCTCGGCGCCTACGATGTCGCAGCAGTCCAGCTCGCCCGCGCGCTGCTCCCGCTCGTGGCCGAGTATCCGCTCCCATTCTACGCGGCGAACACGTCGCCCGACGAACGATGACGAAGGGCCGTGGGGGCCCGACCGGGCCCGAGCAATCGCGAGAAGCCGTCGACGTGCACACTCGCATTCTCCGGGTGACGCTCGCCGAGCCCGAGTGTCATGCGTACTGGGAGAACGTCGATCTCGCCGTGCCGCTGGCCCAGCGCGCTGCGATGGCCTTCGAACAGCGCTGGTTTGGTGCGAAGAGCATGGCACGCGTCCAGACGCTGATCGCCGCGCTCGCCGATCGCTTCGACGCCTTCCCCGAGTCGCTCGCCCTCCTCCGCGCCTGGCCGGAGCTGCGCGCCCCGGCGCGGGTGCTCATCTGCCATCTTCACCTCCAGCTCACCGATCCCGTGTACCGCGCCTTTACCGGCGATTTTCTCGTCAAACGCCGCGCCTCGGGGCACACCACGGTTGGCCGCGATCAGGTCGAGCGCTGGGTCCACGAGACCTGGGGCGAGCGCTGGGCCGCCGCGACGCGGATCAAGTTCGCTGGCAATCTCCTCACCGCGGCGGGAGAGGCGGGCCTCCTCGCGGGCCGGCGCGATCCCCGGCCGTTCGCGATCCCCGCTACCAGCGATGAAGGCCTTGGCTACCTCCTGTATCTTCTCCGCGACGCTCTGCCGGACACTAGCCTCTTCGACAACCCCTATCTCGGCTCGCTCGGACTCGCGCGCGAAGCGCTTCTCAATCGCCTTCGCGGAGGTGACGCGCTTCGCGTGCGCAACCTCGGGGACGTCGTCGATGTCGAGTGGGCCGCGCCCAGCCTCCGGCAGTGGGCAGAGCAAATGCGGGGGAGGACGCAGGCATGAGCACCCAGAACGAGATTATCTTTCGTACCGACCTGAGCGACGGCATCGCGGCGTTGCGCCGGGATCTCCGCGGCGAGGACGGCCCGCGCATCAGCACGATTCGCAACTACAACTTTGCGCTCCTGCCCTATCCACCCGAGGAAGAGTTCAAGCTCCGCGCCCGCATTCATCAGCTCTCGGCTGAGCTGGTGGAGGAGGGCTGGATCGTCCGCTCGATCGCGCTGCAAACGCTGCTCTTCCAGCGGCTCCGCGCCCTCGGCGAGGACTACATCGAGAACGTCATCGCGACCGAGCACCGCCTTTACACCAAGGCGAAGGCCCTCTCCAGGACGGTGTCCCCGTCGGCGCCCGAAGCGGCGATGACGCACCTCATGGGCAAGCTTGCTCAGCACATCGAGGGCCCCCAGGGCCTCGCGGCGGACGTCGAGCGCGAGATCGATCGCATCTGGCGGGAGAACCCCGACAAGGCCGATCGCACCGTGATCTTCATCGGCCGGGCCGGCGCGCTCTACCCGTTCTTTCGGACCTCGGGGCTGCTCAAGCACCTCGACGGCAAGACGCACAACCTCCCCGTCGTCCTGCTTTACCCGGGCGAACGCCGCGACACCACCGCTCTCTCGTTCATGGGTGTGCTCGAACCCGACCGCGACTACCGACCCCGCATTTACCCGTGAGGGAACCTGGCCAATGAAGATCCGCGAGCTGTTTGATAACGACGTCACCCGCGACATTCCCCCCGTCGTTTACTTTCACGAGCAGAGCCCCGAGAAGATCCGCGACGAGGTCGGCGAGTACATCATCACCGGCGGCTACGAGCCCACCGATCCGCGCTTTCAGCGCAGCAAAGACGGGATCCACGAGGAGATGGTGCGGCTCCTCCGCAACATCAAGTCCGAGCTCGACAAGAAGGGTGGCCCCGGGTTTCCCGCCTGCTGGATCTCGGGATACTACGGCTCCGGCAAGTCGAGCTTTGCCAAGCTCCTCGGCCTCGGCCTGGACGGCCACAAGCTGCCCGACGGCACCTT
The DNA here is from genome assembly GCA_040006075.1 of Byssovorax sp. Classification (GTDB taxonomy): domain Bacteria; phylum Myxococcota_A; class Polyangia; order Polyangiales; family Polyangiaceae; genus JANYGI01. The sequence goes on along the minus strand of JBDTXR010000003.1, from coordinate 20,159 downwards.
GCTCTCCGCGGCCCTCGTCGCCCGCGATACCTCGCCGCTCGCCGCCGAGCTGCGCGACGCGTGGGACGACCTCATCGCCGGGCGCACGCCCATGGCCGTTGCGTTCGATATCGGCGCGGTTGCGCGGGACGGCGAGCACGTTCATGCGGCCATCGTTCGCCAGCTTCAGATCCGCCTCAACTACTGCTCCACGAGCAACCTCGTCGCCGGCTTCGAGCTCAAGCTCGAGCTGGACAAGCAGTACGAGGCGTTTCTCACGGCAGCGGCGCGCGTCCTCAAGCGCCCGTGGTCCGAGCTCAAGGATTCGCACCTTGCCGACACGCATTTCTCCCACGCGATGCACGCGCTCGACGGCGAGCGCTACCTGGAGCCCACGAGCTGGCTCGACACGCAGAGCTTCGCCCAGCGCGATCAGGCCACCGCCGTCATCGACAGCGTCCGCTCCATCGAGAGCATGCTCGCCCAGCGCGCCCCGGGGCGCACGCTCTTCCTCGTTGTCGACGAGGTCAGCCAGTACGTACACGACAACGAAGACCGCATGCTCAAGGTGCAGAGCTTCGTGGCCGAGCTGGGAGCACGCCTCAAGGGGGGAGTCTGGCTCCTCGCCACCGGGCAGCAAAAGCTCGACGACAGCGCCGGGATCGCGCTCGCCAAGCTCAAGGATCGCTTTCCCCAGCGCCTGCGCATCCACCTCAGCTCCGCCAACATTCGTGACGTCGTTCACCGGCGCTTGCTCAAGAAGAAGCCCGAGCACGAGGTCGCGCTCCGCGCGTTGTTCCACAAGAGCCGCGCCGCGCTCCGGATCGGGGGCTATGGCTGCGAGGAGATCACCGAGGACGACTTCCTCGAAGTCTATCCGATGCTCCCGCAGCAGATTGACTTGCTCCTGCGCATCACCACGGCGCTCCGCTCCCGCTCGACCCGCGTTCAGGGCGACTCGCACGCGATCCGCGGCCTGCTCCAGCTCCTGGGCGAGCTCTTCCGCGAGGGCAAGCTCGCCGACGCCGAGGTGGGCTCGCTCGTCACCCTCGAATCGATCTTCGCCGTCCTCCACACCGCGCTCGACGCCGACGTGCAGACCTCGCTCCTCCGCGCGCTCGATCACTGCGCCAAGACCAGCGACGCGATCGGCGCCCGCGCCGTCAAGGCCGTAGCGCTGCTCGAATTGATCCAGGACGACACGGCCACAACTGCCGCGTTCGTCGCGCAGTCGCTCTATCCGCGGCTCGGCGACGACTCCCACGTCGGTCCCACCACCGAAGCGCTGGAGCGCCTCCGCGTGGCGTCGCTGCTCAGCTACTCCGAGAAGCTCGGCTTCAAGCTCCAGAGTCCCGCGGGGCAAGAGTGGGATCGCGAGCGCAGCGATCTCGACGCCGCGGGCGAGAAAGTCAGCGCTGCCGTCCAGGAAGCGCTTGGAAACCTGATGGGTGAAGTCACGCGCCCCAAGCTCCTGGGACGCCCGTTTCCCTGGCTCGCCTTCTTCTCCGACGGACGCCACGCGCACGACATTCGGATCAAGAGCGCCACCGGTGATGCGATCGTCACCGTCGACTTCCGCTGGGTGCCTGCCGGCGAGCGCGTCGAAGACGAGTGGATCCGGCGCAGCAACGAGGAGTTGTTGAAAGACCGCTTCGTCTGGATCGTGGGCGGGACCGGGCAGGCGGAGGAGTTGATCCGACGCCTCATCAAGTCGCGCAAGATGATCGAGCGCTACGCCTCCAAGCGCGAGACGCTCAACGAGGCGCGGAAACGCCTGCTCCACGAGGAAGAGATCACCAAGGAGGAGCTGGAAGGCCAGCTCAAGCAGGTCGTGCAGCAGGCCTTCCAGGGCGGCACGCTCTACTTCATGGGGCGCAGCTCCCCCGCGCGCGACGAGGGAACCACGCTGGAGACGACCCTCCACGCCTTCGGCGAGAAGCGCCTCCGCGAGCTTTATCCGCAGTACATCGAGCTTTCGATCACGCCCGCCGAGATCACCCAGCTCCTCCAGGTCCAGCTCGCCGGGCCTTCAGCGAAGTTCTTCGAGAAGGGCCTTGGTATTCTCTCCCTCGACGCGGGCCGCGCTCAGCCCACCTGCGACGGTGCGGCGCCGCGCCTCATCCTCGACGCGATCAAGAAGGCTGGCGGCCTCCAGGGCGGCGGACTCCTGGCGCAGCTCGGGAGACCGCCCTACGGCTACGCGGCCGATCTGGTTCAGGCGTGCATCGCCGGCCTGCTCCGCGGCGGGAAGCTCCGCATCGAGATGGAAGGCGGCGCCCGCGCCACATCGGTCCGCGATCCCGGCGTCCAGAGCCTCTTCGAGAAGGATCGCGACTTCCGCAAAGCCACCTTCTTCCCGCTCCTGGGGGACGAGGACGGCGTCACCTCGAAGCACCGCAACCTCATCTGCGGAATGCTCGAAATGTACCTCGGCGCCACCCTCGACCGCGACAACGAGGCCATTGCCGATTGCATCTTCTCCCGCTTCGGCGACCAGCGCGAGCGCCTCCGCCGGCTCGAAGGCCGGTTCATCCAGCTCCCCGGCAAGCGCCCCTTCCCGGAGGCCCTCGAAAAGTTCGGCCGCGCGCTCGAAGCCTGCCGCGCCTCGCGCCAGGTGCAGCCCACCGTCGCCGCCGCCCGGCAGCACCTCGACGCCCTCCGCGACGGCTTCGAGACGCTGGGACGCATGGAGTCCGATCTCGACGCCAAGGCCCTTTGCACGATCCAGCTCGCGCAAACCACGCTCACCGAGCACGCTGCCCAGCTCGAAGCCGTGGGCGCGCTCGCCGACGTGGCCGACGGCGCCGCAGCTCTCCGCACGCAGCTCGCCGCCGATCGCCCCTGGGTCGACGCGCAGGCGCTCGAGGCTCCGATCGCGCGCATCGCCGCGCAATACCGCGCCACCCGCAAAGACTTCCTCGCGAGCGAGGAAATCGACGCCGAGGCCGTGCGGCAGGAGATCAAGCGCCGCCAGGGATTCGAGCTCTTGACCCCCGATCAGGCCCACCGCGTCCTCCGCCCCATCACCGAGGCCATCTGGGACACGAGCCCCGAATCCGTCGCTCCGCGCCTGGAGCAGCTCCGCGATGGGTTTCCGACTCGCCTGGCTCGGGCCCGGGAAGAGGCTAATGATCGGCTCGATCAGGAGCGCCACAAGGACGAAGCCAAGCCCGTACCGACGGTGAAGGTGGATCTCGGGCTTCATGGGCGCGAGCTGGAGACTCCGGCTCAGCTCCAGGCGCTGCTGCGGGAGATCGAGGCGCGGCTCGCCCCGCTGGTCGCCGAGAAGAAGCGCGTGAGGATCCTGTGACCAGGAATCTCGTCATGAGTCACACGACGCTCACCGCCGACGCCAAGACCGCTCTCCGCCGCACCATTGGCCGGCTCCGCGAAGAGCTGCTCGTGGCCTTCCGCGAGACCGCCGAGACGGCGTACATGCTGGCGATCAGCGTCAAGGCCGCTCGCCTCCGCGAAGCGCCCCGCGAGCGCCGCAAGCGCCTCGAAGCGTGGGTGGAAGAGCAGATCCGCGCCGTGCCCGAGCCCGAGCGGAAGAAGGCCAAGGACGGCGAGCTGCGCGAGCGCTTCGTCGCGCAATCGGTGAAAGAGGCCGCCTCGACGTTCCTCAACCGGATGATCCTGCTTCGGATCATGGAGGCCATGTCCGCCGGGAAGCCGAGAGCCGAGCGCCTGGTCGCGCACGACGTGATCACCAAGGGCTGGATGAGCCCGGCCTACAAAGAGTTCCGCGAGTACGCGCCGGCCCTCTGCGAGGACAAGAGCCTTGGCTACTCCACGCTGCTGGAGCTGGTCTTCGCCGAGCTCGCGCTGGACCTGCCGGGCCTGTTCGGCAACGTCGGGCTGACGCGCCTGTTTCCGATCCCGCCGGCCATGCTCCGCCTCGTCGTCGACGCGCTCAATGAGCCGGCGCTGGCGTCGGCGTGGACCGACGATACGACGCTCGGGTGGGTGTACCAGTACTGGAACGATCCTGACCGCGAGGCGCTGGATGCGAAGATCAACGCCGGGGGCAAGATCGAGCCGCACGAGATCGCTTCAAAGACGCAGATGTTCACCGAGCGGTACATGGTGGAGTGGCTGTTGCAAAACAGCCTCGGGCTCCAGTGGCTCGCCATCTGCAAGCAGCATGGGTGGACTCCCGATGCGGAGAGCGTGCTTGGGGATCTGGATCGGCGGCGCGGCGAGTGGCGCGCGCTGAGGGATAAGGGGGAGGTGCCGCTGGACGCGCTCATGCCTATCTCCGGGGAGCTGGAGGAGCACTGGAAATACTACGTTCCGCAGCCTATTCCGGCGGACATGGTGGAGAAGGTCACCGGATCGGTGACGAAGCTCAAGATCCTCGATCCGGCCTGTGGATCGGGGCACTTTTTGGTCATAGCGTTCGATCTGCTGGTCGCTCTTTACAAGGAAGAGGCGCGGCACACCGGGCAGGCGTGGAGCAACAAGGACATTGCCGAGAGCATCGTGGAGATCAATCTTCATGGCGTCGATATCGATCCGCGAGCGGTTCAGATCGCGGCGGCGGGGCTGTTCGTGAAGGCGCGCGCATTTGCGCCGGATATGCGAGTCAAGAGGGTGAATCTCGTCGCTCCGGCGCTCCGGCTGGCGCGGTTGCCGGCGAACGATCCGGCCCTGGAGGCGCTTCGGAAGGATCTACGCGCCGAGGCTGGCATACCCTCCGAGCTGACGAACACGATCATTAAAAGCTTAGCGGGCGTGGACCATCTCGGGACGCTTTTGAAGGTGGATAAGGCGATCGAAGATGCCTTGCTCGCATACGAGCGCCCGCATGTGATCGCTCCGGCGCTGACAGGAGATCTCTTCAGCCGGAAGTTCCCGTCCGTACAGACGGCGCTTCCGCTCGGTGGAACACGCACCACCGTGCTGGAGAAGCTAGAGCCGTTCCTCGCGCGACATGCCCAGGAGAATGATCTGGGATTGCGGCTCGACGGGGAACAGATTGCAGTAGGCGTGCGGTTCATACGGCTGGTCAAGGACAGCACCTATGATCTAGTCATCGGGAATCCGCCCTACCAGGCAACAACCAAGATGGTCGGCGCGGATTATGTCAAAGCCGTGTATCCTCGTGCCAAGGCTGATCTCTATGCCGCGTTTTTGGAGCGAGCATTGGAATTAGCCCGTCCGTCGGGCATCTCCGCGCTTCTTACGATGCGCGGATGGATGTTCCTGGGACAATTTCAAGAGATTCGCAAGTATCTCCTTGAATTTTGCGATCTCCGCAGTTTGGGCGACGTTGACCGGGGCGCGTTCGACGAAGTCCCCAACGAAGTGCTCGCGGGCGTGATGAGCATTTTCCACAAGGCGGCGCCGTTGCCTGGCGCGAGTGTAGCGATGCAGCCGACTCCGCTGGCCGACAAATCCTACGATCGCGAACGTACAAATCGCAAGCGGGCGGCCGTCCTCGCGCAGAACGGTCGATTTGAGTTCTCAACGACTGGCCTGGGGACCGTGTCAGGTGCTCCCGTACTGTACTGGTGGTCGCAGACCTTCATGGACCAGTATGCATCCGCGCAGAAACTGGGGGACGTGGCGCCTGTTCGACAGGGCCTGATCACGTCTGACAACCTGCGGTTTGTTCGCGCCATCTGGGAGCCTGCGCGAAACAGTGTGTTCCTGAGCCGCACCAACACCGGGCGCCCCTTGAGCTTAGCGTGGATGCCCTACATCAAAGGGGCTGCGGGACAAACGTGGTTCGAGCCAGCGACATTCGCCGTCAACTGGGCGCTAAATGGACTGGAAATCAAGACATTTGAGGTGGACGGCAAGGTTGCGTCGCGGCCTCAGAACGAGTCGTCCTACTTTGCGCTAGGAGTAGCATTTTCGCCGATCGGATCCATTTTCTCAGCCAGGTGCCACCGCTTCAGCAGCATTTTTGATTCAATGGGATCGTCCGTTTTTTCCGACGATTCGCGTGGTGCCTGCGCATTGATGAACAGCGCGACCGCCAGGTTTGTACTTGAGTCAATCAATCCAACGGTTCATTTTCAAGTCGGAGATGTGAACCGTCTCCCCATCTTCCCCATCAAATGTTCCGACGAGATCTACGCCTTCCTCGATCGAGCGTTCACCCAACACGAAGCCGCACGGGAAGCTTCCGTCGAATTCAAACACCCCGGCCCGTCCCCCTGGATCTACGCCCAGGACTGGGCGCAGCGCTCCGTCGATCGCCCCGCGGGCGAGCCGCTCCCTGCTTACACTCCCGTCTTGTCCCCGCCGACCCCCGCCGACTTCCTCTCCTACGCCGTCGGCGTCGCCCTCGGCCGCTTCGGTGCCAAGGGCGAAGGCCTCCTCGACGCCGCGCCCGCCTCCGCGCTCCCCGCCGGCATTCTCTACATCTCCCCCTCGCGCCGCGACAGCCTCGGCCACCCGGCAACCTCGCTCCTCCAAACCACCTGGCGGGAGCAAGGCCGCGGCGACGACGAAGATCTCCGCGAGTGGTTCCGCAAAGACTTCTTCGTCGACCACAAGAGTCGGTACGAGAACCGCCCCATCGTCTTCCCGCTCTCGTCCACCAAGAAGAGCTTCGTCGCCCTCGTCGCGATTCATCGCTTCGACGACGCCACGCTCCAGACGCTCCTCGCGGACTGGATCCTCCCCGATCGCCGCACCCTCGAAGGCGAGATGACCGATCTGCGCCAGGCCCGGATCACGGGCAGCACCGATCAGAAGCGCCAGGCCGAGCGCCGCTTCGCCGACGTGCAAAAGCTCGTGGAAGAGCTGGACGATTTCCTCCTCAAGCTCAACCAGTGCGCCGACAAGGGCGCTCCGCCCGCCGACAAGTCCACCCCTCGCGAGACCGACGCGCGCTACGTCATGGATCTCGACGACGGGGTGATGGTCAACAGCGCCGGCCTCTGGCCCCTGCTGGAGCCGCAGTGGAAGGATCCGAAGAAGTGGTGGAAGGAGCTTTGCAACGCCGCGGGCAAGAAGGACTACGATTGGTCCCACCTCGCCGCGCGCTACTTCCCGGCCCGCGTGGACGCGAAGTGCAAGAAGGATCCGAGCCTGGGCGTGGCCCACGGCTGCTTCTGGCGCTACCACCCGACCAAAGCCTACGCCTGGGAGCTGCGGCTCAAGGACGAGATCAGGCCCGACTTCCTGATTGAAGAGGTCGACGCGGCCGAGCACCGCGCGCGCTTCGTGAAGGACAACCCGAAGCTGGTCGCGGAGATCCTGGCCAAGGAGACGGCGCGGCGGGAGCGCAAGAAGCGCAAGGACGAGGGCCCGGAGCAAACCGAGATACCTCTCGACGCCACGGACGAGTCCGAGGCCGAGGACAACGCCGATGCGTGAGCACGACAAGGCCGGGAGGATCCGATGAGCGGAATCGTGAGCGCGTGCCTGGAGGCCGAGGTCACCAAGCGAGTCGCGAGCCAGGGGATCGTGGTCTGGCTCGACAAGGATGGGCAGTATTCCGGCTTCGTCGATGAGCTGATCCAGCGCCGCGCGGCGGGGGACTATCCCTTTGCGGTGCGTGGCTATCGCGGCAGCTTCCTCGAATTGATGCTCGGGCTGGAGAGCAACGGGAACGGCCTGGATCCCGAGCCATTGTTGATTCATCTGCCCGGATACGGCACGGGCGCGAGTGTGATCTCGACTCCCCTCCTGGAGCTCTACAAGGCGGGGACGCAGTTCATCAAGGCGCTGCCCACCCTGGTGACCGAGGCCGCAGCAGGGCGGGTGACGCCGGCCGAGCTTTCGGCGTTCCTCGACGCCCCGGCGCTCGCGCTCGCGGGCGCGGACGCGTGGCTCGCGGAGGATCGGGGGACGGCGACAGCGGGCTTTGCGGCGCAGCTCGAGGCGCGGGGGCTCACGGGGGTCATCGACTCGCTCTTCGAGCTGGAGAAGAAGAATCAGGCGCTGCGCCTCGCCATCCCAACCACCGCGGCCGGGGATCTGGCCGGGTATTTCCTGCGGCACACCGGCATGGATGAAGCCTGGTTGCTCCACGCGAGGGGGAAGACAGCCAGTCTGAGCGTGGAAGAGATCCGCGACGCCTGGGCGAGCTATCTGCTGGTCGTGGAGTACGTGACCGATCTCGCACGCGAGCCCACGACGGCGCCTCTGCGCAGGATCCTGGATCTCTCGAAGCCGCTGCGAGAGCGCTGCCTGGATCTGGTGAAGCACTTTCGCGCGCAACATCCCGAGGCGTATGCCGGGATGGCGGACGACACCGAGCGGCACCTGGGCGTCGATAAAGAGAGCGCAAAGGCTGAGGATCTCGGCAAGATTGACACCTTCCGCTTCGAGGAAGAGAAGATGCGCGAGGCGGCCCTCGTCGCCGCGCACGAGGGTCGATGGAGCCAGACGCTCACCTGGGCCAAGCAGCGCTCCGGCGTGGCGTTCTGGGTCGATCGCGATCTGCGGCTGCGCTGGGAGTGGACTTTGCTGGAGCACGCCGCCGCGGTGGGCGTGGCGATCGAGAAGGTGGGGGCACCGCCCGGCCCGGCGAAAGACCTGGCCGACGCGGTCGACTACTACAGCCACAAGGCCTACGAGGTGGACGCGGCGCACCGCAAGTTCGAGCAGCGGGTCTATGCGACACCGCAGCTCTCGCTGCTCAAGCGCAACGAGATGCTGGAGGTCTTCGACCGCGTGCGCGAGACCTACCGGAGCTGGGCCGACGATCTCGGGAGGAGCTTTACCCAGATCTGCCGGCGCCACGGGGCACTGCCCGACGAGTCGCTGCAACAGCGAAAGATCTTCGACAGCGTCGTGGCCCCGCTCGCGGCCGAGACCGAGAAGGTCGTGTTCTTCATGATCGACGCCTTCCGCTTCGAGATGGCCCGCGATCTGGAGGCCGAAATCAAGGGCGCAGGCGTCTCGGTGGAGCTCTCTGCCCGCCTCGCCGAGCTGCCGACGATCACCAGCGTGGGAATGAACGTGCTCGCGCCGGTGACGACGGGAGACAAGGTGTTCCCGGTGGTGACCGAGAGCGGCTTTGAAGGCTTCCGCGCGGGCGAGTACACGGTGAAGAGCCCGGAGACGCGGGCACGCGCAATCGGCCAGAAGGGCAAGGGCCCGGCGGTGCCGTTGTACAAGCTGGCCGAGGTGCGCGCGATGTCGACGACCGAGCTCCAGAAGCGGGTCAAGGCCGCTCCGAGCGTGATTGTCGTGCACAGCCTGGAGTTCGACGAGGCCGGCGAGAAGGGTTTTGGCCCGGCGACATTCGAGACGACGCTCCAGCACATCCGCGAGGCGTGGCTGCACCTGAGCCAGGCCGGCGTGAAGTCGTTCGTGTTCACCGGCGATCACGGCTTCCTGCTGCAAGACCGCACCGTGACGGAGTACCCGTACGGCCGTTCGAGCGATCCCGATCGGCGCTACGTGCTCGAAGATCACGACCGAGCCGAGCCCGGGATGCTCACCGTACCCCTGTCGAAGCTGAGCTATGGAGTCGCGATCGAGAAATACCTGCTCTTCCGCGAAGACACCGGGGTGTGGAAGACGACGCGGCCGGGCGCGGTGTTCGTGCACGGGGGCAACAGCCTGCAAGAGCGGGTGATCCCGGTGCTCGTGGTCCGACGCCAGCGCGAGCGCGGCGGGAGCGATACGGTGTTCGAGGTCCACGCCGTAGCGCTCGAGGACAACCTCGGTCGCCGCCGGCTCAAGCTCAAGCTCCGCCTGGCGCCGAACGCGACAGGCGCGCTCGCCTTCACGGGCTCGTCGCAAGTCACGCTGGGCCTGCGTGTGAAAGACCGACCCGACGTGACGGTGACCATCGTCGATGTCGAGGGGACCGCCGTCGTGCACGGCGGCCTGCTGCGCGTGCCGACGAAGGACGAGTGGTCGACAGTCTACTTCCAGCTCGACGGGAGCGCGGAAGAGCGCGTGCAAGTCGAGGTGTTCCACCCGGACGGAGCGGAGAAGATCACGCCGCACGTGGTCACAGGGTGGTTCGACGTGACGAGTCAACAGCGAGGCCCGACGATTCCGCCGGAGAAGCCGAAGATCGCGGACAACGTGATCGGGATCGACGACGAAGGCTTCCGCCGGGTCTTCGCGCACATCGACCAGTTCAACTCGGTGAACGAGAACGAGCTGGTGCAAATCCTCGGGAATCCGCGCAAAGTGCGGGCCTTCGCGCGGCAATTCGAAGAGCTGGTCAAGGGCGTGAAGTTCCGGGTCCGGATTGATACGGCAGGCAACATGAAGTGCTACGTCAAGGAGGCCGGATGAGTCTCTCACCGCGCGATACCGAGCATCTGTTCCAGGAGCTTCGCGGAGGCACCGTGCCCCACCGCGGGCTCGAAGCCTTCGCCGTGGGGATCGATCGCCCACGAGGCGAGGTACACCGGCTCCTCGACTTCGTGAAGAATGACGAGGGCACGTTCAAGTTCCTCCGCGGCGGCTACGGCTGCGGCAAGACGTTCATGGCCCGCCTGGCCGTGCTCGACGCGCAGTCCCGCGGCTTCGCCACGAGCTTCGTCGTCGTCTCGGTCAACGATCTGCGCTTTCACCAGTTCGCCGACGTGTACCGGCACATCGTGAGCGAGCTGGGCACGAAATCGTGCCCGCGCGGCGCCCTGGGCGACATCCTCGATCGCTGGATTGGCACCATCGAAGAGAGCCTCTCAAAACTCGGCCACGACGACGCGGCCGACGACTTCGACGGGAAGGTGCGAGCCAAGCTCGACGAACAGCTCGCGCTCTTGACCGGCGGAAAAGCCCCGGAAGAGCTGACGCGCGTAGTGCGGACCATCTTCGATCTGAAGCAGGAGGGCAAGCCGACCGAGGCCGCCGCGCTGGTGTCGTGGCTCGCCGGGAGCACCAATGTCGCCGCGAGCGTGAAGAAGCGCGCGGGGATCAAGGGCGATATCTCGAACCGCGAGGCGCTGGCCTACCTGCGAGGTATCCTGGAGATCGTGAAGGCCGCCGGCTATCTGGGTCTGGTGGTGGTGATCGACGAGCTGGAGACGGTGCTCCGGGCGCGGCGCGACACGCGCGCGGCCTCGCTGGAAGGGCTGCGGAAGATCATCGACGCCGCGGGGAGCTACCCGGGCCTTTTGTGGATCTTCACGGGGACGCCGGACTTCTTCGACGACAAGCGCGGTGTGGCCAACCTACCGCCTCTTCACGACCGGATCCGCTTCGAGCGCCACGGCGAGACGGCGAGCCTGCGTCAACCGCAGCTCGAGCTGGTGCCATTCAAGCGCGAGCGCCTGATCGAGGTGGCTTTGAAGCTGCGCGAAATCTTCCCGACCAACTACCGCGCACGTCTGGAAGCCAAGATCACGTCGGGCTTCGTTGGCCAGCTCGCCGACGAAGTGAGTCGAGGCTTTGCGGGCGACGTGGGCGTGGTTCCGCGGCAGTTCTTGCGAAAATTCGTCGGGCTACTCGACCACGTGGACGAGGACGAGGCGTTCGATCCCGCGGCGGCGCTGGGCTTCGAGCCGCAGGATCTGACGCCGGAGGAGGAACAGCGGCGCGAGGGAAAGAAGCCGGCGTACGAGCCGGAGGACGAGAGCAAGCCTTTCCAGGCGCCGGTGCTCGACTGGTGAGGTTGCTTCGATGAGCGCGTTTGCCCGCTTTCCGCCGCGTCTCCAGCAGGCCATTGTGGCGCGCCTGGGCTGGACGTCGCTGCGCCCGGTGCAGGATCTGGCGAGCGAGGCAATCCTCGACGGGAAGAACGCGGTGGTGCTCGCGCCCACGGCCGGAGGGAAGACCGAAGCGGCGATCTTCCCGGTGATGGCGAGCTTGATCGCGCGGCCATCGACGTCGGTGAGCGCGATCTACATCGCCCCGATCAAGGCGCTCTTGAACAACCAGGAAGAGCGCCTCGGCACCTACGCGGAGATGGTGGGCTTACGGCGCTTCGTCTGGCACGGCGACGTGAAGGCCCCCGATCGAAAGCGGTTCGCGCGCGAGCCGACCGATCTGCTGATGACGACGCCGGAGTCGCTGGAGGTGATGCTGGTCTCGACGAAGGTGAGCACGAGCAGCCTCTTCTCGGACCTGCGGTTCGTGATCATCGACGAGGTCCACGCCGTCGCCGGGACCGATCGCGGCGCGCACCTTTTGAGCGTGATCGAGCGCCTGGCGCGTGAGACCGAGAACGACGTGCAGCGCATCGGCCTGAGCGCGACGGTGGGAAATCCCGCGGCGATCCTGGCGTGGCTCACGGGCAGCTCGCGGCGCGAGGGCGTAGTTATCGATCCACCAAAGCCGTCGACGAAGCGGCAGATTGCCATTCTCAGCGGCGCAACGATGCTGGATCTCGCGCACGAGGCCGCGCCGCTGGCGGCCGGGAAGAAGAGCCTGTTCTTCTGCCAGAGCCGCGCGTTGACGGAGACCGTCGCGGGGCACCTGCGCGCCGGTGGGACCGAGGTCTTCGTGCACCACAGCTCTGTATCCCTGGAAGAGCGGCAAGCCGCGGAGGCGTCGTTCCACCACGGCACGAACGTGTGCATCGCCTGCACCTCGACGCTGGAGCTGGGGATCGACGTGGGCGATCTGGACGCGGTGTTCCAGGCCGACGCGCCGAGCACGGTGTCGTCGTTCTTGCAGCGCATGGGCCGCACGGGTCGCCGCGCGGAGACCGTGGCGAACATGACGTTCTTCTGCGAGAGCCCGGAGACCATTCTCCAGGCGGTCGCGCTGGTCGAGCTGGCGCGCGCCGGGTGGGTGGAGTCGATCCCGTCGCAGACGCGGTGCTGGCCGGTGATGGTCCACCAACTGCTGGCGATGACGCTCCAGTTTGGTGGGATCAGCGTGGAACGCTGCTGGGAGCAGCTCTCGCGGGTGCCGGATTTCAGCGGGATCGGGCGCGCGGAGTTCGATGGGCTGGTCGCGCACATGCTCACCGATGGCTTCCTGTTCGAATCCGGCGGGCTGCTTTCGCTGGGGGAAGAGGCAGAGCGGGTGTATGGGAGGAAGAACTTCTTCGAGCTGTACGCGGTGTTCTCGAGCCCGACGCTCTACACGGTGAAGACGGCCTCCGGACGCGAGATTGGCTCTCTGGAGCAGGACTTCGTGGACCGCCTCGTGGAGGGGATGACGTCGTTCTTGCTCGGCGGGCGGGCGTGGACGGTGCAGCATGTGAATCACGGGGATCGGACGATCCGGGTCGGCGAGGCGCCTCGGGGGATCAAGCCGTCGTGGAGCGCGTTCACGCCGCAGATGCTTGGGTTCACCGTGTGCCAGGAGATGCGCCGGATCCTGGTGTCGGAGGCGGCCTATCCGTATCTGCACCCGACGGCGGCCAAGGCGCTGCGGGAGAAGCGGGAGGAGCTGGGGGAGCTGCTTGGGCGATCGGCGCGACCGGTGCAGGTCGAGGCGGGGAAAGCGTTCTGGTGGACGTTTGCGGGCGGGCGAATCAACTACACGCTGAAGTATGCTCTGGAAGTGATCGGCGGGTGGAAGGTGGTGGCCGACAATCTTTTGCTCCGGATCGAGGGGGACGGAGTGACGCACGGGGCGATCGATGCGGTGGTGGACCGGATTGGGGGGGAGGCGTTTTGGGAGGATGCCGGGATGTGGCGGGCGATCGTGGCGCGGTTGCCGGAGTATCGGTTGAGCAAGTTTCAGCGGGCGTTGCCGGACGCGGCGTCGGTGGAGCTGGTGGGCGGGTATATGCTGGATGCAGCGGGGACGCGGGGGTATCTGGGCGCGCTCGCGGTGGAGGGTAACCCCACGGCCGTGCCACATCTGCCAAGTGCGGACCGCTGATGAACTCCAGTGACGAACGCAACGCCCTGTGCGCGAAGGTCGCCAAGCTCGAGGACGACCTCGCCCGGACCGCCGCCACGATCACCGATCTCCGCGGCCAGCACCGAGTCCGGCGCCTGCGTTTCGCAGGACGCGCCGCCGTGGCGGCCATTGGGGTGGTCGCGCTGCTCGGGGTCGCGGGAATCCGCTAATTGGCAGGCTTTTCTGCATAAGCGCGCAGCGCCATCGGTAGCGCCCGCATATAGGGCGGACTGCATTGTGACATGAACCCAATGCCCGTGGTACACGGTTGAATCCGACGCGTGGCGCTCTACTAAACTGAGACGAGCGGGTAGAGCTGCGCGACCCACACAGCAACCGTCGCGTAGACCGTGCCGGCCGAATCGGCCCTGTCCACCTCTTCGACGCGCGTCATGTAATCCGTGTAGGCTTCCTGCTGCAACAGCCTCACGGTGTCCGGCCCCGCGTTCACGTGCCAGTCATTCGACATACTTCGCTTGGCAATCTCGGGCAGCCATGCCGGCCGGAATCGGGTGCTGCCAGCGCGCTTGTGTAACCCGAGTGACTTAGCGATCTCTCCCGGCTTCGCGCTTTCCAGCGCAGTGAGGTCGGTAGGGCCCAGTACGCCAAGCTTGTTTAGTCGCATCGTCATCGCCTGATAGCTTACCGAAAAAGTGAGGGCGAGACGATACACCTTGTGGGGCAGTGGGGCTTCCCCTGTCCGCAGCTCCTCCAAATGACGTTCTAGGAGCCGCGTTGGCACGAGGAGCTCCGCCGCGAACTGGTCGGCGTGAGCTTCCTCCGCGTCGAAGCGCCGGCCCAAGTGACTGATGAAGGCAGGACGCTGCTCGTGGCCGAGCACGAGGTGACCAAGCTCGTGGGCTGCGGAAAATCGCTCTCGATCGCTCGGCTGATCCGAGTTGATAAGCACGCCTGGAGGCCCCTGCTCCGGTAACAGCAGTGCGCCAGCCAGCTCGCCAAGGGACGTGAAGCGCACCTCGATACCGCAGCGCCCGAGCATCGCGATCACTGGCACCGGAACCTTGTCCACCACGCCCAGCGCCTCGCAGAGCCGCTCAACGGTCTTGCTAATCGGCTCGAACGGTTCTCGCGTGAGCCTGGGCGCGTCCTTCTGCTTCGTTCGACACGAGAGGTACCTGTAGAAACTGTCGATCTCCTCGCGATCCAGTTCGGTGAGACTCTCCTCGTCGTTGAACCGCGCCGAGAACGGCGGGGGTGCACCTCGCTCCGGCCGGACCGCCGACTGCGCACGAATGACCAACTCGTCGAGCGTCAGCCGGAACAGGTTCGCCATCCCGGCGAGGTGCTTCAGGTCAGGAGATCTCGCGTCCCGCTCGAATACTGCGACCGTCTGCCGAGTCGTCCCGATGAACGAGGCCACCGCCGTTTGGGAAAGGCGAAGGCGACGCCGCGCTCCTCGAAGTCGTGCGCCAGTCGTTTCGATTTCGCTCATTTGGCGCCTCGTTCACTTGAGCAAACTATTGCTGGGCAGCGATCGATCATGCAAGCCCAAATGTCAAGCGACGGACGTTCGTCCGAAAACGTGACTCACCTACCAAAATTGTTAGCTCTAGCGAGCGGACGAGCTTGACGACTCACTTCATGGGATGGTACATGAGTTCTCGAATAACAGAACGCTCATCGCCGAGGTCCTAGACAAGGCAACGGCCGGTGAAGGGTCGGTTTCGCAGGCCCACCTTCACCAGCCGCTCAACCCCCTCGACGATTGGCACGAGATCAACCCGCGACGTCTCCAACAAGGGAATCTTCACTAGTCTAGGTGAGGATGCGTCACGGGGTCAAGGCGGAAACCCGCCAGGAAGATCAACGTCATGCCTACCCCCACGTCCGATCACCAGCACGAAATCGTCTTCCACATCGACCAGGAGGAGTTCCACGCGACCACCGATCGCTTCACGGTCCGGACGCTCCTCGCCGACTACGCCAAGGAAGATCCCAACACGAGCATCCTCGCGGAGCGGCAAGGTAACGCCACCGTGCGTCATGAGAACCTCGACGAGCTCCTCGTGGTGAAGTCCGGGACGCACTTCATCGTCCTCCACAACAAGCCGACCCCTGTTTCTGACTTCGGGCCGCAGCGGCTTGTTGACGATCTGCGGGCCCTCGGACACGCAAGCGTCGAGACGATGACCGACGCTGGAGGCATCGTGTATGCCATCATCCGCGGGTTCGTTGTTCCCGCTGGGGGTTTCGCTGGGCGGCAGATCGACCTCGGCATTCCGGCGCCGCCCAGCTTCCCCAACGCGTTCGGCTCCGCGTTGCATGTGCGCGCCATCCCTCAGCTGCTGCCGCTCGAAAACGTGCCGAATGTGCATAATGTGGCCGCGAGTCCGCTCGGTCCCGAGTGGCACTACTGGTCGCACAACTTCTCGGCTGGGGGGGTCGGCACGACCCGGCGACTCATGTCGCAGATCAACCGGGTCCTCAGCGATGCGTGAGCTCAGCGTAGCGATCTCCGAGGGAATCAATCGGCAATTGCTCGCCCATCTCCTCCGGGGCGATGGGCAGGAGGATCTGGCCTTCGCCCTCTGGACGCCATCTGACGGAGCACATCGACGCACGGCCATCGTCAACGCGGTCGTCCTTCCGCAAGAAGGCGATCACCAGGTTCACGGCAACGCGAGCTTCAACGCTGACTACGTCGAGCGAGTCCTGAAGTTGGCGATGGAGCGACGTAGCGGTGTCGCGTTCCTGCACAGTCATCTCACGGACGGCTGGCAACACATGAGCAACCCGGACATCGTTGCGGAGCAGGAGCTCGCCGGACCCGTGGCGGCGATGAGCGCGCTGCCGCTTGTTGGCATGACAGTCGGCACCGACGGCACCTGGAGCGCGCGCATATGGGAACGGTCCGGACCGAAGCAGTACCAGCGCAACTGGTGCCGTTCGGTTCGGACCGTGGGGGAGCAGCTGCATGTGAGCTTCGCGCCGGAGCTTGCGCCGATCCCGAGGACCTCCGAGATGCTCCGACGGACCATCAACGTGTGGGGCGAAGAAAACCACACCAGGCTCCAGCGCCTGCGCATCGGCATCGTTGGTCTCGGCAGCGTAGGCAGCATCGTCGCGGAGCAATTGGCGCGGATCGGGATGACTCGTTTCGTGCTCATCGACTTCGACGAGGTGCAGCTGCACAACCTCGATCGCCTCATGACGGCTACGCGCGACGACGTCGGGCACCTCAAGGTCGACGTTGCCGAGCGCCGGATACGGCGCGTCGCGACGGCCGACGACGTCGATGTGTCTGCAATCGCGTACAGCATCGCAGAGGAGCCCGGATACCGGGCGGCACTCGACTGCGATGTGCTCTTCAGCTGCGTCGACCGGCCACGCGCGCGGAGCATCCTCAATCATCTCGCCTACGCCCACCTCATTCCTGTAATCGACGGCGGGATCTCAGTGCGCTTCAAACCGGTGCGGTTCAAACCCGCACGCTTCACAGGAGCCGACTGGCAGGCGCAGACTGTTGCTCCTGGACGCCCCTGCTTGCAGTGCTTGGGCGCTTTCGACATCGGAGATGCCGAGACCGAGAGGGCCGGCATGCTCGACGACCCTTCCTACATGAGCGGACTGCCGGTGGATCATCACCTCAAGCAGAACGAGAACGTTTTCCCGTTTAGCGCGAGCCTCGCATCGATGGAGGTGCTCCAATTCGTCGCGCTCACGACGGGGCTCGCGGGCTGGCCCAACCTTGGAGTGCAGCGGTACCGATCGATTCCAGGCATGATGGAGCGGTTGCCGGATCAACATTGCCGGGATGACTGCCCCACGCCTACGCTCATCGGAGAAGGAGACCGGCACTTCTCTCTTTTCAGCCGCGATCCGACGGCCGAAGCCGCTCGTGACCGCCAGAACGAGGGAGCTGGGCAACGCGGCGACGACTCGGAGGCGTAGTCTTCGTCCCCTGTTAGGATGCCAGTACTGATTTGACATCCGGCATCGCCAAGGGATGCCTCCGTCGCGGGGGCATCCCTCCAGCTGGTCTCGGGAGGAACTGCCCTTCGTCGCCACGCCGGCCGACTGGGCGCGTTTGCGCCCTTCCCGCGACCGAGCCACCGCCCTCACGCCGGTGTCTCGTCCAGCAGAAGTACGCCGGATTGTCGAAGCCGACCGCGGTGCCGCGGTAGGGGGTGCTCGGTCGAGCCTGTCTGATGGGACGAGCGCGAAGGGCAGCGAAGACGAGCCCCGAGCGGAGGGCGCCGCAACGCGGCGTGTCATGCGCGCGACGGGGCGGCGCGGGTTGCTGACGTCAGGGGACATTGGAGCGGGCGTGCGGACGTGGCAACATGGTTGAAGCGGAGCGGATGGCGGCAGAATGAGAAGAGGGCCGGCAGCGTCAGGTTCGTGACCTTTCCTTGTGTTTATAGAGGAACCCTGGGGACGCACTGCGAGGTGCCCCGCCACCTCGGCCACGTGGCACCCGAGGTCGACGGCGCCGGCGCGAGCAACATCGACGAGCTCCGCGCAGTGCACGCTCGCCTGGGTACCCTGCCCGCCGCTGCGCAAGCGGTGTAGACTTGCGAGGCCGACGATGAAACCCAGTCCGCATCCCGACACGTTCAATAGCCCATTGAACCGCTGGCGACGGGAGATCGCCGCGCATGCGGCTCAGCCTCTTGTTGCTGCCCGCATCGCGAAGATCGGGGCACCGCAAGGCATACTCGCCGAGGCCTGCGAGCGTGCCAATCGAGCGCACATTGCGCTCGCGCAACTGGCGATGCCGTTTCCAGAGCACCATGTCGACCTCAAGCCGACACAGGCGCTCGAGGTTGCCAAGCGCGAGATCTTGCTTGCGACCATCTTCTTCGAAGCCGCTCACGCAGAGGAAGCGCCGACGATCGACGTGGCGACTTGCCGCGCCGACCTCGTGAACATGTGGCATCAGGTTGAGGCGGCCACCACCGCCCCGGCCTCGACGACTCCGCCATCCGACTGAGGAACACCATGCCCGCGATCTCCACTGGCGCCCCCTTCCGCAAAGGCCTTTTCTGGTTCGCGCGGGTCTACATCGCGAAAGGCAATCGCCCGGTTTTCAAGCTCGCGACCATCTCCTCCGAGGATGAAACCGGCGCCGCAGCGCGCGCCAAGCTGCTCGCCGACCTCGGCGCCAAGCTCGGCGACGCCGGGCATGGCGAGCGCGCCCGCGATGTCCTCGAGCGCGCAGCCGCGCGCGACGGCCAGGCCCTCGCCGACGTCGTCGCGCTCGTCGACCTGCTGGTCGGCGGCGAGCTGGCGCCGCGCGCTCGCGCGGCGGGCGGGAAGTGGGGCGCGACCTCGACGATCGCGGATCTGGGCGTCGCCTGGACCTCGGGGGAGCTCGCCCGCGAGTACCCCGATCACGTGCGCCCCAAGAAGAGTGCCGATGACGATCGGCTACGGCTCGAGGCCCACGTCTATCCGATCGCCGGCGGGATCTCGGTCGCCGCGTTCGATCTCGAGGACGCGGAGAGAATCATGCGCGCCCTTCCGGTGGGCCGCGCGCCGGCCACGCGGCGTCACGTCGCCCAGGTGCTTCACCGCATGCTGGGGATGGCGGTGTACCCGCTGCGCCTCCGCGCGTCGAACCCTCTCCCCAGGGGTTTCCTCCCGAAGATCGGGCCCGACAAGGCGAAGGGATGGATCTACCCGAGCGAGGATCGGAAGCTCCTCGGGTCGCCCGCCGTCCCGCTCGCGTGGCGCGTCTTCTACGGCTTCCTCGATCGCATCGGCAACCGTTCCGGCGAGGCCAGCGCGATCGACCTCGGGATCTGCGATCTCGACCTCGGCGCGATCGAGCTCGACAAAAACAAAACTGACGACGCTCGAACGCTGCCGCTCAGTTCCGACGTTGCGGCTGCGCTGCGCGCGTGGGTGGCGCACCGTGAGGCCGACGGCGACAAGCTCGGCGCCGACGCGCCGCTCTTCGTGGACGAGAAGGGCGAGCGCATCGACGGCGAGGGGAAGAACCTCGCTGAGAAATTCCGCGCGCACCTCCGCGCCGCGGGCGTCGAGCGGCCCACTCTCTTCGAGCGGAGCGCCTCACGCCTGCACGTCCGTTTGCATGACCTCCGCGCGACCTTCGTGACGCTCGCGCTCGCCGACGGTCAAACCGAGACGTGGGTCGCGGACCGCACCGGCCACCAGTCGAGCACGCAGATCAACAACTACCGGCGCGCGGCGCGGACCGCGGCGGAGCTGGGCCTCGGATGGCTCGACCCGCTCGACCAGGCGATCCCCGAGCTGCGGTCGCTGGTCTCGTCGGCCCCTCGGGAGGAAGTGCCACCGGGAAGTGCCACTCGAGGCGGTAGGGGCCGCGGAGGCAGCACCCGATCGCGCCAGAAAGCTGAACCATTTCAAGAAGTACCGAAGGTGGGACTCGAACCCACAAGCCCTTGCGGACAGCGGATTTTGAATCCGCCGCGTCTGCCATTCCGCCACTTCGGCTCGAATCGGAC
>JBDTXR010000002.1:0-75363 GCA_040006075.1 Byssovorax sp. | reverse complement strand
TGTCAGGCGACCGCCATCACCATGGACTCCGCCCGATAAGGGCGAAACACGAGTCTGACGACCGCGGAAGCGGCGGGTGCCGCTGCGATCCTCACCTTCAATGAGCGGGATTTTGCGCGATTGGCAGTCACCGAAAGTCCAGATATCGTCGTGCCTCCTGATCCTCCGGCGGTCACGTTGTAACGCCCTCTTCGAAGCGATGTGAGCGCCTGCAGGCCGAGATCGCTCGGGCGCTGGCCACGAAACCAAGCTCGCGTTGCGACCATTACCATGGTAATGTGCATGAATGAAGCTCGCACAATCCAGGATCACCGCGCAGGGGCAGATCTCCGTCCCCGCCGAGGTGCGTAGACGACTCGAGCTGGCGCCGGGCTCGATCCTGGAATGGGACGCCGAGGACGATCGGATCGTCGTCCGTCGCGTCGGCAAGCACTCTCTCGACGATCTCCACCAAGCGTTGTTTCCGCAAGCGCCGCAGCCGAGGAGCCTCGACGATCTCAAGGAAGGGATCCGCCGGCACCTGAAGGCTCGCCATGCGCGCCGTTGACACCAACGTCCTCGTTCGTCTGCTCTCGCGTGACCATCCGAAGCAGGTGGCGTCCGCCGAGGTCTTCGTGCAGGCGGGCGCCTGGATATCGCATCTGGTGCTCATGGAAGCCGTCAGGGTGCTGGACTCGGTCTACGAAGTGAAGCCCGAGCAGCTCGCAAACGGGATCGAGATGTTGCTCGATCACGACCACTTGGTGGTTCAGGAGGCCGAGGTGGTGAAGGCGGCTCTCGTGCACTATCGCAAGCACCCTGGTCTTGGCTTCTCCGATTGCCTGATCCTCGAGGTCGCTCGTGCAGCGGGCCATGTGCCTCTTGGCACGTTCGATCGCAGACTTGGAAAGCTCCCGGGTGCGCTGAAGCTTTGATCTCCGCGGAGAGCGCGGGCGTCCGGCGGGCCCGTGGATTTTCGCACGGCCGCCGCGCGCCGTTTCGCATTTCCAGGCGACGCTGTTCGGCGCATTCATGGTCGACATGAAAACGCCGACCGCTCTTCTCCTGGCTCTCCTGGGTAGCTCGTGGCTCGTCGCCTGCGGATCCGAGGTCGTCGACGCCCGCGCCGAAGGAGCGCTCGACAGCGGCTCCTCGTCCTCATCGTCCACCGGCGACCCGGGGTGCGTCGGTACGGCTTGCAACGCGATCGAGAAGCCGGTGATGGTGAGCAGCGGCCTCATGCACGCCTGCGCCGTCACCCACGGCGGCGGCCTGAAATGCTGAGGATACAACCTCTCGGGCGCGCTCGTGGACGATTCCACGATCGACAGCGCAACTCCCGTGAACGTGGTTGGCCTCTCGTCCGGTGTCCGCGCCATGGCGGTCGCGGATGCCTTCACCTGCGCTGTCACCTCGGTGGGAGCGGTCGAGCGCTGGGGAGGGAACTTCCTGGGGCAGCTCGGCGACGGCTCGGACGTCGACAGGCCCCTTCCCGCCGAGGCGATGGGGCTCTCGGCCGGCTCCGGAGCGGTCGCGATCTCCGCGGGCTCGGGGCACACCTGCGTCAGCACGGAGGGCGGCACAATCACGTGCTGGGGCCCCGATTTCACGATCAACAGCAGCCCGTCGTCGTTCAACACCGTTCCCACGCAGGTGATGGGCCTCTGAACCCGGGGGCAGGGTCGCCTCGATGAATGCTGAACATCTCCCGGCAGATCTCGGCTAACAGCTCAGGCGCCCAGGATCTCGTTCAAGCCCTCGATGACTCTATCGACCTCGTCGACGGCGGCTGTTGCGATCCGCTTCCCGATTCGCTCTGTCGACAGCGTTCGGATCTGCCCAATCTTGATCCAGGAACGCTTCGGGAGCCCCGGCGCGGCGCTCTCGAGCGTCAGCGGAAACCCGGCTCGCGGCTCCTGGCTCGTGAGAACCACAGCGATTACTGTCCCCGACCGCTCGTTGAAAACGTCGGCGCTGAGGATCAGAACCGGGCGCATTCCCGCCTGTTCGTGGCCGCGCGTAGGGTCGAGATCGGCCCAGCGGATCTCCCCTCTCAGTATGCGGGCCATGCTCCGGTATCCTCGGAGTAGCCCTCATCTGCGAGGGCTTGTTCTTCTCCAGCGTTCAGCTTGGCGCACTCGCGCGCGAGACGCCCTCGCTCCATGCCGGCGATCTTCTCGGTGAGGGCGATCTCGATCACCTGACTGCGACTGGGGAAGAGATGCGCGCGCACCAGCGCGTCGACGCGCTCGACGAGCTCGGCTTCGATGGTCACAGCAACCTTCGTTTTGGCCATGGTAGGACATATTGTCATACCTCGTTGCGCGATGCAAGCGGCAGCGACCGTCCGAGCTCTGGCTGGTTGTCCGCAAAGAGCTGCGCTGACGACACGGCGCCGCGGTTGGTGGTAGCCTCGCGCGCACCATGCCCGAGCAGACCTCCGCGATCGTCCTCGGCGCCGGCCCTTCGGGGCTCGCCGCAGCCGGCTGCCTCCGCGAGAAGGGCGTCCCGTTCGTGGTCGTCGAGCGCGCCGGCGCGGTCGGCTCGGGGCGATCTGGATCAAGCGTCAGGGCTCGGCCGGGACGTTCCCCCGATTCGATGTCTCCGGCCACACCCCGGTCGGGCGCTTTCGCCACACGGCGCGCGCGCCGCTCGAGCTGGTCCTCGACAACTTCATCGAGGTCGAGCACACCGGATCGACGCACGCGCTCCTCGGCTATCCGGTGGACCGGATGAGCGAGGTCGAGACGAAGACCACCGTCACCGACGACGCCGTCCGCGTCTTCAACGTCGGCCCGCAGCGCCGCCTGCCCGCGCCCATTTATCCGCTCTTCGGCATCACCCGAGACCTCTGGTTCGTCGACGACTGGACCACGTATTTCTCCCCGATTTACACGGTCTACGACCAATACTGGGTCGATCCGACCACCCGAGAGCAGGTGAGCGAGGGGCTGCGGATCGCGGTGTTCTTCAACCCGCTCGGCCCGAGCGAGACCGAGATCTTCACCTTCGTCTACACCGGAGCATCGGTGATCGAGCGCCTCGGGCTCAACCTGCTGCTGTTCCCGGTGGTGCGGGCGTTCGTCGATCTCGAGGTCCGGCGCGACTGCGCGATGCTCGAGGGCCTCGCCGACGGGCGGACGGGGCTCGAGGGCTCGACGCTCGGGCGCTTCGACAAGGCGCTCGGCGCCGCGCGCAAGCGGATCGAGCGGATTTACCGCGGAAAACCCGAGGGTTCGTTGCCCATCGTCTCCGCGGGTTGACGCCGACGCCCGACCTTTTACCCGGCATGACAGAGGATCCATCGATGACCGAGAGCAGAGAGCGACGCACCATGTACCCCGAGATCGAGCCCAACCGGACGGGCCGGCTCCAGGTCTCTCCGCTGCACGAGATCTACTGGGAAGAGTCGGGTAACCCGCAGGGAAAGCCGGTGGTCTTCGTCCACGGCGGGCCCGGCGGCGGGACCGAGCCGAAGCAGCGGCGCTTCTTCGATCCCGCGGCCTACCGCATCGTGCTCTTCGATCAGCGCGGCTCGGGCAGGAGCACCCCCTACGCCTCGCTCGTCGACAACACGACTCAGCACCTGATCGCGGACATGGAGCAGCTCCGCGCCCACCTCGACATCGCTACATGGCAGGTCTTCGGCGGCTCGTGGGGCAGCACCCTCGCGCTGGCCTACGCCGAGGCGCACCCGACGCGCGTCTCGGAGCTGGTGCTCCGCGGGATCTTCCTGCTCCGCAAGGTGGAGATCGACTGGTTTTACCAGCGCGGATGCGACGCGATCTTCCCCGACGCCTGGGAAGATTACCTCGCCCCGATCCCGGTCGAAGAGCGCGGCGACATGCTCCACGCCTACCACAAGCGGCTGATCAGCGACGACGCCGCGGTGCGGGTCGAGGCCGCCAAGGCCTGGAGCATCTGGGAAGGGCGGACGAGCTGCCTCCACTCCAATCCAGGTCTCATCGCGCGGACCGCGGACGGCGAGTTCGCCCTCGCCTTCGCGCGGATCGAGTGCCATTACTTCGTCAACAAGGGCTTCTTCGAGAAGGACACTCAGCTCCTCGACGAGGTCGGGAAGATCCGCCACATCCCCACGGTGATCGTCCAGGGCCGCTACGACGTGGTCTGTCCGATGGAGAGCGCCTGGGCGCTCCATCGAGCTTTTCCCGAGGCCGATCTGCGGATCGCGCCCGACGCGGGGCACTCGGCCTTCGAGCCGGGAAACGTTCACGAGCTCATCTGCGCGACCGATCGCTTCCGCTGACCATCGGAGCTGGCGCGCGGACGCCGGAGCGAGGTAGTCTCCGCGCCATGCTCCGATCTGCGCGCCTCCCTCTCCTCTTCACGCTGATCGCCACGCTCGCCGGCTGCCCCGAGCCCGACGTCGTCGTGCCGCCCGGGACCCCCACGTCTCTGCCGCCCGGCCCGCCCACCGCTCCCCTCCCCTCGGCCGCGCCCGCCGCGAGCGCGAATGGACTCCCCATGACCCACCGAGACGATGTGAAGGACACCCTCCATGGCACCGTGGTCGAGGATCCGTATCGCTGGCTGGAGGACGGCAAGGCGCCGGCGGTGCGAGAGTGGATGAAGGCCGAGGACGGCGTGGCCCGCGCCGCGCTGGCCCGGCTGCCGGAGCGCGACGCCATCGCCGCGCGGCTCAAGGAGCTGTTCTATCTCGACTCGCTCGGGGCGCCGCAGCGCCGGGGCGAGCGCTATTTTCTCCGTCGCCGCCTCGCGAGCAAGGAGAAGGCCATCGTCTACTGGAAGGAGAAGAAGGACGGCGAGGAGAAGGTGCTGTTCGATCCCAACACCTGGTCCACCGACGGGAGCTCGTCGCTGGGCGGATGGTACGTGTCGTGGGACGGGAAGACCGTCGCCTACGCCGTCCACAAGAACAACTCCGACGAGGCGACCCTGGAGATCATGGACGTCGCCACGGGCAAGAAGCGCGAGGCCGAGTCGATTGAAGGGGCCAAGTACGCGGGCGCCTCGTGGACGCCCACCCACGACGGCTTTTATTACACCTGGCTCCCCACCGATCCAGCGATAAAAGAGGCCGATCGCCCTGGATTTGCCGAGGTTCGCTTCCACAAGCTGGGTGACGATCCGAAGAAGGACGCCGTGGTCCACGAGCGGATCAACGACCCTTCCAGCTTCATCGGCGCCGACGTCTCGCGCGACGGCCACTGGCTGATGTTCACCGTGCAGCACGGGTGGACCTCGAACGACGTGTATTACAAGGATCTCCGCGTCAAGGGGAAGAACGACTGGAAGCCCCTCGTGGTGGGGAAGAGCGCGCACTTCTGGGCCGAGGCCTACCAGGACCATTTCTACATCACCACCGACGAGGGATCGCCGCGCTGGCGCGTGGTCCGCGCCGATCCGAAGAAGCCCGATCAGGCCTCCTGGAAGGAGATTGTCCCCGAGCACCCCCGGGCCACCATCGACGCAGGGAGCGGCGTCTCGGTCCTGGGCGGGCGCCTGGCGATTGCCTATCTGGAGAACGCCCAGAGCAAGCTCTCGATCTTCGAGCTCGACGGCAAGAAGGTGCGTGACGTGGACCTCCCCTCCGCCGGGACCCTGGGAGGCCCGAGCGGGCGGAGCGACGACGACGAGGCCTATTTCTCGTTCGAGTCGTTCGTGCAGCCGAGCCAGATCCTCTCGATGTCCATGAAGACCGGGGCGACGGCGCTCTACAGCAAGGTCAACGTCCTGGTGGACACGAGCCCGTTCATGGTCGAGCAGGTGTTCTATCCGTCGAAGGACGGGACCCGCGTATCGATGTTCATCGTCCGCCGCAAGGACCTGAAGAAGGACGGGAGCACCCGGGCGATGCTCTACGGCTACGGCGGGTTCCAGGTCTCCGAGACCAGCGTGTTCACCGCGTCGATTTACCCCTGGCTCGAGCGCGGCGGCCTCTACGCCGTGCCCAACCTCCGCGGAGGCTCGGAGTACGGCGAGGAGTGGCACAAGAGCGGGATGCGGCTCCAGAAGCAGAACGTCTTCGACGACTTCATCGCCGCGGCCGAGCACCTGGTGAAAGAGGGCTACACGAAGAGCGATCGACTGGCGATCTCCGGGGGATCGAACGGAGGATTGCTGGTGGGCGCGGCCGTGACCCAGCGGCCCGAGCTGTTCTCGGCGGTGCTCTGCGCCGTGCCGCTGCTCGACATGGTGCGCTATCACCTCTTCGGCTCGGGCAAGACCTGGATCAGCGAGTACGGATCGGCCGACGATCCCGAGCAGTTCAAGGCCCTCTTCGCCTACTCGCCCTATCACCACATCAAGGCCGGCACCGCCTACCCCGCGGTGCTGATGCTCTCGGCCGACAGCGACGATCGCGTCGATCCGATGCACGCCCGCAAGTTCGTGGCCGGCCTCCAGGCGGCCACGAAGGGCGGCCCGGTGCTCCTGCGGATCGAGGCCCACAGCGGCCACGGCGGGGCCGATCTGATCAAGGCCGAGGTGGAGAAGGGCGCCGATCGCTACGCCTTCGCGCTGGCCCACACGGCCTCGACCGCGACCTCCGCGAAATGACAGGCGGGCCCCCAAGGGGAGCGTATCTCGTGTATCCTCGCGCGCCATGCGCCTCTCCACAGCTTCTCTCTTCACCCTCGTTCCCCTGCTCACCGTCGCGTTCGGCTGCTCGTCCGGCGACACCACGACCGCGAGCACCGGCTCGGGCGGCAGCGCGTCGACCACGAGCGCCACCGGCACCGGCGGCGCCTCCGCCTCCACCGGGGCCGGCGGCAGCGGGGGAGCCGGCAGCACCACCGGCCCCACCACCGGCGCGAGCAGCAGCTCGGGCGGCCCGACCGGCTCGACCCCCAAGGTCCTGATCGTGCTGATGGAGAACCACGTGTGGTCGGCGATCAAGGCCAGCCCGAGCGCCAAGTACATTCACATGCTCGCGATGATGGGCGCGCACTCCGAGCAGCACTTCAATCCTCCCGGGCTCCACCCGAGCGAGCCCAACTACCTCTGGCTCGAGGCCGGCGACAACCTCGGCGTGCTCGACGACAGCGCGCCGGGCGCCCACCATTTCGCCACCAAGGCCCACCTGGTGACCCAGATCGAGGCCGCCGGCCTGACCTGGAAGACCTACCAGGAAGGGATCAGCGGCGCCGACTGCCCGCTCAAGTCCACTGGCAAGTACGCGCCCAAGCACAACCCCATGGTGTATTTCGACGACGTGACCAACGGCAACATGATCACCTCGCAGAACTGCATCGATCACGTGCGGCCCTTCCCCGAGATCGACGCCGATCTCACCAGCGACAAGCTCCCCAACTACAGCTTCATCACCCCCGATCTCTGCAACGACATGCACGACACGTGCGCTCCGCAGAACGATCCGATCAAGCAAGGTGACGACTGGCTCTCTGTCCTGGTGCCGAAGATCATGGCCTCCAAGGCCTACGCCGACGGCGCGACGCTGCTGATCACCTGGGACGAGGGCGCGTCGGGCTCCGACGGCCCGATCGGGATGATCGCCCTCGGCAAGCACGTGAAGGCCGGCGCCACCAGCATGACCCACACGACCCACAGCTCGACGGTGCGGACGATCCAGGAGATCTTCGGCCTCTCTCCGTTCCTGGGCGACGCGGCCAATGCCACCGATCTCATCGACCTCTTCACCGACCTCCCCAAGGCGACGAAGTAGCCCTTGGTAGTTGCCCTCCTAAACCGGCTTCGGTAACAACGCGCCCGGCGCTCCTCGGCGCGCTGTCCTCGAAGACCATGAGCCCCTCCCAGCCCGGTAAAGACGGGACCGCCCCACCCGCAGCGACGGCGTCGAGCGAGCCCGCCGCCGCCGAGACGACGCGCGCCGCGGGGCGCGGCGGCCTGGCGATCGCCGTCGCCAAGGTCTCGTTCATCCTCTTCGGCTTCGCGCAGCAGGCTATCCTCCCGCGCCTGCTCGGGGTCGACGGGTACGGCGAGGTCTCGCTGGTGCTCAGCGCCGTGTCGGTGCTCAACAACGTCATCGTCGCGACCTCGATCCAGGGCGTTTCGCGCGCGGTCTCGCAGGTACCGGAGGCCGAGGCCGATCAGGCGCTGCGCCGCGCCCTCGGCGTCCACGCGGTGCTGGCGATCGCGCTCTCGGCCACCTTCGCCGCGCTGGCAGGCCCGATCGCCAGGTTCACCAGCGCCTCGCACCTGACCACGCAGCTCCGCCTCGTGGCGGTGGTGATCTTTCTCTACGGGATCTACGCGCCGCTGGTGGGCTCGCTCAACGGCAAGCGGCGCTTCCTCGATCAGGCCGGGCTCGACATCGGCTACGGCGCGCTGCGCCTCTTCGCGATGGTCGGCGGCGCGGTGTTCTTCCTCCACAGCGGCCGCGGCGGCGTGCTCGGCGCGGTGGTGGGCTTCATCGCCGCGGCGGCGATCATCGTGCCCGTCGCGCTCTGGCGATCGGGCACGGGCCGGCCCGGCGGCGCCTCGCCCGCGCTCGGGCCCTACCTGCGCTTCCTGCTCCCGCTCGCGGTGAGCCAGTATTTCCTCAACCAGCTCATGCAGACGGATCTGCTGTTTCTCAGCCGTTTCGTGGGCCAGGCCGCGGGCGCGACCGAGGCCGGGATCAAGGCCGCGAACAGCCTCCGCGGGGTCTATCGCGGCGTGCAGCTCTTCGCGTTCCTGCCCTTCCAGCTCCTGATGTCGGTCACCTTCGTGCTCTTCCCGCTCCTGGCGCGGGCCAGCGCCGAGGGCGATCGCGCGGCGGTCCGCAGCTACACGAGGACCGGGGTGCGCCTCGGCTTCGTGCTCACCGGGCTGATGTGCGGCGCCGTCTCGGCGATCGCACCGCACGTGCTTCACCTGGTCTTTCCCGAGGAGATCTGGACCCAGGGCGGCGACGCGCTCCGGATCTTGAGCCTCGGGATGGGCGCCTTCAGCGTCCTCGGGATCACCTGCGCCGCGCTCTCCGGCCTCGGTCGCCCCACCGCCGCGGCGCTGCTCACCGCGCTCGGCGTCGCGCTGATCGCCGGCGGCTGCGTGCTGCTGATCCCGCGCGCCGAGCTCGGCCCGGCGATGCTGGTGAACGCGGCGATCGCCACCTCGACGGCGCTCGGGATCACCGCCGCGGCGGCGGGCCTGGTGCTGCGGAAGGCGGCCGGCGGATTCGTTTCAGGTGCAACCATCGTCCGCGTGCTCGGCGCGCTGGGCGTCGCGGTGGCCGTCGGATCGCGCCTCCCGTGGCTGGGCAAGCTCTTCGTCCCGATCGAGGCGGTCGCCGTCGCGGCGCTCTACGTGATCGTGCTCGTGGTGACGCGCGAGCTCGGGCCCGTCGATCTCGCGCGGGTGCTCACCGTGATCCGCCGCAAGGCGCCGGACGCGTAGCTCGCGCGGGCCGGCGATCCCGTCGGCGATTGTGCTCTCGGTCCTCACCTGACGCCGCCCGATCTCCCGCGAAAAGTAGTTTGAGCTCAAACCGATCCTTTCGGAAAGCGCGTGGTATGGTCCGGTCGTGAAAAAGGGGCCTCCACCCGACAGCGCGACGTCCACCCCGCTCGAGACCGCGCGAGGCTGGCCTGACCGAGCCTGGCGACGCCTGCGGACGGTGCTCCGGCTGCGGCGGACGTACTTCCTGCGAGCGCAGAGCCGCTTCGCCCCGACCGAGGCCCAGCGCCTGTTCGTCCTCACGCTGATCATCGGCGTGCTCTGCGGTCTCGTCGCCGTCGCCTTCCACCTGACCATCCAGCTCCTCGAGCACCTCCTCATCGATCGCGCGGTCGCGGCGCCCGGGAAATGGTGGATCGGTTGGACGATCGTCACGCCGACGATCGGCGGTCTGGTGTGCGGCGTGCTGCTTCACTACGTCGTGCCCAACGCGCGCGGGAGCGGCGTCCCCCAGGTCAAGGTCGCGTTCGCCGTCAAGAGCGGCCGGGTGCGGGCGCGCGACTCGATCGGCAAGTTCTTCATCAGCTCGATCCAGCTCGGATCGGGCGCGTCGCTCGGCCGCGAAGGGCCCACGGTGCAGATCTGCGCTGGCGTCTCCAGCTTGCTGGGGCGCCTCGTCGGGGTGTCGCCGAAGGGGCTGCGGCGGCTGCTCCCCGTCGGCGTCGCAGCCGGCATCGCCGCGGCGTTCAACGCGCCGATCGCCGCGGTGACGTTCACGATCGAGGAGGTGATCGGCAACCTCGATCAGTCGCTCCTCACCGGCGTGATCATCGCCGCCGCGCTCGCCGCCGTGATCGAGCGCAGCGTGCTCGGCGAGCACCCGGTGTTCAGCGTCCCGCAGGACTACGGGCTCCACCACGCGTCGTCGCTGCTGATCTACGCGCTGATCGGCCTCGCTTCGGCGGTGGTGTCGGTGGCCTTCACCGACAGCCTGATCAACCTGCGCGGCTGGTTCAAGCGATCGCGCATTCCCGGCTGGGGACGCCCGGCGATCGGCGGCGCCGCCACGGGGTTGCTCGCGGTCGTCGCGCTCGGGACGATGCAGGTGCAGGGCGTCACCGGCGGCGGCTACGGGATGCTCGGGCAGGCGCTGACGGGCAACATCGGCGTCCGCGTGATGCTGGTGCTGTGCTTGATGAAGGTCGTCGCGACGGTGTTCTCGTACTCCAGCGGCGGCGCCGGCGGGATCTTCGCGCCCGCGCTGTTCATCGGCGGGATGCTCGGCGGCGCGCTCGGCGCGCTCGATCACGTGCTGCTCGGTCACCTCGGCGAGCCGGTGGGCGCGTTCGCGCTGGTCGGCATGGGCGCGGTGTTCGCCGGGATCATCCGCGCGCCGATGACCTCGGTGCTGATCATCATCGAGATGACGGGCAGCTACTCGCTGATCCTCCCGCTGATGATCGCCAACATGACCTCGTACATCCTGGCGCGTCGCTTTCGCCCGCTCCCGATCTACGAGGCGCTGCTCGAGCAGGACGGCATTCACCTCAACGATCGCTCGGTCATGGATGCGCTCGAAGGCCTGCGCGTCAGCGAGATCGTCGATCTGGTGGGGCCTTTCTCCACGTTCTCGCCAGCGCAGGGCGGCGACGCGGTCTCGAAGGCCACGGGCGGAAACCCCGGCCTCGACGTCTACCCGGTCATCGACGGCGCGCGGCGGCTCTGCGGGATCATCACCACGGACGAGCTGAAGATCCTGGCCTCGGATCCGCAGCTGCTGCTGCTCTTCACCGCGTCGGACCTGATGCGCCCGGGGGTGTCCGTGGGGCTCGACGACGACGTGCACTCCGCGCTCGCGGCGATGGTCGAGCACGGAGTGCGGCAGGTCCCGGTCATCGATCCCGACGGTCGCTTCGTGGGCTTCATCGACGAGGCGGCCGTGGCCAAGGCCTACCTGCGCGTGAAGCGCCCTAACTCGGCTCCGGGTGAAGGCCACGTACACAAGGCGTAGCCGCGCGTCGAACAGGCCCTCTCGGCGACTGCTCCGATATCGAATGATCGCCGCAAGGAGGGACGCGAAGATTTCGGCACGCTCGGAGGCGCCTGCCGTCATCGGCGCCGTCAGCCACCGCGCCTGCGCGGGTTCGAGAGGGACTCACGAAGCCCTCGCGAACGGGTGACGGTCGTCACCACCCCTCCCGGCGAGAGTTGGCCCTCTCATTTCGGGATCACTAAGCTCGCGCCCGATGCCCTCTCGTCGGCCCGTCGCGCGAAGCTCGCGCCCTGCTCTGCCCGGCGGGGCGCGCTCGGCGCGGGAGCGGACGGTCGCGCTTCTGCTGTCGATCGGTGCGGTCTTCGCCTGGGCGGGCGCCGGCTCGTCGTCCGTCGCCATGGCGGCAGGGGGCGGCGGCAAGCCGTCAGCCGACGCCGGCGCATTCGACGCGAGCGACGCCGAGATCGACCGACGCGACGCCGCGGGCGGCGAGGATCTGGAGGCTCTTCGGGCCCGGGCCGGCACGCTCCGCCGCGAGCTCGACGCCGTCCGCACCTTGATCGCCGGCTCGCTCCCGGAAGAGCTCTACACGACCGAGCTCTTCCGGGTCGCGCTCCTCGACGAGCCGGCCGTCGAGGCGCGCCGCCGGGAGCTGGAGCGCGAGATCGCCGCGGGAAAGAATGATCTCCGTCGCACGCGCGCGGACGCGGGCGACGCCGACGACGCGGGCCTGGCCGAGACGAAGGCGGAGCTCGATCGGGCGATCGCCGGGCTCGCGCTCGATCTCGCGGGGGCGCGCCTCACGTTCCTGCGCGAGTCGAAGGAGCAGCGCGCCGCCGTCCTCGACGCCGAAGCGCGGCATCGGCGGCTCGCCGCAGAAAAGGAGGCCGCCGGAGAGGCGCGGACGCGCGCGGCGGGGCAGGAGCGCGCGGCCGAGGAGGCGCGAAAGAAGGCCCTGGACGAGGCGGAGAGCTCGCGCGAGGCGAGCCAGCGGGCGCTCGCGAACGAGCGCGCGCGGGCCGAGGGCATCCGGGGTGCGCAGGCGACCTTGCGACGCGAGCTCGCCGACGCGCGCGAGGCGCTCACCGGCGCGGAGCGCGACCACGCGCGCACGCTGTTCGAGCTCGCCGATGCCGCGCGAGCAGCGGGCACGGGGAGCGCAGAGGCGGACGCGCTCTACGAAAAGATCGTCGCCGCGCTCGGCGTGGCGCGGCACGATCTCGCGGGCGAGCTCGCCACCTACGCCTCGGTGCCGCCCGCGCCGCGCTACGTGCCCGACCCCGACGCGCCTCCAGCAGGCCACGACGCGCGGTCCGATCTCGCGAGGTCGCTCGATCACGACGCCGACGAGCTCGACACCGATCGACGGAACCTCGGGTGGGATCGGCTCGACGCGGCCGTCGAGCGCGTGAGCACGATCAACGCCGAGCGTCTCGCCCTGATCGAGCGCCTCGGCGCCGACAAGCGGGACGAGGTCCTCGGCGTCGGCGACGAGGGACGTCGGCAGTTCGGGCGCGAGGTCGATCAAGTACGCCTCGTGACGCGCTGGGCCTGGGTCTCGCGGATGCGGACGCTGGGGCGAGCGCGCGCAGCGCTCACCGATCCACTCGTGCTCGGCACGATGCTCACCCGCGTCCTCGCGCTCATCGCCCTGATCGTGCTGGCGCGCACCGTCAGGCGACGCGGCCCGGCCACGATCACCGCGGCGCGCGCTCTGCTGACCCGGATCCTCCGCCGCCGCGTGCTCGTCACCCCGCTCTCGACGATCCTGGCGATCGTCGCGGCGCTCCTCGGCGAGCTGCTGTTCCTCGCTGTCGTGCTCGCGTTGCCCACGCTCGTTGGATCGCTCTCGAGCTCACCGGTGCTCGCCACCCTCCACGGCGTGCTCGTCGCCTACGCGGTCTACCGGCTGGCGATCGCCGCCGCGCACCGCGGGATCGCGCGCGCGGCCTCCGCGGGCGTCGCCAAGCTCGACGAGGCGAGCAGCGAGAAGATCCTCCGATCGGTCCGCGTGGTGGGCCGCTACGCGCTGGCCGTCACCGTCTTCCTCGTCCTCTCGCGCGCCGTGCTGGGTCGCGGCTACCTCTACCATCTGGCGTCGCGCTTCGCGTGGCTCGGCGCGATCCCGATCGCGGCGGTCCTGATCCGCGGGTGGCGCGACGACATCTCGGCGCGCTACCTCCGCACCCGCGACACCGGGCTGCTCGCGGACGCCGTGCGCCGAACGCGCGAGCGCTGGTACGGGTTCTTCGTCGCCGTGGCCGCGTTCCTCGTGGTGCTCGCGAGCTTCGTCGCCGGGAGCGCGCGGCGCTTCGTGCTGAGCTTCGAGCAGTCGCGCAAGGCGCTCGCGTACCTGTTCCGGTGGCGCCTCGAGCGCCGCGCCGACGATCAGGCCGCGCCCCACGTCGCGGCCGTGCTCCCCGCCGAGGTGCGCGATCTGCTCGCCGACGCCCCCGTCGTCGGGGAGTCCTACGCGCTCGATCGATTCCCAGGGATGGATCGCTTCGAAGCGGCGCTCGCCACCTGGATCGAGCGCGGCGGGCTCGGCGCGCTCCTCGTGGTCGGCAGGACGGGCTACGGCAAGACCTCGTGGCTCAACGCCGCCGCGACCCACGCCGGCGAGATCCCGATCACGCGGATCAACCTCGACTCACGCCCCACCGCGGCCACCCTCGCCGCGACCCTCGCCGGGCCTCTCGGGTGCGACGGCGCGGCAGATCTCGCCGGCCTCGCCGAGGCTCTTCGCGCCGGCCCACGCCGCCTCCTCCTGCTCGATGACATCCAGAACTTCTTCCAGCGCGGCGTCGGGACGCTCGAGACCTGGAAGGCGTTCACCGAGCTCGTGACCGCCACCGGGGATCGCGTCTTCTGGCTCGCGGCGATCGCTCACCACCCCTTCGAGTACCTCACGTGGGCGCGCCGAGGCGAGGACGTGTTTCGCGACGTCGTCCATCTGCCGGCGTGGACCGAGCGCGAGATCGCCGCGCTCCTCGTCTCGCGCACGCAGCAGACCGGGTGGGAGCCGATCTACGAAGATCTCATCGTCGATCGCATCGAGGGCGTCGACGCGACGCAGCTCTTGAGCACCAGTCAGGACTACATGCGTTTGATCTGGGACTACGCCGAAGGCTCGCCCCGCGTCGCCCTCCACTGCTGGGCCAGCTCCCTCGTCCCGGAGGAAGGGAGACGACTCCGCGTCCGCCTCTTCCGTCGCCCCGAGGCGGGCTTCCTCGAGAAGCTCGACGACGTCCAGAAGTTCATCCTCGCCGGCGTCATCTGGCACGAGAACGTGACCGCGGAGGAGATGGTCGGAGCGCTGCGCTTCCCACGTGCGCGCTGCGACGACACCATCGCGAGGCTGCGCGAGCGCGGGGTCGTGCGCGAGCAAGGCGAACGCTACCGCATCACCGTGCACTGGTGGCCCGCGGTGATCCGCTACCTGCGCCGCAAGCACCTCATCGAAACCTGACGCCCGCCGGAAGACGCACAACCGATGGATCCCACCGCCGTCAAGGACCTCAACGTCGTCGACATGATCCGCGTCTCCGGCGTCATCTCCGGGGCCGTGGCGCTGTTCGTCACGTGGTTCGTCGTCCGCCTTCTCACCGGCGTCTTCACCCGCCTTGGTAACCAGTTCGCCCACCGGCGCCTGGCATTGAACCAGGTCGCGACGCTGACCCGCTTCGTCATGTACCTCGGCGGCATCGCGGTCGCCGCCGGGCTCGCGGTGAACCTCTCCAAGGAGGTCGTGCTCGCGCTGACCGGCACCGCGGCCGTCACCATCGGCTTCGCGCTCAAGGATCTCGCCGCCAGCGTGCTCGCCGGGATCATCATCATCATCGACCGGCCGTTCCAGGTCGGCGACCGCGTCACCTTCGGCGGCACCTACGGAGAGATCAGCGCCATCGGGCTGCGCAGCGTCCGCCTCGTCACGCTCGACGACAACGTCGTCACCATCCCCAACAACAAGTTCCTCACCGACATGGTGTCCTCGGGGAACTGGGGCGCGCTCGACATGCTCATCCAGATGGACTTCTTCGTCGGCGTCGATCAGGACGTCGCCTCGGCGAAGCGCCTCGTCGAAGAGTGCCTGATCTCGAACCGCTACGTGTACCTCCAGAAGCCCTGGGTGGTGCTGGTGAACCAGGTGATCCAGGGCGAGTATTTCGCGGTGCGCCTCCGCGCCAAGGCCTACGTGCTCGACGTGCAGTACGAGAAGGCCTTCGAGACCGACGTGACCGAGCGGGTGATCGAGGCCTTCCGCGAGCACGGCGTGCTGCCCCCCGCGGTGCTCCACCGCCGGGTCGCGGCGGCCGCGCTCGGCGCGTCCGTGGGCGTGCCTGCCCCGGCCTGATCGCGGGGGCGGCCGCGGGAGCGGCGCTCCGGTGAGGCGCTATTCGTTTGACCTCAAACTAATTTCCTCCGGTCCGGGCCGGAGTCCCGGCTCACTCGCCGGAGCGTGCCAGTTGCACCGCCGATCGATTCTTGTCGATGATCGCGGCGAGGATCAGCACGTAGGCGAGGAGCCGGAGCACGTACATGTAGTGGGTGTGCTCGCCCGAGACAGGCACGATCCTGGGCAGGACGCGGACGACCGCCATCAGCCCGAACGCGAGCGAGAAGGCCGCCAGGAGGCGGTCGCCGGTCTTCCTCCAGAAGCGGAGGAAGAACAGCGCCACGATGGCGTGGCCCATCATGATCGCACCTTCGACGAAATGGCTCATGGGTTCCTCGCGCGCGACGGCGACGGGTTTCGCTCGGGTCTGCTCATTCTCGCGTGTCCCAGACGAGCCCATAGACCAGCAGGGATACGCCCACGAGCGCCGAGAGGTTCCGGGGCAGCGAGAGATCGACGTTCGGCAGCACGACGAGATCGACGAACAGGAGGACGTTGTTGACCGTGAGGCCCGCGAAGCAGAGGCCGGCCCAGAGGAGCAGACGGACCTTTTTTTCGAAGTAGCCGCGGAGCAGCAGCACCATGCAGAGCGCGCTGGTCAGCGCGCAGAGGATGTACACGGCCTCGGCCATCCCTTCATCCTCCCTTCTTCTTGATGAACGCGAACGCGTCGGAGAAGGACACGGCGTCGCTCTCGATCTTTCCGTAGATGAGGTTGATCACGCCGTGGCGCCGCTCTTTGTAGGCTTTCGCCACTGCATCAACGAGCGCGCGGGCGTCGCTGGGCGTCGGCGCATAACGGTACTTCAAGACGGCCTCGATCTCGTGCGCGACCAGGAAGCCTCTCGCCGCGAGATCGCCGAGACGCTCCTCGATCCAGCGACGGTCCGACCGGAGCTCGCGGCTGCACTCTTCCGCGCTCCATTCCCGGCCCTCGTTCGCGCGGAGGAGCAGGAGCACCTCGAGCTGCTCGATGGAGCTGACGTGGGTCGCGAGGAAGCGCCGCACCTGCTCGTCGATTCCGCTCGCCGGCATCAGATCTTCTTCACGCGAGCGGGCCCCAATCCGTCGAGCCTAGACGGGTCCGCCGATCAAGTCCAGGCGCGCACGCGGCCGCCTGGCGCTGCGAAGGGATCCGTCGTGACATCGTGAATCAGTGCCCCTAGCGCGCCTTGCACACGCCCTGGTCGCAGCGCTGGCCGGGGCAGCCCACGTCGGACGAGCAGGTGCAGGCGCCGTCGGTGCAGGTGCGCCCCTCGCCGCAGCTCGCGCTGCCGACGCACTCCACGCAGCGCGACTCGAGGCAGTAGTGGAAGCGCGCGTCGTCCTTCTGGCACTCGCCGTCGTTGGAGCACGCCACGTTCTTCGGCGCGGGCGAGCACCCGGCGATCACCAGGAACAGCGCCGTCACGACCCATGCAACCCAGGTTCTCATTGCTCTGACTCCCGATATTTTGAGGGCGATCGTCTGCTTTCCTAACACGCGAGCGGCGCGACTGCTCGCGCGATTGTTTGAGCTCAAACGATTTTTTCCGCCAGGGAGCGGAACCCCCGGCGCCAGCCGCGGCGCTGAGGCTCCGCCCGCTCGCCGCCGGCGTCGAGATCGTTTGAGGTCAAACAGATGCCGATTCGCTGCTCCGCGGGGCGTCGGCGGCCTGGCGCGCGACCTCTCGCGCCCGGCGCTGAACCCATGCTACGGCTCGAAAAAGTCTTTCAGAATTCGCCGAGCGATCTGGCGCCGTCCCCTTTCCCGCTCACGGTCAACTCATGTCCAGGCCCGCGACTCCTCCTGTTCTCGACGCGCCCCCCGGCGCCTTGTCGCCCGCGCGGCGCGCGCTGCAGCGAGTGACGGGCCCGATCGAGCGCTTCCTCCACGTCGAGGCGGCCAGCGGCATCCTCCTGCTCACCGCCGCGCTGGTCGCGCTGGTCTGGGCCAACTCCCCGCTTCGCTCGTCGTACGAGCACCTCTGGCACACGCCGATCTCGATCGGGGCCGGCGGCTTCAGCGCGAGCAAGCCCCTTCATTTCTGGATCAACGACGCGCTGATGGTCGTCTTCTTCTTCGTGGTCGGCCTCGAGATCCGGCGGGAGATGCACGACGGCGAGCTCTCGGACGTGAAGCGCGCGACGCTCCCGATCGCCGCGGCGCTCGGCGGGATGCTGGTGCCGGCGGCGATCTTCTTCGCGGTCAACCACGGCGCGCCCGCGAAGCGCGGCTGGGGCGTGCCCATGGCCACCGACATCGCGTTCGCCGTCGGCGTCCTCGCGCTCCTCGGCAAGCGCGTCCCCGCGGCGGTGCGCGTGCTCCTGCTCGCGCTGGCGATCATCGACGACATCGGCGCGATCATCGTCATCGCCGTCTTCTATTCATCGAGCTTCTCGTGGACCGGCGTGGCGATCGCCGGGCTCGGCCTCGGCGGCGTGGGCCTCCTCCGCAGCGTCGGGGTGCGCAGCACCGCGGCCTACGTGATCCCGGGCGTCGTGCTCTGGGCGGGCATCCTGGTCACCGGCGTTCACCCCACCATCGCCGGGGTGATCCTCGGGCTGCTCACGCCAGCGAAAGCCTGGTTCGGCGAGCGCGGCTTCCTCGCGACGGTGGACGACGCGATCGACGAGGTCCGCCGCCGCCACGTCGCAGGCCACGACGCGCGCGATCTCCTCGACGCGCTCGCGCGGATCGAGCAGGCGCAGCGCGAGGCGGTGCCGCCGGTCGTCCGGCTCGAGGCCGCGCTCCACCCCTGGGTCGCCTATGGCATCATGCCGATCTTCGCGCTGGCCAACGCCGGGGTCGATCTCCGAGGCGTCGATTGGACCGACTCGGCGTCGGCCGGCGTGATCGTCGGCGTCGTCCTCGGCCTGGTCTTCGGCAAGCTGATTGGCGTGGTCGCCGCGAGCGCGATCACCGTTCGCCTCGGGCTCGCTGCGCGGCCGCGCGGGGTCACCTGGCGCGGTGTCACCCTGGTCGGCGTGGTGGCCGGGATCGGCTTCACCATGGCGATCTTCATCGCCAACCTCGCGTTTCCTGCGGGCCCGATGCTGGGCGCGGCCAAGATCGGAGTGCTGATCGCCTCGGCGATCTC
Source organism: Byssovorax sp. (assembly GCA_040006075.1). Taxonomy (GTDB): domain Bacteria; phylum Myxococcota_A; class Polyangia; order Polyangiales; family Polyangiaceae; genus JANYGI01. Next base: position 56,576 of record JBDTXR010000002.1, on the reverse strand, counting down.
CGGGGTGAGCGCGCTGATCGCCGGACGATTCCTCCTGCCGCCGGTGCCGGTCGACGGCTCCATCGCGACGACCGCGCACGAGGCCGAGGGCTCGACCGAGCTTTGATCGTCGGGTCGCCGAGCTGCGCTCGGGACCAAGAGCTTGACCGTCGCGCCATTCAATCGCATGACCGCGGGCGCGCTCGCCGTATGGAGGCGGGCGATCTCGGCCGGGCGCCGGTGAAAAGGCAGGGAACCGTGGCTCATCAGTTCATTTTCACGATGCAGGACGTCCGCAAGGTCCACCCCCCGAACAAGGAGGTGCTCAAGGGCCTGTGGCTGTCGTTCTATCCCGGCGCCAAGATTGGCGTCCTCGGCCACAACGGCTGCGGCAAGAGCACGCTGCTCCGGATCATGGCCGGCCTCGACACCGAGCACGGCGGCGAGGCGCGGCCCGCCGAGGGCACGCGCATCGGCTTCCTCCAGCAAGAGCCGAAGCTCACCGCGGGCTTCACCGTGCAGGCCGAGGTCGATCTCGCGGTGGCCGCGACGCGCGCGCTCGTGAGCCGCTTCGAGGAGATCGGCGTCAAGCTCGGCGAGGATCCGCCGGACATGGACAAGCTCCTGGAGGAGTACGCCGAGCTCCAGGACAAGATCGAGGCGAGCGGCGGCTGGGAGGTCGATCGCGTGGTCGAGCGCGCCATGGATGCGCTGCGTTTGCCGCCCGCCGACGCGCTCGTCGACAACCTCTCGGGCGGCGAGCGTCGCCGCGTCGCGCTCGCGCGCTTGCTCCTGGAGAAGCCGGACCTCCTGCTCCTCGACGAGCCCACCAACCACCTCGACGCCGAGAGCGTGGCCTGGCTCGAGCGCTTCTTGCACGATTACCCGGGCACCGTCGTCGCGGTCACCCACGATCGCTACTTCCTCGACAACGTCGCCGGCTGGATCCTCGAGCTCGATCGCGGCGCGGGCTACCCCTACGAGGGCAACTACACCGGCTGGCTCCAGCAGAAGAAGAAGCGCCTGGAGCAAGAGGCCAAGTCCGAATCGTCGCGCAAGCGCACCCTGGAGCGCGAGCTCGAGTGGGTGCAGATGGCCCCGCGCGCGCGGCAAGCGAAGAGCAAGGCCCGCCTCGCGGCCTACGAGACCCTGCTCGCGGAAGACAAGGACAAGCAGGTCGACCTCACGCAGATCACCATCCCCGCGGGCGAGCGCTTGGGGCAGATCGTGATCGAGGCCGACAAGCTCAAGAAGAGCTTCGGCGATCGGGTCCTGTTCGAGAACCTCTCGTTCTCGCTCCCGCGCGGCGGGATCGTGGGGATCATCGGCCCCAACGGCGCCGGCAAGACCACCCTGTTCAAGATGATCATGGGCCTGGAAACGCCGGACAGCGGCACCATGCGCATCGGCGAGACGGTCCAGCTCGCCTACGTCGATCAGTCGCGCGACGCGCTCGATGGCACCAAGAACGTCTGGCAAGAGATCTCCGGCGGCGAGGACAAGATCATGGTCGGCAAGCGCGAGGTCCCGTCGCGCGCCTACGTGTCCTCGTTCAACTTCGCCGGGAGCGATCAGCAGAAGAAGGTCGGCGATCTCTCGGGCGGCGAGCGCAATCGCCTCCACCTCGCCAAGCTCCTTCGCCGCGGCGGCAACGTGCTCTTGCTCGACGAGCCCACCAACGATCTCGACGTCGACACCCTCCGCTCGCTCGAAGACGCCCTGCTCGCCTTCGCCGGCTGCGCGGTGGTCATCAGCCACGATCGCTGGTTCCTCGACCGGATCGCGACCCACATCCTGGCCTTCGAGGGCGACAGCAAGGTGGTCTGGTTCGAGGGCAACTACCAGGACTACGAGGCAGATCTGAAGCGGAGGATCGGCGCTGCGGCCGACGAGCCGAAGCGGATCAAGTACCGCAAGCTCAGCGGCTGAGCGAGAGGCAACGAGAACGGGAGAGGCCTCGTTTCCTGCGGGAAACGGGGCTTTTTCTTGCCCGCTTCAGGGCGCGATCGTCACCGGGAGCACGTTGGTGATCACCCCGGCGATCTGTACGTACACGAACCCTTCGCCGGTCCCGATGTCCTTCGGGAGCTGGACGTCGAGGTGGTCTGTCGCCTCGGCCAGCACCAGCTTCGAGGTCTTGGCGTCGAGGGCGACTGCCATGCTCCGGGTCCGGACGAAGATGCGGTTTCCTGCCGCGAGGAAGCCGGATCCGGCGATCACGATCGCTCCGCCGGGGTGGATCCCGGCGGACCCCGTGACCGCGGTGACCACCGGCGCGGCGCAGCTCGGAGACCAGGTGTCGTCGCCGGCGAGCTCCGAGATGTTGCTGGGTGCGCCGTTCCCGCCAAAGGTGGTGGGCAGTCCATCGCCGCGGTTCTTGCCGGCGTCGCTCGGCCAGCTCCAGTTGCGCTTGTACTCGGCGCGGCCGTACGTCGAGCTGTAATAGCCCTCGGGGCTCGAGTCGTGGATGAAGTTGTAGTCGTTGTCGATCTCCACGACGTGCGGATCCACCACGCCGACGACGCCGTTGCGCTGGAGGGTGCTGGCGTCGCCGTCGGCCTTCCAGAAGTGGGTCTGCCCGCGCGGCGAGCCCGGGACCGTCTCGCTGCTCTGGGTGAACGGGGCGTGAGGGCCCTTGAAATCGTTGCTCTGGGCCCACTCGGGGAGACCGGCGTTGATGTCCCGGTAATAGGCAATCAGCCGGTCGTCGGCCGAGAAGAAGGTCCGGTGCCACTCGCCCCCGCCGTTGCAGCAGTTGACCCCCGCGCAGCACGAGGTGTCGCTCCCGTTGATGGCCCAGATCGAGAACACGTGATCGAGCGCCATGGCCGAGCCGACGGCGCAGCTGCACGGCTCCGCGTCGAGGCAGCTGCACGAGCCCGGGGTGCAGGCGCCGTTGCCCATCTGCGCGGCCGGGACGTCGGCGTTCTCGAGGCAAGAGCGGTGACCGAGCATGTCGGTGTGGGTCAGGAAGATCCCCTTCTCCACGATGGTCATCGCCGCCCAGAAGGTGCACCGATCCAGCGCGCCGCGGTGGCGAGCGTAGGTGTCGAGGGTGCGGTTGCGGTTCTGATCGATGTCGGCGACCGCGAACGTGGAGGGGCCGGGATCGGGGACGACGTTGACGCCGCCGCTGCCAGCGCTGCCCGTGCTGCTCGATCCGCCGGTGCCCGCCGCCGCGGACGAGTCGCCCGCGCTGACGCTGCTCCCGGTGCTCGCCCCGCCCGCGCCGCTCGCCTGCGAGGTGGTAGCGGCTCCCCCGCCGCACCCCGGGAGCGCCGTCAGGATCAACGCGAGCGTCGCGGCGGAGGGGATCGAGAGGCCAGAGCTCATCGATCGATGTTCTCACGCAGCCCGCGGGGCGGCCGTGAATTCTTTGAATTCGCAGCCCGCGAGGCCCGTTGGGGCTCAAGTCGAGCAGCGGGGGGCCGCTTCAGGCGTGGAGCCCTCGATGCAAATGCCAATGTCCCGATCGACCCCGAAGCCCGGCGCGCGCGCGACGAGCGCTCTCCGGTGCGCCCTCCAGTCGATCCAGCTCAAGATGTTCGGGGTGATCTGCGCCCTGATGCTGGCCCTCGTGGCCTTCCTGGCGACGTACTTCCCCGCGCAGCACGTCGCCGCGGCGAGCCGCGATCTCGAGCGCAAGGCCGACACCTACGCGCGCCTGGTCTCGCGGCAGGTCGAGTCGGCGATCGCGTTCGAAGATCAAGAGACGGTGCGCGAGGTGTTCGAAGCGACGACGGCCGACGACGACGTGCTGTCGATGGGGCTGTACACGGCCGCAGGGAGGCCGCTCCACGTGGTCGGCGAGCTGACGGCGCCGGCGCCCGTGACGCCGCCCGTGACGCCGCGGATCGAGCGGCTGCCGACGCGCCTCCGCGCCACCGTGGCCGTGGTCTCGCGCGAGGGCCCGCGCGGCGCGCTGGTGATCGAGCTCTCGACGGCGTCGATCGACGTCGAGCGCGAGCGGGTCCGGCGCGCCGCGGTGCTCGCCGCGCTCCCGGCGCTCGCGCTCGGCCTCCTCGCGGCGTGGATCGTCGCGCGATCGATCGGCGGGCGGGTCCGCGCCGTCGCGCGCGTCGCCGTGGCGGTTGCCGCGGGCGATCTCTCGCAGCCCCGGCTCACCGACGCCTCGGCCGACGAGGTCGGCCAGCTCGCGCGCTCGTTCAACGACATGATGGCGGAGATCCAGCGGCTGCTCGCCCGGATTTCGCGGAGCGCCGCCGAGGAGCAAGCGCGGCTCGGCCAGCTCGTCGCGGCGCGCACCGAGGAGCTCCGCGCGCGCAACGACGATCTGCGCGTCGTCCTCGACCACGTCGGCGAAGGCTTCGTCACCGTCGATCTCGACGGCGTGATGTCGCGCGAGCGCTCGGCGACGCTGACGACGTGGTTCGGCCCGGCCGACGGCGAGGTCACGTTCTGGAGCTACCTGGCGCCCACCGACGCGCAGGCCGCGGCGTCGTTCCAGCTTGGTTTCGAGGCGATCGTCGACGATTTTCTCCCGCTCGAGCTCACGCTCGATCAGATGCCGAAGGAGATCCACCACGGCGCCCACACCTTCCGCGTCGCGTACACGCCGATCCGGAGCGGCGACGCGCTGGTGAAGCTGATGCTGGTGGTGTCGGACGTGACCCACGAGCTGGAGCGCACGCGCGCCGAGGAAGAGGCGCACGATCTGCTCAACATCTTCCAGCGCACGCGGCGCGACAGCGAGGGCCTCGCCGCCTTCCTCGCCGACACCGATCCGCTGGTGAAGCACGTGCTCGAGTGCGGCCCGGGCGACGAATTGAGCTTGATTTCCAGGGAGATCCACACCCTCAAAGGCACCAGCGGGATGTTCGGATTCCCCCGGCTGACGCGGCTCTGCCACGAGCTCGAGGGCGGGATCGCCGAGAGCGGCGAGGCGCCGCCTGCGCCCGAGCGGCTCCGGCTGCGGCTGCTCTGGGAGTGGATCGCGAGGACCGCGTGCTCGATGAGCAGCGACGCGCCCGCGGACCCCCTCCCGCCCCGCGTCACCGGTCTCACGCCGATCCGCGATCTGCTCCTGGCCGGGAGCCCGCGCGGGGAGATCCTGGATCTGCTCGGATCCCTGGATTTCGAGCCCGCCGAGCGGCGCCTCACCCGGCTCGCCGAGCACGCGCGGAGCCTCGCGGTGCGCCTCGACAAGCCCACGCCCAGCGTTCGCGTCGCGGCCAACGGCGTGCGCCTCGACGCCGCGCGCTGGGCGCCGTTCTGGTCGACGCTGGTGCACCTGGTGCGCAACGCGGTCGACCACGGGCTGGAGTCGCCCGCGGATCGCGCGCGCGCCGGCAAGCCCGCGGCGGGCTCGCTGGCGATGACGACGCTCCGCGAGGGCCCCGACGTGGTGCTGGAGATCAGCGACGACGGCGGCGGGATCGACTGGAGCGCGGTGGCGGCGCGCGCGCGCTCGGCGGGGCTCCCGGTCGATCGCCGCGAGGACCTCGAGGCCGCGCTGTTCCACGACGGGATGTCGACCAGGAGCGACGTCACCGAGTACTCGGGGCGAGGCGTGGGGCTCGGCGCCGTCCGCGGCGCGTGCCGCGATCTCGGGGGCTCGGTGGAGCTCGAGACGGTCCGCGGCCGGGGGACCACGTGGCGATTCCGGATCCCGGCCGCGAGCCCGGGCGCGACGCGGGCCTACCCGTCCCTCCTCAGCCGGCCCCCGCCGCCGCGCGCGAGGAGCGCCTCCGCGTCGAGGACCCATGACGCTTCAATCAGGTGATCTCATGCTCTCACGAAGACTCGGACTCGGTATCGTCGGCGTCACGCTGATCCTCGCGGGGTGCGCCCGCGCGTCGGTCGCCGACAAGGATCCTCCTCCAGCTCCGACCCCGCCGCCCGGCGCGACCGGCGACGCGTCGAGCGAGATCAACCCCCGCTTGCTGCGGCGTTTCCAGCCGATCGACGCCGCCCTAGAGTCGGCGCAGAACCCGCGGACGCCGGCGAAGATCGCCCTGGGAAGGCGGCTGTTCCACGAGAATCGGATCTCGAAGAAGAGCGATCTCTCCTGCAACAGCTGCCACGATCTCCAGCAGTTCGGGGTCGACGGACAGGCCACCTCGATTGGCTTCGACGGGCAGCGGGGGAGCCGCAACTCGCCCACCGTGTACAACGCCGCGGCCTCGTTCACGCAGTTCTGGGACGGTCGAGCGGCCGACGTCGAGGAGCAGGCCAAAGGGCCGCTGCTGAACCCGCGCGAGATGAGGATGAGCAGCGGCGACGAGGTGGTGGCGCGGCTCAAGGCCCTGCCGGGCTACGAAGGCGCCTTCCACGAGGCCTTCCCCGGCGAGGCGGAGCCGATCCGCTTCGACAACGTCGCGCGGGCGATTGGCGCCTTCGAACGAGGGCTGATGACGCCGGGTCGCTGGGACCGGTTCCTCGCCGGCGACCGAGGTGCCCTGTCGGCGCCCGAGAAAGAAGGACTCAAGATCTTCCTCAACTCGGGCTGCATGGTCTGCCACACCGGGCCGCTGCTCGGAGGATCGATGTTCGAGCGCGTCGGGGTGGTGGAGCCGTGGCCGAACCAGGCCGACACCGGGCGGATGATGGTCACCCACGCCGGCGCCGATCGGATGATGTTCAAGGTGCCCACGCTGCGGAACGTGGCGAACACCGGCCCCTATTTCCACGACGGATCGGTGGCCACGCTCGAGGGGGCCGTTCACGCGATGGGGAAGCACCAGCTCGGGCTCGACCTCACGAGCGCCGAGGTGGGATCAATCGTGGTCTGGCTGCGGTCGCTGACCGGCGAGGTGCCGAGCGCGTACGCCGCGCAAGACCCCGTCGCTGCGACCGGGTCGGCCACGAGGTGAGATGATGATTCACCGATCCGCTGCGATCCTTCTCCGGGCGCCGCTCGCGACGATCGGCGCGCTCGCGCTGCTCTCGGGGCCCTGCGGCTGCGCCGATCGATCCGGCTCGCCCTCCCCGGAGACCCAGAGCTCGCCGACCGCGGCCTCGTCCGACGTCGCGATCAAGAGCGAGAGCGAGAGTCCCCTCCAGAGCTGGATGAAGGGCACCGCGACGCCGGCGCTGATCTCGGGATCGCCCGAGGTCCTCGCGCGGCTCTTCGATCGGATCGAGGGCCTCGATCCACCGGGATATCCCGGGTGGAAATCGATCGCGGGCGAGGGCGCCGCCTCGGCCCGCGCCGGCGACGTCGAGGGGTGTCGCCTGGCCTGCAAGTCCTGCCACGATCAGCACCGGCAAGCGTACCGAGCGAAGGATCGAGCGCGACCGCTGCGCTGACGCGAATCGACGGAGATCGCGCGGCGGGGCTACCTGGCGCGCGGGAAAACGAGTACCTGTCGAGGATGATCCGTTCGTCTTCCTTCGGCTCACGCGGGACGCTCGCCGCCCTCTTTCTCGCGCCCTCGCTCCTGCTCGCCGCGGCGTGTGGATCGGGCGAAACGACGAGCCAGTCGACGACCGGCGCCGGGGGCGAGCCGAGCTCGACGGCCACGAGCGCGAGCGGCGGCGCGGGCGGCACCGGCGGGAACCCGGTTCCCGCGGTCCCCCTGACCATCGTCGACTGGAACACCCACAACTATTTCGACGCGAAGAAGGACCCCACGCTGACGGGGGAGATCGTCCTCAGCGCGGCCGATTACGCGAAGAAGCGGGTCACCATCGGCGCGGAGCTGAAGGCCCTGAACGGCGACATCGTGGTGCTCGCCGAGGTGGAAAACAAGGCGATCCTCGACGATCTCAACACCTCGGAGCTGGGCTCGGCCTACGGGACCACGTACCTGGTCCAGGGCAACGATCCGCGCGGCATCGACGTGGGCGTGCTCAGCAAGATCGCGCCCGACAGCATCGTCAGCCACAAGGACGATCTCTTCGTGAAGAGCGGGACCAACGGGCCGCAATACCGCTACTCGCGCGACTGCATCGAGCTTCACTTCACGTTCAACCAGCGCAAGATCATCGTCCTCGGGGTTCATTTCAAGGCCAAGGCCGCCCCCGACGATCCGGACAAGCGCCTCGCCGAGGCCCAGCACACGCGGAAGATCGCCGACGATCTCCTGGTCAAGGAGCCCAGCGCGGGCATCCTCATCACCGGCGATTTCAACGACACGCCGGGCTCGAAGCCCTACCTCGCGGTGGCCGGCGCCGCGCCGCAGCTCTTCGTCGACTCCGCCGACGCCGTCGCCGTGGCCGAGCGCTACAGCTACAATTTCTCGGGCAAGCTCGAGCTCATCGATCATCAGATGGCCAATCCCGCGCTCCACGCGATGCTCGACCCCGCGTCGGTGGTGCTGCAGCACGCGAAGAACGTCGACGACGCCAGCAAGTACGCGAGCGATCACACCCCGCTCAAGGCCACTTACCAGGTGCACTGATTGCCGGTGTCGGCGCCGGGCTCCGCGGCGTATCGTCCTCGCGACGCTCCCGGGGGGCGACGGGAGGAGACTCGAGGCCCATGAACCGCAACGCCGTCCTGTGTCTCGTGGTCGTCGCCCTGACCGGGTGCCAGCGTGAGGTGCTGCCGGCGGTGGCGCCGGCGCCGATCTCGGCGTGCCTGACGTTCGTCGTGCAGGAAGAGGGCGTCCGCGCCGATGCCTACGATCGCGACGTGCAGAGCGCGGTGCGCGCCACCACCGAGACCGCGCTGGTCGGCGCGGGGTTCAACGTCCTCGAAGACCCCTCGCAGCCGCACGATCTCGTGGCGCGGATCACCACGGTGCCCGGCTCGCGCCTCGAGACCAACGCGCGCGTGCAGACCAGGATCGCGCTGGAATCGGGCGGAAAGATCGTGGCGACGCTCGACGCCAGCGCGCCGCAAGACGGCAAGGACTACGACGGGGCCATCGCCGATCAGCTCGTCGACGCGGCGTTTCGCTCGGCGGATCTCGCGGCGTTCACCCGCGAGCTGCGCAAGCCGAAGTCGAAGCAGCACCTGGCGTCGAGCGCGCTCCGCGCCGCGCAGGCGCCGCCGCCCGCGGTGATCGCGCCGCCGCCCGCGGCGATCGCGGTCACGATCGCGCCGCCGATCGCCGCGGCGCCGGTCGAGAGCGCGCTCGTCGTGGGCGCGCCGCAGCCGGACGCGTACGCGCTGGTGATCGGCGTCGAGGCCTACGATCACGCGGGCCGCGTCCCCGGGGCCGTGGCCGACGCGCAGCGCTTCGCCGCGCTCGCGCAGCGGACGCTCGGCGTCCCGCGGGAGCACATCAAGCTCGTCGTCGGCGACAAGGCCGACAAGCTCGCGTTCGACCTCAACGTGGAGTGGCTCAAGCTCAACGTGCGCCGCGAGGGGCGCATTTACCTTTATTTCAGCGGTCGCGGCGCGCTGCGACGCCAGACCGTCACCGAGTATTTGCTCCCGAAGGACGGCGATCCCGCGGCGCTCGAGAAGACCAGCGTCTCGCTCCCCGCGCTGCTCCAGGCCCTGGCGCAGACCCGCGCGCGCGAGGTCGTGGCCTTCGTCGACGCGGGGTTCTCCGGCCCCGGCGAGCGATCGGCGCAGCCGGCCGACGCCGTCGCGCCGCGGGTGATCAGCGATCCCGAGCTCGGGCCGCGCGTGGCGCTGCTCTCGGCCGTGACCAGCGCCGAGGTCGCGGGATCCACGCGCGACGGCGGCGGTCTGCTGACGCGGTGGCTCGCCTACGGGCTGGGCACCGCGCGCGCCGATCTCGACGGCGACGGCCAGATCACGCTGCAAGAGCTGGCCACGTGGGCCGGCCCGCGGGTGACGCGCGAGGCGAAGCGCGACAAGCGCGGGCAGTCGCCCGCGCTGCTGCTCGGGCCCGGCTTCGCGGCGACGACGACGATCGTCACGGGATTGCCCGCAGACCAGTGAGGAGACGAGCCATGAAGCGAGCCCTCGTGACCACGGCGCTGGCCCTCGGCGCCGCGCTCGCCGCGTGCAGCAGCGGAGGCACGACGACGACGACCGGCAGCGGCGGCGGGAGCAATGGCAGCACGGGCGCCACCGGCGGCACCGGCGGCAGCGTGGTCGAGACGCCGATCGCCTGGACGGCGCTCCCCACCGAAAACGCCCCCGCAGGGCGCTATTTTCACTCGGCGGTGTGGACCGGCAAGGCGATGATCGTGTGGGGCGGGCGCGTCGCAGGGAAGCCCGCGACGACGGCCACCGGTGGCGTCTACGATCCCGCGAGCAAGACCTGGAAGCCCACGTCGACCGTCGGCGCGCCCTCGCCCCGCTACCTCCACAGCGCGGTGTGGACCGGCTCGAAGATGCTGGTGTGGGGCGGCTACGGCGACGCGACGCTCGCGGCGGGCGGCGCGGCGTACGATCCAGAGGCCGACACCTGGACGCCGATCGCCGCGGCCAATCAGCCTCCGCCGCGCACCTCGCACGCCGCGCTGTGGACCGGCAGCCAGATGCTGATCTGGGGCGGCCTCGCCGACGCGACGCCGGTCGGCTCCGGCGGCATCTACGATCCCGCGAGCGACTCCTGGACCGCCATCGCCGCGCCGGGCGCGCCGTCACCCCGCTTCTCGACCGCCTCGGCGTGGAGCGGCAAGGCGATGATCCTCTGGGGTGGATCGAACTTCACCGACTGGCAGAGCAGCGGCGCGATCTTCGATCCGACCGCGAAAACGTGGACGGGAGCCACGTCGCTCCAGGGCGCGCCGTCCGCGCGCGAAGGCGCCACCGGCGCGTGGACCGGCTCCGAGCTGCTGGTGTGGGGCGGCTGGACCGGCGGCCCCTACGAGAACACCGGAGGCCTGCTCTCCAGCGCTGCACCGGGGCAAGGCGGCGTCTGGACCGCGATGTCGACCACCAACGCGCCCTCCCCTCGCGGCGAGCACGTGGGCGTCTGGGCCGGCCACGAGCTGGTGGTCTGGGGCGGGTGCGGCGGCGATAGCTGCGCGACGCTGCTCGCCGACGGCGGGCGCTACACGCCGGCCAGCGGTGGAGGGAAATGGACCGCCGTCGGCGCGCAAGCGGCCCTGTCGGCGCGGCGCAACGCGACTGGCGTGTACACCGGCTCATCGATCCTGATCTGGGGTGGCTACGTGGATACCAAGGCCCCTCTCGGGACCGGGGCCGACTCGCCTCTTTGAGCCAGGAGCCGAAACAGGCAATCGGACGGATCCGGAGGTCGTCCGCGTCCACGTTCGCGAACCCGTCTACGTCCGCCTCCTCGTCGCCCCGGGGCGCACGCAATTCGCTTGTCTGACGCGGTGGGCTAAGCTGCGCGGGATGGCCCCGGCGCCGCCGAAGAAACGACCGCAGCGGTGGCGCCCCCGACGGGACTGGGGCCGCTTCTTCGCGCTCGTGCTCTGCGCGCTGTTCGGGCTGATCGGGGCGGTGCCGCTCGCGCTGGGGTTCCTGGTGCGGACCGAGCCGGTGCGGGCCTGGGCGGCGCGCAAGACCTCGACGTTGCTGGCGTCGGAGCTCGGGCTCAACGCGCACTACCAGGTCTCGGTGCAGGCCTGGCCGATGCTGATCGCGCTCGACGATCTGGTGATCGAAGCGTCGGACGGGGGCACGCCGTTTCTGCAGGTCGAGCGCGCGGCGATCCGGCCGCGGCCGTTCTCGCTCCTCGCGGGCGAGCTCGACGTCGGCGACGTGGAGATCATCGGGCCGCGGATCCGCGCGGTGATCGAGCACGGCAAGCTCACCAACCTGCACTACCGGATCCCTTCGAGCGGCGACGCGGCGGCTCCCGCGGCGCCGACCAGCGGGCCCGCGCGGCCGCCGCTCGCGTCGATCGCGATCACCGACGCGCGCATCGACGCCACCATCGACGATCTCCGCGTCGACACCCAGGAGGTCGATCTCGACGTCTCGGTCGAGGATCAGGGGGCCTACGAGATCGCGGTGCGCGCCGGGACGACGCAGGTGACGCGGACCTACAAATTCCCGGGTCGCGAGGGCTGGGAAGACGCCGTCGACGACGACGTGGTCTGCCGCCTCGACGCCCGCGTCCGCGTGCAGGGGACCAGCGTCGTCGTGCGCCGCTTGCTGCTCCTGGGGTCGGCCGACTTCGATCCCGATCCCGGGACCACGCCCTCGTGCCAGCTCGCGGAGTCCGATCCTCGCGCGGTCGAGCTCCGCCTCGGCGCCGTGCACGTCGAGCTCCCGAAGGACGGGCCGATCCAGGCGCGCGGGCGCATTCACGCCCGGGTCCCCGCGTCGATCGCCCATCGCTTCGCGAGCATCCCGCACGCCACCGGCTCGCTCACGCTCGACCTCGAGGCCGACTTCGACGGCGTTTCGAAGCTGCCGATCCTCACCGGGCACATCGCGGGCGACGGCGTCGGCGCCGACGGGAAGGTCTTCGCCAAGCACCTCGATCTCGATCTCACCACCACGGCGGGCGGCACGGTGCTGGTGTCGAAGATGGTCGCGCTCTGGGCCGACGGGAAGGTCTCGATCCCCGAGGTGAAGCTCGAGCCGTTCGTGAAGGGCGTGCCGCTCGCGGTCGGGCCGGTGATCCTCGAAGGCCTGGAGTTCCCGGCGTTGCTGCGCGATCTCGGCGTTCACCCGCAGGCGTACGTGAGCTGGAGCTTCGACCACGGGCGCTTCGAGCACCTCCGGGGGACGCTGAGCCCGCTCTTGCTGGAAGGGCCGATGAGCGTCTCCACTCATGGGTTCGAGATCTTCGATCACCCGGTGTCGGATCCCCGCAAGGCGCACCGCATGGGCGTGAAAGAGGCGGTGATCCACGGCGATTTCATCATCAACGGCCTGGAGCACTCCTCGCTCTACAAGCTCCCCGGCGTGGTGTTCTCGAACTTCGCGATCGATACCCCGAAGTCCCACGTGCACACCAACGTGACGCTGGGCTTCGCCACGCTGCTCGACATCGAGCTCTACGACGACACGAAGATCGACTTCGCCGAGATCTCGCCGCTGATCGACATCCCGGTCGCGGGCGTGGCGAGCATCAAGGCCACCGGGCGCGGGCCGTTCACCCACCCGAAGTTCACCGGCGATCTCTCGGTGAAAGACTTCGTGTTCGCCGGCATGCCCGTCGGAGACATCGAGTCGTCGCACGTGGTCTTCGAGCCGCTGGTGCTCGACTTGATCGACGCGCACATCAAGCACGGGGGCAGCAAGATGCGCTCGGCGATGACGCGGATCGCCTTCGATAAAGGGCCCGACGTGCTCGTCGACGGCGACCTCGACACCCGCGACGCGCCCCACGTGCGGGTACGCGATCTCTTCGAGATCTTCCATTTCGACAAGGACCCTCGCTTCACCGACATCGACGCCACCGCGAGCGGCAAGGCCCGGTTCCACTACGTGCTCGGCGGCAAGGACGATCTCTGCGGCGGCGGCGTGCTCGAGATCAAGACCGCGATGGATCTCTCCGCCGTCGCGATGTTCGGCGAGCACTGGGAAGACGGCGTGGCCGCGGTCGATCTCTCCTGGGACGATCAGGCCGCCGGCTCGTCGGGGATGCGGATCGACGTGCGCTCGGCGACGCTGCGCAAGGGCTCGGGCAGCGTGCTGGCGACGGCGACGGTGCGTCACGGCGGCGTGGTGCGAGGCACGGTGATCGGGAGCGGGATCCCGATCTCCAAGCTCGACGTCTTCGGCGCTACGGGCAAGCTCTTCGACGGCTCGGTCTCGCTCGTGGCCAACCTCGGCGGGACCCTCACCGACTTCGAGACGGTGGCCGACGTCGATATCTCGCGCCTGCGCATCGGCCCGTCGAGTCTGCCGCCCTCGCGCCTGCGGATCGCGATGGCCGGCACCGGCAAGGCGAGCGCGCCGGTCGCGCGGACCCGCTGCGGCAACGAGCGGAGCAGCGCCTTCGATCTCGCCGAGTACGAGCGCGATCTCTCGGGCGGCTATTTCAAGATCAACGGCTCGCTCTTCGAGGGGCAGGTCGCCCTGGACGACGTGCGGATCACCCGGCAAAAGCGCATGGTCCTCGACGGTCGCGTCCGGGTAACCGAGCTCGATCTCGGCACGCTGTCGAACCTGATCCCCGGCGTGGCCTTCGCGAGCGCGTCGCCGACGGGCAAGCTCACCGCGTCGCTCGACGTGAAGAGCCTGCCGCTCGGCGCCCCGCAGCGCGGCGAGATGACCCTTCAAATCCAGCGCTTCGAGCTCGAGCGCGACGGCAACCGCGTGGCCCTCGCGGCGGCGAGCGGGCCGATCGTCCTCGCCGGCGACGAGCTCACGGTCCCCGAGCTCCGCGTGACCGCCCGGGCCAAGGCCGGCCTCAGCGCGACCTTCGTGGCCGGCGGCAAGGTCCATCGGGTCACGACGTCGCCCGATGTTGACATCGTGGCCCGCGTGGAGCCAATCAACCTCGCCAAGCTCAGCGCCGATCTCGACGGCGTCGAGCGCGCAGCCGGAACGGTCGACGCCAACCTGCGGATCCTGGGCTCGCCGAGCGCGCTCCGGTACTCGGGCGCCGGGCACCTGCGCAAGGGCGACCTCAACCTGAAGGGCGTCCCGCTCCCGATCCAGGACATCGACATCGACATCGACATCGCCGGCGGCGACGCGCGGATCAAGCACGCCTCGGCGCGGATCGGCGGCGGCACGGTCGAGGTCGCGGGGCGCATGCCGCTCCGCGGTCCCGACGCCGGCGCGGTGTCGGCGACGATCACCGCGCGCGGGGTCAAGGTCCCCGCGGCCGAGGGCGTGACCTTCACGGCCGACGCCGATCTCGAGGCCTCGTACCGGCCCACGTCGAGCAGCACCAATGCGGCGCGCAGCCTGCCCGACGTGAAGGGCAACGTCTCGCTCACCTCGTTCAGCTACACCAAGCCGATGACGCTGAACGCGAGCCAGCTCGCCCGGCCGCCGCGCACCGCCGTCAACACCTACGATCCGGCCGACGACGTGGTCCGCTTCGCGATCACCATCGTCTCGCCGCGCCCGCTCCGCTTCACCAACAACCTCATCGACATGGAGCTCTCGGTCGTCGATCCAGGCCTGGTGCTCTCGGGGACCAACCAGCGCTTCGGCGCGCGCGGCCTCTTGAAGATCCTCCCCGACTCCAAGCTCCAGCTCCGCAACAACGAGTTTCTGGTGCGCGAGGGTTCGGTGCGCTTCGACGATCCGCTGAAGATCGCCCCGCAGGTCGACGTCCGCGCCCAGACTGAATATCGCCGCTACGCCAGCGCCGCGGCCGAGCAGTCGGTGTCGGGCGCCGACAGCAGCAGCGGCGCCTCGTCGGGCAGCACGCAGAGCGGCAGCGGCGTCTGGCGGATCACCCTCAACGTGCACGGCGACGCCGACGATCTGAAGATGACGCTCGCGAGCGATCCGCCGCTCCGGCAAGAAGACATCGTGTTGCTCTTGACCATCGGCATGACCCGCGCCGAGATCGATCGCGGAGAGGCCGTGTCGTCGCTCGGCGAGACCGTGGGGCTAGAGGCCTTGTCGGCCCTCACCGGCGCCGACAAGGCGGTGAAGAAGATCGTGCCCATCATCGACGAGTTCCACTTCGGCACCGGCTACTCGTCGAAGACGGGGCGCACCGAGCCGACGGTCACCGTCGGCAAACGCATCACCGACAACGTCCGCGCCACGGTGACCACCGGGATCACCGAGAACCGCGAGGTGCGCTCGAGCGTGGAGTGGCGCCTCAACCGCAAGATGAGCGTGCAAGGCTCGTACGACAACGTCAACGACGTGTCGAGCTCGGCCTTCGGCAACGTCGGCGCGGATTTCCGCCTGCGCCTCGAGTTCGAATAGCTCCTCGACGCGGCGCACGCCGCCGATCGTTCCGCGTCGAGAAGATTCGTACACGAAATGTTCGTGTTGACACCAGATGCCGCCCTCGATACACGACGGCCGGTCGCGCCATCGGCGCGCCCAGCGCTCACCTCGTGGAGGACGTCACCATGTTCGAGAGATTCGCCGGAGCGGTCGCGCTCGCCGTTGTGCTGGTCGGGTGTGGAGGCTCGGAGCCCACGGGCGGGTCGGGCACCACCGGAGGCGCGGTGACGGGCCACGCCCTCGGAATGAACGTCGCCTTGACGCCGAAGAGCGGGAAGCTCTCGTTCTTGACCCCTTCAAACACGATCGCCGAGCAGGCGGCCACCAGCATCGTGGGGAAGCCCTACCTGATCGCGGCGTTTCCGGCGGGCTTCGCGCCGGGAAACGATCCGCCCCTCGAATACGCCTGGGGCCAGATGCCCGACGACCTGACCGTGAAGTTCACGTCGAAGAACCCCTACGAAGACGGCCCCTACGACATCGTGTTCGTCTGCTACACGGCGACGCCGATCACCGCGGAGATCAAGGCTGGAGCGCCCCAGGAGGCGCCCGCGGCGAAGGGGGGAGACATCGCCTCGTTCACCCTGAGCACGAAGGACATTCACATGGGCGATCCGAAGAACCCGCTCGGGACGCTGCGTCTCAATGTCGAGGGCGCCGACGCCGAGGCGTCGATCGCCAACCGGACTCCGATGGATCCCAAGAACGGGGATCAGGTGACCGCCGCGTTCACGAATACCGTGCTCGAAATCCCCTGAGGTATCCCATGCGCGTCCAGATCCTCGGTGGTGTGACGTGGTCGCTCGTCGCGCTCGTGGCCTGCGGCGGGGGCTCGGGCAGCTCGGGCGTCGGCGGCGCGGGGGCGGACCCCTGGCCGGTGCACCCCGGGACCGGGCTCCGGGTCGACGACAGCGGCCCTGTCCCGGCGCTGCCCGAGTGGGCCGACAACCCCGCCACCACCGAGAAGAGCGCTCTGGGGCGGGCCCTGTTCGGCGATCCGCGGCTCTCCGGCAGCGGCAAGACCGTCTGCGGGAACTGCCACTTTCCGCTCGTCGAGTTCCAGTCGAGCGGGCCGAAAGACGCGCCCGATCGGTCGTATCCCGGGATCACACCCACGTTGCCGCGCAACACGCCCTCGCTGCTCAACATCGTCTACGCGCCGATGCTGCGGTGGGACGGCGCGCATTTCACCGATCTCTACGACGCGATGGTGCTCCCGCTGGCCGAGGCCAACATGAACCTCGCCCCGGGCCACCCGGCCGCAGAGGTGGGCGTGATCGACGTTCCGGGCGCGCAAGCGGCGCTTCAGGCGAAGCTCACGGTGGAGATCCCCGGGTACGTTCCCCTCTTCGATGCGGCGTTTGGCCAGGACATCAAGGGGCTATCTGCCCAGGAGATCTGGCGCCTCTCCGGCAAGGCGCTCGCGGTGTACATCCGCCTCGCGGTGTCGCGCGACTCGGCCTTCGATCGGTGGAACGCGGGCGACGATGCGGCCATGAGCGCCGCCGCCATCCGTGGGCTCTCGCTGTTCCGCGGGAAGGCGGGGTGCGCGTCGTGCCATTCCGGGCCGCTGTTCTCGGACTTTCAGTTTCACAACATCGCCACGTCGCCGCCGGGCCCCGACGGTAGCCGCGCTGACGAGGGGCGATTTCTCGTGACGCAGAAGGCGGAGGATCACGGCGCCTTCCTGACTCCCACGCTCCGCTCCGCGTCGCAGACCAGCCCGTATTTGCACGACGGATCGGAGGTGAGCATCTCGAAGGTGATCGCCCGCAAGACCGCCGCGTCGACCCGGGCGCTGGACCCGGATCACGATGGCCGTCTGGACTCCCTGACCGACCTGACCGGGGCGGAGGTGGAGGACGTCGTCGCCTTCATCAAGGCCTTGAACGGCGCCGATATCCCGATCGAGGAGCTGGGCCCGCCACCGAAGCTGCCTTGAGCCCGGAGGGGGCTCCGAGCCCCGCACCCTGCTTCGCCGGGCCGCCCCCTCCGGGCCGCCCGGCGACGCAGACAGTCAGTTCGCCGGGACGCCGCTGCAGGCGGTGAACGCCGGATCGCACTTGGCAGCGCGGCAGTCCTTGCAAGCCGGGCTGCTCGAGCCCCCGATGCACTCGCCGAGGCAATTCTTGAAGACGCAAGAGACGGTGTCGTCGAAGCAGACGACGCACGGATCCGAGAAGCCCGTGCCCATCTTGATGCAGTTCTTCGTCCCTGGCTCCATCCCGAAGCCGCTCGAGGCGCAGTCGCCGACGATCTTGCCGATGTCCTTCGACATGATGATGGCGAGGTCGGCCGCGTTGGTGCACGCGCCCATCATCATCGCGCCGGTGCTGGTGGAGCCCGTCGCGCCGGTGGTGCTGCTCGCGGCGCCGGTGGTCGAGGTGGAGGTGGAGGTGGAGGTGGAGGCGTTGCCACCCGCACCGGCGGTGCTGGCCGAGGTGGAGTCGCCGCCTGCGCCGACGGTGCTGGCGACAGACGAGCTGCCGGTCGCCGACGTGGACCCGCCCGCACCGGTGGCGCCGGCGCCCGAGGTGGCGTCGGAGCCACAGGCCACGAGCAGCGCCGCAGGAGCGGTGAGGAGGATCAGGAGCGAGGAGCGCGACATGGGGAGAATCCTTTCGGAGGTTCACACCCGCCGGAGAGGCGGTGGCGGCACCCTGCACCAGATGAATTGACCAGTCCATCGGCCATTGCACGCTATCTGGAGAAAGCCAATCTGGTCTCCGGGATGGTGCCCTGTTGCCAAAAACCCCGTTTCAGAGTGGCTATTTCGAGACTTTCCAGCCATCCGGCGTGGGCCGGTAGTGGAGATCGATCATCGCGGGAGGGATGGGGGCCGCTCCTCCCCGCGGCAAAGGACGCTTTACCAGCCGCGCTGATCGTCGAGCGCTGCTTCGAGGTGCATGTGGCCGTCTTCGCGGGGGGAAATCCACTGCCGTGCGCCCTCGACCTCGAGCAAACGACGGTGCTTGGGGTTGTTCCAGCGCAGATCGAGGAGCACGCGCTGGAGGGCCTGGGCGCGGGCCTCGGGGAAGCTCGGGAGGGCTTCGAGCACGTGGTGATCGTACGAGGGCGTGGTCCACAGCGTCTCGACGCGGTGGGGATCGACGCGGCCGGCGGCGAGCTCGGTCGCGAAGACCAGGCCGCCGACGACGCCGGCGTGGGCGCGGCCGTCTTGCACGGCGGCGAGGACGTCGAGCTCGCTTTGCGGCGGATCGCCGTGCTTGCCCGCGTCGCCTTCGAACGGGAGCACCGTCATCTTCGCGAGGTCGACCCCGGCGCGCTTGAGGAAGAAGAGCGGGAGGATCCGGGCCTGCGGCGAGTCTTTGCTGCCGACGGCGAACGTCTTGCCGTGGAGCTCGGAGAGCGCGCCGATGCCCGCGTCGCGGCGGACCAGGATCTTGGTGGTGAACTCGCGATCGACGTCGCGCTGGGCGATGAGCGTGAGGCGGCCCTCGGCGCGGCGCTTGACGCGGACGTGGGCGAGCGGCCCGTTCCAGGCGAGATCGATGTGGCCGCCGAGCAGGGCCTCGACCTGACGCTCGTAGCTCCCGTAGAGCACGAAATCGATCCCGACGCCGGCCGCCTTGAGGTGCTCGCGCATCGCCTCCCAGTACGGGAGGACCTTCGGATCGTGCGCGACTGCGCCGAGGAGGATGGTTGCGTCGCTCATGGGCTCGAAAACAGGCGGCTCGCGCCCGGGAGGCCGACCCTACCACGCGCCCCCGAGCCCGGGGAACCCCTACCGCCGCGGCCGGCGCGTCGTGCCGGTAGACATCGGCGGCCCGCAACCTAGGATGCCGGCGCGCAATGGGCTCCGAAAACGCAACGAGCATGGTCGGGGTCTACTGGGATTTCGAGAACATCCACGCCTCGCTCTTCGAGCGCGCGCATGGCCGCGACACCTGGCGCGACCAGCGCAACATGAAGGCGGAGTGGGTCGTCGACGTGAAGGCGGTGATGAGCTTTGTGGCCTCGATCGGCACGGTGGCCATCAACCGCGCGTACAACAACTGGCAGTATTTCGCGGCGTATCGCCACGATTTTCACGAGCACTCCATCGACCTCGTGCAGCTCTTCCCGCGGGGGATGAAGAACGGCGCCGACATCCGCCTGGTGCTCGACGTGATGGAAGACATCCAGTTCTTCCCGCACCTCTCGCACATCATCGTGGTCGGCGGCGACAGCGACTTCATCAGCCTGGCGCAGAAGGTCCAGAAGACGGGGCGCACGATCATCGGCATCGGCGTGCGCGAGACGACCAACCAGTTCTGGGTCCGCTGCTGCAACGAGTTCAAGTTCTACGACATGCTCGAGTCGGCGCCGATCGGCCGCGCCGACGATCGCGCCGAGGTCCGCGGCCTCTTGCTCCGCGCGCTGCGCTCGGCGCGTCTGGCCCGCGGCGACGATCTCGTGCCCAAGGCCACGCTGAAGATCGTGATGCGGCGGCTCGATCCCTCGTTCGACGAGACCCGCTTCGGCTTCGCCTCGTTCAGCGATTTCGTCGAGGCCTTCCCCGACGATCTCGAGCACGTGCGCAACGAGTCGGGCGGCCTGGTGCGCGAGCGCGTGCCCCCGCTCGCGCGCGCGGGATCCCCTTCAATCGAAGGCGATCCAGCGGCCCGCGCCGCCGCCGCCGATCTCGGTGCGTTCGCCCCGTTCGCGCCCGCGGCGCGGCCCTCGGGCACCGGCCCGCGCCTGCCGATCCCGCTGCCGCCGGCCTCGCGCGAGAGCGATCGGCTCTGCCGCTCGCGCACCGGGCAGGCCTACGAGCTGATCCTGCGCCGCGGGAGCGTGCAGCCGATCGAGGCGCCGTGGCGACAGCGCACCCTGGCGCATTTGCAGCAGATCATGGCCGAGACGCCCGAGGGTCGCTTCGCCTCGGTCGACAACATCTTCATCAACCTCGCGCGGCAGCTCGACGCGGTGGGGATGGAGGCCGAGCGCTCGGCGATCGATCGCCTGCGCGGCAACCTGCTCGGCCTGCGCATGCTCAAGTTTCACGGGCCCAACGGCGTGGGCCTCCACCCACGCGCCGACGACGGGCAGCTCGCGCACGCCGTCGAGGAAGAGATGGCGCTGCGGATCGCCCAGCAAGCGGCGCTCCCGGTCGATCTCGCGGGCCTGACCGAGGTCCTCTACGGCAGCGTCTCGGCGCGCGCGTTGAACGAGGCCGAGTCGCTGCTGCGGGCGATCGCGCCCGAGGCGCCGGTGGCGCTCGAGCTGGCCTCGCTGCTCGAGCACCTCGGCGATCCGCTCGCCGACGCCGTCGTCGAGTTCAAGCACCCGGTCGGCTCGCCGAGCATCACGCTCGAGCTGCTCGATCTCCCGGGGAGCCTCAAAATCACGCCGATCTTGCTGCTCAAGGGCGGCACCTCGCGGGTTACGCCCGCGCCCCCCGAGGAGTTCTCCGAGGGCGACGTGCTGGTGGTGATCGGCAAGCGCGAGGACATCGCCAGGCTCGAAGACACCGGGGCCGCGTGACCGCGAAATGGTGTCTCTTCGCGCTGCGCTGACGGCCCTGAGCCTCGCCGTGTCGCTGCTCGCGGCGCCGGCGCGAGCGCGCGCCGACGGCTCGCCGGGCGACCGCGCCATCGCCGCGCCCGAGGAGCCCTCGCTCGGCGGCGCGGTACCCGAGCTGACCGAGCCGCCGGCTCGCGCCCTGGTGGGCAAGCCGATCCGCCGCGTCGAGGTCGTGGTCACCGGCGGCCGCTGGACGACGCCGCCGGCGATCCAGAGCGTGCGCCTGGGCGAGCCGCTCAGCACCGAGGTCGCGCGCCGCGCGATGCGCGAGGTCCTCGCCGGCGGGCAGATCGCCCGCGCCAACGTCGAGGCCTTCGCCGAGGGCGACGGCGCCGCGCTCCGCGTCCACGTGCTCCCGCGCCGCCTGATCGCGCGGATCCAGCTCAACGGCGGCGCGCTCGACACCGCCGCCACGCTCGAGGCCGCCGAGGTCAGCGACGGCGGCGAGATCACCGCGCCGCTGCTCGGCCTGATCCGCGCGCGGATCCGCCGCTACTACGATCAGCACGGCTTCCCCTTCGCCGACGCCACCGCCGACACCACCGACACCGACGATCCCACGAGCGTGGTGCTCGCGATCCAGATCACCCCCGGCCTGCCGCAGACGCTGGCGCAGCGGATCTTCGTCATCGATCCTCGCGTCGATCGCGAGGTCGGCGATCTCAAATCGAAGTACCGGATCACGCCCGGCGCGCGCCTCGACGAGCCCACGCTGGCCGACGCCGATCGCGAGCTCGGCGAGCTGCTGCGGCAAAAAGGCTTCCTCCGCGCCGAGATCCACCACAACGTGGTCCGCGTCGGCGTCAACAGCTCGCTCGAGATCCACGTCGACGCCGGGCCGCGGCTCGTCCCGGCGTTCGACGGCAACCGGGCCTTCGACGGCGACCAGCTCACCGAGGCGCTGGACCTGGAAAAGCAGCCCGACGGCCGCCTCGCCGAGCTCACCGATCGCCTCCGCGCCTTCTACGTGGCGCGCGGCTTCTTCGACGCCGAGGTCGTCGGTGTCGAGCGCGGCGCTCCGACCGATCCCGTGCACTACCTGGTCTTCACCGTGCGCGAGAACCGCCAGGTGCGGGTGATCAGGCGCGTGTACCCGTGCCTCGGCAAGGAGGTCCTGCCCGACGACGTGGGCAGTGAAATCGACAGCTTCCTCGACGAGGAGCTCCCCGGCTCGGCGACGTTCTCCTCGGGCGATCCGCGGGCGATCGCGCGGATCTTCGGCCCCACGGTCGGCACCGGCGGCCGCGGCCTACCGGCCGATCTCAACCCCCTGGTGACCTACGCTCCCGAGACCTACGAGCGCGCGCTCAAGCACCTGCGCGACCTCTACCACAGCAAGGGCTACCTCAACGCGGTGATCGGGCCGATCACGCCGCTGCGCGCGACGTGCAAGGGCTCGTCCCCGGCCGGCCTGTGCCTCCCCGAGCCCGCGCCCGCGGGCCTCCGCGCGCGCTGCCTGAAGGACTCGCTCGGGCTCCCGCTCCCCGAGCCCGCCGTCGCCGACGCCTTCACCTGCCGGCCCGATCCCGCGCACAACGTCGAGTGCTCGCCGGAGATCACCCTGCGGATCCCCATCGCCCTCGGCCCGCAGATGACGCTCTACGATCTGGCCTTCGAGGGGAACCGCTCGCTCACCGAGCACGACCTCGGCAAGATCGCCGCGCTCCCGCTCGGCGATCCGCTCTCCAACGTCGACCTCGAGGCGGCGCGGATCCGCGTGCTCGACGAGTACCGCCTCCGCGGCTACGCCTACGCCGACGTCCGCGCCGCGCTCGAGCCCTCGCCGGATCGGACCCGCGCCCGGGTGCGCTTCACCGTCACCGAGCGCGATCGCGTCGTGGTCTCCGGCTTCGTGATCAAGGGCAACAAGCACACGGTGACCAGCGTGATTTTGCGGCGCCTCCTGCTCCGTCGCAACGGCTACTACCAGCAAGATCTGGTGCGCCAGAGCGAGGAGCGCCTGGCCACGCTCGGGGTCTTCGCCAGCGTCTCGGTGGCCCTCGAAGATCCCGAGGTCCCGCAGAAGCGCAAGCGCGTGGTGGTCACCGTGGCCGAGTCGGGCACCTTCTCGCTCGGCGCCCACCTCGGCTTCTCCACCGGCGAGGGCGTGCGCTTCGGCGTCGACCTCGAGGGCCGCAACATCGGCGGGCTGGCGATCACCTTCGGCCTCCACCTCCAGCTCGGCTACGTGCCCGACTTCCTGATCCTCGACGAGGCGGTGCGGCAGAACTTCGGGATCGATCCCGTGGTGGGCTGCACCGTGTGCACGCCGCTGCCGATCCTCGACCGCCTGGAGCGACGCAACACCATCTCCCTCACCTTCCCCGAGATCGGCCTCCCGCCGGCGTTCGGCCTGGCGATCGAGGGCATCGACGTCCGCCACAACCAGCGCGACTTCGGCCTCACGAAAGACGCGGTCGTCCCCACGCTGTCCTACCGGCCCTTCCGCGGGCTCACGACGCAATTCAGCGTGTCGGCCGAGCGCAACTCGGTGAAGATCTTCAACCCGGCCTCGCAGACTGCCGTGCAGACTGGCACGCTCCTGTCCCTCCGCGCGCCCGAGGGCACCACCCTCGCGCTCTCGCAGCGCGCCAATTTCACCCTGGATCTCCGCGACAACCCCTTCAACGCCACCCGCGGCGGACTCTTCTCCACCAGCGTGGAGCACGTCAATGCGTTCCCGCTCCTGGTCGACGACAACCAGGCGACGGTCTTCAGCCATTTCCTCCGCTTCACGGGGCGCGTCGCGGCCTACATCAGCCTCCCGCGCAAGCTGGTCCTCGCGATGAGCGTGGCCGCCGGCTACAACCTCCAGCTCTACATCAGCCCGGAGCACGTCAGCAAGACCTACCCCGATCGCGCGTTCTTCCTCGGCGGCGTCGACTCCATCCGCTCGTTCCTCGCCGACTCGGTCGTCCCGCAAGACGTGGCCAATCGCATCGTCGACGGTGATCCGGCGCGCTGCACCGAGCCGGGGTTCGTGGCCACCCCCAATCGCCCACTCTCGATCTGCGATGTCCAGGTCCGCGGCGGCGACGTGATGGTCAACCCGCGCGCCGAGCTGCGGATCCCGATCACCGAGACCTTCCAGGCCGGCGTCTTCGTCGACGCGGGCAACGTCTGGACCGGCACCGGCACCGTGAACGTGCTGGTGCTGCGCTACGCCGGCGGGGCGGGGATCCGGATCGCGACGCCGATCGGGCCGATCGCCCTCGATTACGGCATCAACCTGAACCGACGCCAGTGGGAGGATTTCGGAGCGTTCCACTTCTCGATTGGCCTGTTCTGATTGGCAGGCCGGCGGAGCGTGGTAGCTACTCTTCGGAGTCTTCCGCATCGGCGCTGTCGCCGTTGTCATCCATGAGCCGATCAAGCTCGCTCCACAGCGCACCGACGTCGAGCGCCAGACCATCGCATCCTGGCACGCTGTCGAGCCTACCCTCGGTCACCGCGAGGGCGTGCGCATAGCGTCCATCGGCGCCGAGCTCGAAGATCTCCAGGCTGCGGAACTGGGGATCGACGATCCAGTACCACTTGACGCCGAACGCCGCATATTCTTTCACCTTGTCGACACGGTCGCGCCGACCGTCACGCGGAGTGGGAGAGACGACCTCGATCGCGAGGTACGGCGGCACGCGGATCAGACCTTGCGCGGGAGGCTTCCGGCCACCGGGGAGATAGACCGTGATATCCGGCTTCCGTCCTCGCGTCGGCCGCACGGCGAACCTCGCGTCCGAGCCGCCGACGAAGCCGCCTCGGGGAATGATCCACGTCCGCAGCACGTGGATGAGCCAGCCGACGATGACCTCGTGCGCATACCCCACGATCTCCTCCTCGACGAGTCGCCCATCCACGACCTCGCCCGGCTCGTCCTCGTCCAGCGCCGCCCACTCTTCCAGCGAGACGAACCGGTCTGCCCAGGCTTCAGCGACGGCGTTCTGGCTCATACCGCGAGAGTACCACGATGGAGATCGACGTCGTCGTGCGCAATCTGAATCCCGCGCGCGACAGCGATCCGGTAGCCGCGCTGAGCAGGCATACTGACTCCTTGAGCCTCGTCGCCCAGCGCTTCGCCGTCGTGCTCGTCGCCCTGGCGGGCTGCGCGCCTCACGCGATCGTCCCGACGCCGCCTCCGCGGCCCGCTCCGCCTCCCCACGAGCTCGCCCCGCCCCGCGCGCGCCTCGCGCAGCAAGACGTCCCGCTCGCCTTCGATCGCGGCCTCTGGCACCTGCAAGGCACGCTGACGCTGCCCGCGCGCGACGCCGGGGCGCGCGTGCCGGTGGTGGTCATCGTCCACGGCAGCGGGCCAATGTCGCGCGAAGGGGTGATGCGCGGCCAGATTGGCCTTGGTTTCGGCTTCGAGCTGCCGGTGTACCAGCGCCTCGCCGCGGCGCTCGCGAGCCATGGATTCGCGGTCTATCGCTACGACAAGCGCACCTGCGGCGCCTTCAACGACTGCGCCGACAACGGGCCGAGCTCGATCCCGTACAGCATGCTCGCCGAGGCCTTCTCCACCTCGGAGTACGTGGGCGACGCCGAGGCCGCGCTCGACGCCGTGCTCGCGCATCCGGCCATCGATCCCGCGCGCACGTTCTTCGTCGGCCACAGCGAAGGCGGACAGCTCGTGCCGGTGCTGCTGACCGAGCGGCCCGCGGTGCGCGCGGGCGTGCTGCTCGCGCCGCCGTTCCACACCATGAGCGTGGTCCTCGAGCAGCAGAGCGAGCGGGTGCGCTGGTCGTTCACCCTCGCGGGCCAGATCGAGCGCGCCTTTGCCGATGGAAAGCAGCTCCACGACGCCGCGCACGCGCTCGGGCAGATCGAGGCGGGCACCCACCTCGGCGATCCGATCCTCGGCCAGCCGCCCGCGATGTGGGCCTCGTGGATCGATCTCGCCAAGGCCGCGCCCGCGCTGGCGCGCGACCTCGATCGCCCGCTGCTCGTGCTGGGCGGGAGCTACGATTACAACGTCGCGCCCTCGGAGATCGAAGCCTGGGCGCGCTGGCTCGACGGCTCGCCGCGCGCGTCGCACCGGGTGCGGATCCTCGACGGCATGACCCACGCGTTGAACCGGATCACGCAGCCGGATCCTCGGCAAATCAAGCCCGAAGACATCGGCCACGATCTCGCGCCCGCGCTGATCGAGGAGGTCACGCGCTTCCTGGGCGCCCAGGCGGAGCGCTGATCAGGCGGCGTGCGGGGCGCTGAGCCGCGCCTCGAACGAGGCGATCACCGCGGGCAGATCGGCGATCCCGTCGATGACCGCGTGAGCGCCCGCCGCGCGCAATCGCGCGTACCCGGCGGCGCGGAGGCGCGCGCGGGAGGCGGGGCTCATCGCCGCGAGATCGGCCGCGGTGCAGCCGACCTCGTTGCCGGTCATCACCACGCCGACCGTCCACATCCCGGCGCGCAAGCCCTCTTCGATCCCGGCCACGGTGTCGTCGACCTTCACGCACGCGTCGACGGCCGAGACGCCGAGCTCCATCACATTGCGGAGGCACATGTCCGGCCACGGGCGCGCGTGGCGGACCTCGTCGGCCGTCACGATCACGTCGGGCGAGAAGCCGCGCTTCGCCGCCTCGGGCGCGAGCACATCCATCATCGCGCGGGTGAAGCCGGTGGTCGATCCGATGCGAATTCCCCGCGCGCGCAGGCCGGCGACGACCTCGACGCAGCCGGCGATCGGCTCGGCGTGATCGGGCAGCACCGCGAGCTGGAGCGGGATGAACTCGGCGAACATGGCGTCGACGTCGGCGGCGGAGGGCGCGCGCCCGAAGCGCGCGCGCCACTGCTCGGCGACGCCGGGCAGCGCGCAGAGCGTCTGGATGTGCGTTCGCTTGTGCGTCCCCATCGGCCCGCGCGCGTCCGCGGCGGAGACGACGACCCCGCGGCGACGGAACACCTCCAGGAAGGCCGCGATCGGGGCCATGCACCCGTGATCGACCGTCGTACCCGCCCAGTCGAAGAGGATCGCCTCGATGCGTACCGTCATGCGCGGCACTCTGATGCGCGCCACGGCATAGTTCCAGGCAGTTGTTCTGACGCCCGCTATAAGCTGGGCTGATGACGAGCCACGCCCTCCCGCCCGCGCCGACGCACGCTCAGCTCCGCGCCTTCCACGCCGTCGCGGTGGCCCGGAGCTTCACCGAGGCCGCGCACACGCTCGGGGTGAGCCAGCCCGCGGTGAGCATGCACGTGCGCGCGCTCGAGGAGGCCTACGGCGTCGAGCTGCTCACGCGCGGCCGCCCCGGGGTCGAGGCGACCGAGCTCGGCCGCGCGCTCCTCGACACGACGCTGCCGATGTTCTCGCTCGAGGCCGCGGCCGCCGAGCTGCTCTCGCGGGCGACGGCGCTGCTCCGCGGGCGCCTGCGCGTGGGCGCCGACGGGCCGTTCCTGGTCGTCCCCGTGCTCGCGGCGTTCCGGCGCGAGCACCCGCAGGTGGCGCTCTCGCTCGCGCTCGGCAACTCCGCCACCGTGCTGCGCGATCTGCTCGACGGCCGCACCGACGTCGCGGCGTTCTCGGATCGCGTCGAGGATCCCCGCCTCTTCGCGGTGCCCGCGGCGAAGAGCGCGCAGGTGGTGATCGTGGCGAGCGCCCACCCGTGGGCCGCGCGTCGCGGCGTCCGCCTCCGCGATCTCCACGGCGCGCCGATGGTGATGCGCGAGGAGGGCAGCGTGACCCGGCGCGCGATCGAGGCCGCGCTCGATCGCGCCTCGGTGAAGCCCGAGGTGGTGATGGAGCTCGGCAGCCGCGAGGCCGTGCACGAGGCCGTCGCGGCGGGCATCGGCCTCGGCGTCGTCATCGCCGCCGAGCGCGGCCACGATGATCGCGTGGTGGCGCTGCCTCTGCTCGACGCGACGATCGAGCACATCGAGTACGTGGCCTGCCTGGAAGAGCGGAGGCGTCTCCGCGCGGTGAAGGCCTTCTTCGAGCTGGTGCCCCGCCTGCCGCGATCGACGAAGCGCAAGCGGGGCTGAAGGAGCGAAACCGCTCAGCCGGGATCGGCGGCGCAGCGAAACCCGATGGCGTGATTGTAGCTCTCGGGCTCGGTCTTCCACCGGTAGGCGGGACGGGCCCAGTCGGCGTGGAACGCAAAGTAATCCCCGCCGCGGACGACGCGCTTGTCGCCGGTCGCGGGCCCCTTGGGATCTTGCTGCTTTTCGTCCGAGTACGGAGCGTAGTAGTCGGCCGTCCACTCCCACACGTTGCCGGCGAGGTCCATCACGCCGTGCGCCGCGGCGCCCGCGGGGAACGAGCCGACCGGCGCGGTGGCCGAGAAGCCGTCGTCCTCGTCGTACATGGTCGAGTGCTTCTCAGCGTGCTTGTCGCCCCAGAGCGCGCACTCCTTGCCACAGGCATTGAGGAGCCTGGCGCTGGGCGGCTCGTCGCCCCAGGGGAATTTACGCTGGTTCGAGCCGCGCGCGGCGTACTCCCACTCGGCCTCGGTGGGGAGGCGGCGACCGATCTTCTTGCAGTAGTTGTCGGCCATGGGCCAGGCCACGCAGTTGACGGGGTGCTCAGCTCGATCCGGCTTACCCGCGTTGCAAAAGGGGCTGTAGCGCTTCTTCGCGTCGGGGCTGACGCCGGGCCAGCTCACCTGCTCCAGCGCGCGCTCGCACCTGCCCTTCTCGACGCAGGAGCCGTAGGCGCGGGTGGTCACCTCGGTGCGATCGAGGCAGAAGCCGGTGATCGTGACCTCGTGAGGAGGCTTGGCGTCGTCGTTGAGATCGCGCGCGCCCATGAACATCGATCCTCCGGGGATGAGCACGCTGCCCTCGGGACAGGTGGTCTTCGCCACGGCGGGGGGCGGCGCGACCGCCGAGCTGCTCGCGCTCGTCGGCGTGGTCGTCATCGCGGGCTTGCCCGGATCGTCGTGGCCGCGGCCGAGGGTTACCGCCACGGCGCCGATGCCGAGGACCGCCGCCACGACGCCGAGGATCCATCCCTTCGAGGAGCCACCCGCCTTCGCGAGCGCCGCGCTCTCGCTGCCGGTGCGCGCCACGAGC
This sequence comes from Byssovorax sp., assembly GCA_040006075.1. Lineage (GTDB taxonomy): Bacteria > Myxococcota_A > Polyangia > Polyangiales > Polyangiaceae > JANYGI01. Next base: position 27,388 of record JBDTXR010000002.1, on the reverse strand, counting down.
GGCGCGCCGGTCACCGCGACAGTGGAGGCGCCGGCCACCGCGCCCGTCGCCGCGAGCGCGAGCGGCACGGGCGCGGTCGCGGCGTCGGCCAGCGGCCCCGACGCGGCCACGACTCCGCTCGAGGACGAGCCGCCGGTCGAGGCCCGGGTCGCGCCGCCGCCGATCACCAGCACGCCGCGCGGCGCGCCCTCCGTCACCAGCTCGGCGAAGGCGCGCACGGCCTCGCCGGCGTCCTGAAAGCGAGCGTCGATGTCGCGGCTCACGCAGCGCGCGAACCAGGCGTCGAAGCCGGGCGGGAGCGTCGCCGTGACCCCGAGCTCGCGCGCGCGCTCGCCGGCGAAGGGGATCGGATCGATGCAGATCTGCCGGAGCAACATCGTGATCGTCTCGACGTCGATCCAGAAATACTGGCCGGTGAGCAGCCGGAACGCGATCAGGCCGAGCGCCCACACGTCGGTCGCGGGGCAGATCCGGCCGCGGCGATCGGTCTGCTCGGGCGCCATGAACAGCGGGGTTCCGAGCGGCTGGGTCCCGGTTTGGTGGTTCTCGGCGACGAGCTTGGCGATGCCGAAATCGAGCACTTTCGCCGTGAAGGCCACGTCGCGGCGGCGCGAGGCGCAGAGGAAAATGTTCTCGAGCTTGAGGTCGCGGTGGACGAGCCCCTGGTGGTGCGCCTGCTCGAGCGCGTGCCCGATTTGCTGGAGGATCTCGGCCACGTCGCCGAGCGGCAAGAGGTGGACGCGCTCGATGTAGTCGCCGAGCTCCTCGCCCTTGAGCAGCTCCATCACGATGTACGGAGCGCCGCTGGCCTCGTCGACGCCGGCGGTGACGATCTCCACCACGTGATCGCTCTCGATCCGCCCGGCGGCCTGCGCTTCCAGGACGAAGCGCTCGCGCGTCGCCGGATCCGACGCCAGCTCGGGCGCCATGACCTTGAGCGCGCGCTCCTTGCCGGTGCTGATCTGGAACGCGACGTAGACCGCGCCCATGCCGCCGGCGCGAAGAGCCTTCACGATCCGGAAATCCCGCCCGAATATCGACCCCGGCTCGAGCTCGCTCACGTGGTTCCTCCCTGCATGGTCCGGCCGCCACGGTAGTCCATGCCGCGGAGAGGAGCGCCTCACAAAACGGGCTCGAGCCGGGATCGAGCCGGCCAAGGCGAGCACCGCGGATCCGCGGGCCGGCGACGGGACGTTTTGCGAGGCGCTCCGAGCTCGGGTTTGCGGCGGAGGGCCGCTGGAGATGGCTCGGATCTGGGTCCGTCTACGACGCTTGGGTGCGTCGGTTTCGCTGGTCGCCGCCGCGTCGAGCCGGATCACTCGCCGCCGAAGAAGACTCTCCCGCTTCGACCGAGCACCCGGGGCGGGCCAGCGTCTTCGGTCGTCTGGAGCTCCACGGACGACCATTGAACCAGGCTCGCTCCGTCCTCCGCGAGGTCGCTGGTCAGGAGAGACCGCACCTCCCGCTCGTCGATCGCGAGCACGTCGAAGTCGCGGAGATAGCCTGTGGCGACATCGCCGCCTTCGACGGGGAGAGGCGCGAAGAGGCGCGCCCTGGCCTCGTGGACATGGAAGGCGAGGAGAGGCGGTGTGATGGAGAGCCGGGCGTGGTCGGCGGAGATCACCGCGTCGAGCGCCTCGGCGAGCGACACCCGTTGATCGACGAGCGGCGCGGAGCGCCTGGCATCGCTGAGCTCGATATCGACCTGCCGGTAGCGCAGGAACAGCTCTTCGACCACCGCGCGGAGGGCTTCGAGGACGGAAGGCCGCTTCTTCGGAATGTGGCGGAGCGCGTCGAAGGCGGCCCCGGCGAGGAACGGCTCGAGGCAGAGCGCGCCGTCGTGATGACGAGCGACGAGCCGCAGCGTCGGCCGGGCCGCCCGCGCTCGCGCGACGACCGCGTCGGCGATCGTTGCGGGATCGACGTCCGGCGAGCGCGGGGCGCGACCCCAGAGGTGCAGTGTCGCGGACATCAGCCGCCGGTGCCGAAGAAGATGTGCCCGCCTTTATGGTCCGCCTGGTGATAGTGGGGAAAGCGCGTCTCTCCCTCTCTGGGGTGCGTCTCCGGCCCTGTCGAGCGACGACCGGCGATGGCCTGGGCGGTGGCCCGATCCGCGTAGACATCTCCGCCGGCGGCGACGTGCCTGCGCGCCTGCTCCACGGTCATTGGCCGTGAAGTCGCGGTCAGCCCACCGGGGCCGCGCTCGACGGCGACGGCCTTCCCCGCGGGAACGACGGGTCCGCGCGTGCCGCCTGTCTGGTGCGCCGCGCCGGTGAGTCCGAGCGGATCCACGTGCGTCGTCGGGCTCCCCTCGAAGCCGAACAGGTTGCCTTCGCCCACGAGCCCCGAAGGATCCGGGCTGCACCAGCGACCGACCTCCGGGTCGAAGCACCGGTATCGCGTCCAGCAAAGGCCAGTATCGTCGTCCGCCACCTGCCCGAGCAGCCGGAAGGGCGACTCCACCTTGTACCCGCCGCGGGCGAGCTCCGCGAGCGGATCAGCGTAGGTCTCGACCACTCGGCCCCAGGCAGAGTGCCTGGCCGACCAGGCGACGCGCCCCTCGGAATCGAGGAGTGCTTTGGGTGTCCCCAGGTGATCGTTGACGTAGGTGAGCACCTTGCCGCGCTCTTGCTGGAGGAGCGGAATGAACGTCTCCGGCTCGTGGACGAAGCACCGCGTGCCCCGCTCGCTGTCGAGATCCGCGGCGAGGACCTCGCCGTCCCACAGGAGCTCGGTGACGCGCGGGAGGCCCGTTGTGGCGCTCGTGCTCACCTCTTTGCGCACGCGCCGACCGAAGGCGTCGTAGGTAATCGCGACGCGGGCGCCGCCGGGGAGCTTGACTTCGCGCAGCCGGTCGCGGATGTCCCACGCGTACTCGGTGATACCGTCCGCGGGCGCGTTGCCCCCGACCGGGAGCTCGACTCTGGCGGTCCGACGCCCTCGCTTGTCGTGGACGAACTTGGCCTTGTCGCTGCGCACGAGCACATTGCCCGGCTTCAGCTCCCAGCCTTCTGCGCCGCGGGGCTCGCCGCCCAGCCCCTCGAGCATCCTGACGAGGGAGCCCGAAGGATCGTACTCGAACACCTCTCGCTGCGTCGCCTGCGCCGCGCCGACGAGCCGGTGCATCCGATCGTAGGTGTAGGCCGTCGCTCCCCACCGCGCGTCGTCGATCCTCGTGATCCGACCGGCCTTGTCGTACTGCCATTGCCGCTGGAGCAGCACCGCAGGGACGCCGCCGCCCGGCGAAGGCACGGTGGCGCGCTGCTCGATCAGCTGATCCATCGCGTCGTGGGTGCTCTGGATGGCGACGTGCCCGCCCGCCACCCGGCGCGTCTCGCGACCCGCGACGTCGCGCTCGAACACCAGCTTGTGCCCGTCGTGATCGATCGCCGAGAGGGCGCCGCCTGCGTCGTAGGCATACTGCGTGGTAGCGCCGTCGGGCATCACCCGGCTGGTGCGCCGTCCGCTCGCTTCGTGGGTATAGCGGATCGCCCGGTCGCCCTGCCGCTCGACCAGCACGCGACCGACGGGGTCGCGCTCGAAGATCGTTTGAACCCGCCGCCCATGCTCCTCCAGCGTGGCGCCGAGGATCCGGCCCATCCGATCGCGCGCGTACGCGACGGTGCTCCCGTCGCTGCCCTCGTCGCGGATCAGCCGGCCAACGCGGTCGTGGGAGAAGGCGCGAGAGCTCTTGTCGGGATACGTGAGCCGCGACAGGCGCCCTCCGTCGGACCACAGATACGCGAGCTCGCTCTTGTCGAAGCGCTTCTCCTCGACCGGGCGGCCGGCGTCGTCGTAGGTGAACGAATAGGTCTCGCCGAGAGGATTCTTGATCTCCCGGATGCGCTCGTGGCTCGTGTAGGCGAGCGTCCAGACGCCGCCGTCACACTGCACCAGCCGCGTGAGCACGCCCATGCCGGCGTACTCCATCGACGTGACGTTCCCGAGCGCGTCGGTCTCGCGCACGACCTTCCCCATCGCGTCGTACGCCCGCTGGACCATGCCGCCGTCCGGGTAGCGCACCCCGATGGCGCGCCCGAGCCGATCGTAGGTCGCGTTCCAGGTGCGCCCGAGCGCGTCGGTGCGGCGAACGAGGCGCCCCACCGCGTCGTGCTCGAAGGTGGTCCGGCCGCCCCGCGCGTCGACCTGGGCCACCAGATCGTGCTTCGCGTCGTACTCGAAACCCCACACGGGCCCGGCGGGTCCGTGGACCGCGGTGAGCCGGCCCCGGGCGTCGTAGCCCAGGGAATAGCGCTCTCCGGTGCGGTAGGTGACGCTGGTCAGCGCGCCCTTGTCGTCGTGACCATAGTGGGTGACCAGCCCGTCGGGCGTGGCCATGCTGACGGGCAGACTCTGCGCGTCGTACTCCCACGCGGTGACGTTTCCCGCGGCGTCGACGCTGCGGATCTGGTTCCCGCGCTCGTCGTACCAGTACTGCTCGCCTTCGCCTGCGCCGTTGACCCTGGCGATCAAGAGGCCATCATCGTCGTAGGCGCGGTCCTCGAGGATCGTCCCGCCGGGGGTCGCCTCGCGGGTCGCGAGCCCTTGATCGTTCCAGGTGATGATCCGCGGCTCTTCCGCGTCGACGTGCGTCGTCTTCGTCGCCTTGTCGGCCTCGAGCTCGATCGCGTAGAGGCCCTTCGGGCCCCAGGTCTTGCGGCAACGCCCGGTGTCCGCCTCGTACTCGTACTGAAAGCGCGCGCCGGTCGCGAGGACGGCGGCGGTCATGCGGTTGAAGCGGTCGTATTCGAACTCCTCCGTTGCCCCGAGCGCGTCGGTGACGGCGGTGAGGCACCCCGAGCCCGAGTAGGTGTAGTCCACCCATTGCTCTAACCGGTCTTCGGAGCGCACCTCGAGCCGAGCAATCCTCGCCTCTTTCCAGAGGACGCGCACCTCGCGACCCGCGGTGTCGATCATTCGCAGGAGCCGCGCGCCGCTGTATTCGAGCACGATCGCGTTGCCCCACGCGTCGCGGATCGAGGAGAGGGGAGCCGGCGCGTTGACCCCGTCACCGGCGAAGACGAGCGTGAGCCGCGTCCGGTGATCGTGGACTCGATACCCGCCGTCGGTATCCCGCTCCAGCGTCATCCGCTCGCGCCGGTGGAACGTGCTCTCACCGGGCTTGACCTTGGCGAAGTAGATCGAGCGGCCCTCGGCCTCGCGCAGGGTGATCGTCCGCTCGGCCTCGACGAGGCGCTGCTCGAACCCGTGCGCCCAGCCCGCGCCGAGCGTGGCTGTCTTGTCGCTCCGGCGCGACGACGAGTAGACCCGCTTTACATAGAGCGGGATGACGCCGGGGAGCGAGATGTCGGTCGCTTCATCGACGACGTATCCAGTCACGAGATCGATCGGGTGTCCGCCTTGACACTGATGCTCCGCCGCCGCTCCCGACGACGCCCCCGGCCCGGCCGCGCCGCTGTTGCTCCCTCCGCCGCCCGCGCCGCCGCCGCCGGCCGGGCCGCCTGGACCATGGCCCGAGCCCCCGCCGCCGCCCGCCTCGCCCCCGCCGCTGCCCGCGCCGCCGGTTCCGCTCGCGTCGCTGGCGCTGCCTCCGGCGCCGGGGGTCGGGGCCTTGTTCTGCATGCACAGGCTGCCGGTGATCCCCATCATCCCGAGCTCGCAGAGCACCACCGGCGCGCCCATGAGGATGAAGCACGGGCCGGCGGTGTTGAGGCTCACAACCTCTTTCAGCGTCCCGGGCTCGTTCCCGTGACAGGTCTTCAGGACCGATCCCACGGTGCCGATCAGCGCGCCGTTGATCTTGGTCCGCATCGGCGCGTCGCCGATGCCCTCGATCGAGCTCGCCACCACCGGGTACGGGAGCGGCAGCGGCGCCGGAGCCGCTGGCGTGATGCACACGCTCACCGCCATCGGCGTCACGGAATGCCCTGATTTTTCGGTGATGCAGTCCATCATCACCGCGGTCACGTCGCCCATGGTCGGCCCTCGATCCGCCCGAGCTGCCGGCCACCGTCGGCGGCGTCTCGGGGATCAGAGCCGATACTATCCGGAGGGCGGCGCGGCTTCCAGCCCCACGTGGCGGGGGCGCTCGCCGGGCTTCATCGGCCCGGGCAAGCGTGCCGGATCGGTTGATCCCCTGGGTCGCGCAGAAGCGCGGCGCAGAGGTTGGTGACGCTCATCGCACGATCCGTCAATTCGCTTGCCGGCGCGCCACGGTGCGGCTCACAACGTCGCCGCCATGGCCACCATCGAGCTCCTCACCCGGATCCTCGCGCCGCGACAGCGCTGCTTCGACCTCTCGCGGAGCATCGATCTCCACGTGGTCTCCACGGCGAAGACCGGCGAGCGCGCCGTCGGCGACATCACCTCTGGGCTCCTCTCGCTCGGGCAAGAGGTCACGTGGAGCGCGCGGCACTTCGGGGTGCGACAGCGGCTCACGACCCGGATCACCGCCTGCGACCCCCCGCGCCACTTTCGCGACTCCATGGTTCGAGGAGCCTTCCAGCGCTTCGATCACGATCACTTCTTCGACGAGCAAGGCGACGCGACCGAGATGAGAGACGTCTTCGACTTCGAGTCGCCGCTCGGCCCTCTGGGCCGCATCGCCGACGCGCTGGTGCTCACCGGCTATCTCCGCCGCTTCCTCGTCGAGCGCAACGAGGTCATCAAGCGAGCTGCGGAGTCCGACGGCTGGCGCGCCCTGCTCGCCGACTCGTGACCAGCGTGGGTGGCTGACGGAAGACTGCGCTGGACGCGCCGCTCGTGGCGGGGCACCCTCGCCGGGGTGAAGCTCAGCCCGCTGTCCCGCGCCCGCGTCGCGCTCCTCCGTCCCCTCGTCCGCGCGCTGTTCGCGACACCCACGCTCTCCGCCCGACTCGGCCGATCGCGCGCCGCCGCCGGCCTCGATCCCGAGCTCGCCGTCCTCCTCGCCATCGACGATCTCACGCACGACTCCGACGTGGGCAAGGGCTCACCCGAGGTCGCCCGGCGGATGCTGGCCGAGTCCGCGGCGATCGTCGAGGACGCGCCGACAGGCGCCGTGAGGGTCAATGATCACCCGATCCCCGGCCCCGCGGGCGCCCTCCGCGCGCGGCGCTACGTGCCTGTCGGGATCGCGTCGCCCTCACCTGGTCTGGTGTTCTTCCACGGCGGAGGGTGGGTGGCCGGAGATCTCGACACCCACGACGTGCTCTGCCGGATCCTGGCGCTGCAAGGGGGCATCCGGGTGATCGCCGTCGACTACCGCCTCGCGCCCGAGCACCGCTTCCCCGCCGCCGTGGACGACGCGATCGCGGCCTTCCGGTGGGTCGCCCGAGAGGCCGAGTCGCTGGGCCTCGATCCCGCGAAGATCGGCGTCGGCGGCGACAGCGCCGGGGGCAACCTCTCGGCGGTGGTGGGCCTGCGGACGCGAGGAGACGCGCGGAGACCGGCCCTCGCGGCGCTGCTCTATCCCTCGGTCGACGCCACCTGCGCCTCGGCGTCGCACCGCGAGCTGGGCGAGGGCTATTATCTCACCGAGAAGACGATCCGGTGGTATCGCGATCATTACCTCGGAAACGATCCGGCCAGGCGGCTCGATCCCGACGCCTCGCCGCTCTTCGCTCCCGATCTCGCCGGCGCGCCGCCTTCGCTCGTCGTCTCGGCCGCGTTCGATCCTTTGCGGGACGAGGCGATCGCCTACGCCGCGCGCCTGCGCGAGGCCGGCGTCCCGGTGCGCGAGGACCGCGTCGCCGGGATGATCCACGGCTTCCTCAACGCGGGGTTGTCGCGTGGAGCGAAGGAGGCCACCGCCAGGATCGCCCGCGAAATCGGCCGCGCGCTGCGCGAGGGCCTCTCACCCGGCTGAGCCGCGCCGGGAGAGCTCGGGTCGAACGTCGAGCTCGAAGGTGTAGAGTCGCGGGACGAGCTCCTCGAGCAGGCGGGACTGGGCCTGTTCGCGGAAGCTCGGCTCGTCGTCGGCGCCGAGGATGGTGGGCATCGCCGGGTTGTCGGGGGCGAGCCGGCGCGCGAGCACCGCTTGATCCTCGCGCGACAGCGCGAGCGGATCGGGGATGTACACCGTCGCTTCGCCCAGGAACGCCCCGAGAACGACCTCGCTCTCGGCGCCGCCTACGATCACGAAAGGCCTGCCCAGGAGTCGATCCAGCCCGCCCGTCAGCGCGTGGTGGATCTCGCGCGCGACCTCCTCGCGATCCTCGGCGCGACCTCCGTGGAGCAGCAGCGCCCCCTGGTACAGCGCGCTCGCGGAGGGGTCGCGATAGTCGTAGAGGTGAGTGACGAAGCGGTGATAGTGCATCGTCACGTCGTCGTACATACCCTCGTCCCAGCGCTGGTAGTTGATCCCCATCGAGAGCACCCGGCGGAGCAGCACCGTCGCCTCGTCGATGCGCGCCCGCACCGCGCGGCTCGGCGGCGTTTTCCAGAGGAATCGCCCGGCGTCCTGCACGACCCACGACTCGCCGACGACGTCCTTGTTCCCCGTCAAGCGACCCTGATGCCGGAGCCGATAGCCATCGAGGGCCACGGACTCGAGGATCGCAGCCAGGCCTGCTCCCACGCTGTCGACGACGTCGGCAGGCGGAGTCGAGGTTTCGGTCATCCGGAGATAGGACTCCATGAAGCTGTAGGACGACGACGTCCGCACGTGCCGCCGGCGCATCTCCTCCCACGCGGCGTCCGCGGCCTCGTCGCGCGGCCGTTCGGGCGGCGGCCCGAGCGCCTCGGCCCGACGGACCCCGACGTGCGCCGCCACGCGCCTGGCCTTGGCCCGGATCCCGGCTGGAAAGGGCCGATTCTTCCTCTCTTCGTCGAGGCGCGCCGCCTCTTTCTCCTCCGCTTCCCGCTTCGCTTCGGCCCGCGCGAATTCGACCTTGGCCGTCGCCATGCACTCCGCGCACACGAAGGCCCGGAGGCCGCGCAGTCCGCTCGAGTGGGCGCCGCAATAGGTACATCGGCCGACGCCGATGCGGACCTGACACGCGTTGAAGCGGTCCTCGAGCACGCCCGCGGCGTCTCGCTCGACCGGAGATCCACGGCCGAGGATGCCGAGGATGGCCACGACGTCGGGCTCCCACGCCACCCAGTCGCGCCGGAGACAGAAGGCGCAAATCGCCGGGGATTTCGCGGCGATTTTGCCCATGCTCACCTCGAAGGTGGGCCGCCCGTCGCGCAGAGGAGGGAGGACGATATTGGTGAACCACCCGCTCGTCGGCGAGCCCCCGCAGAGGTCGCACGCGACGTAGGTGGCTTCGCGAGTGTCACCCGTCCAGCTGTGGACTCTGCCGTAGACGAGGGCGGTCACCGCCTCGATGGTGCGCTCCTTCCGCCAGTCCTTGATGTGGCTGTAGTACGGCCTCGCCACCGCCTCGACGACCATCATGAGGCGCACGTTGTCGGCGTCGGTGAGGCGGATCCTCGGCGATTTTCCTGGCTGCGGCGGAGGCGTGGTCATCGGGGAGGCGGATAGTCGCAACTCCCCGCGATCAGGTCAACGAGCGATCACTTGCCGTTGGTGTGCGAGTCCCAGAGCGCCTTGCCATAGGCCGAGTACACGACCAGGTTGCCGTCGTCCTGCACGGCGAGATACGCCCCTTCGTCGCCCGAGGTGCCGCTGGCCCAGAGGGCCTTATCGGCGGCGGTGTAGAGGACGAAGTTGCCGTCCTTCTGCATGGTGGCGCGGTGGCCGCCCTTGCCGTTGGTGCCAGTCGCCCAGATGGCCTTGCTGCCGTGGTAGAGCACCAGGTTACCGTCCGCCTGCATCGCGAGATCGTAGTGCTTGTTGCACGACGAGTGCGTGGCTCCCGAGGCCAGGCCCGCGCCCGGATCGACGAAGCCACAGCCGGTGGGGGCCTTGGGCGGGGGCGGCGGCGGGGCCGCGGCGCCGTACCAGTAGTCGTGGCCAAAGGCGTCTTCGAGCTTCTGCACGCCGGCGCGGTAGTTCGAGCGCATGTTCTGGAAGTTGCTCGAGCCCGGCGGAGTGCCGTTGTAGCAATAGGCCATCGCCGAGAGGAACACCTCGTATTTCGCGGTGCCGGGCTTGGCCGCGTTGAGCCAGGTCACGACGGCGGCCTCGTTGTCGTAGTGCGGCGTGTTGGGGCAGTGCCAGACCTTCGAGATGATGATCTTGACGCCTTCGTCGATCTGCGGATCGATCTCGACGACGTCGCTGCCATACGACGCCAGCGTCTGCGAGTAGGTCCCTGCGTCGAGCTGGTACATCCCGAGCCCGCCCTGCTTGTTCCCGCAGGGGCCGTCGCCGGAGCCGGCGATCACCGGCCCACCGCAGTAGTCCGAGTGCGGACCCTGGCAGGCCCAGGTGGCGTCCTTCCAGCACTGCACGAGGCCGCTCTCGTGGTTGGGCACGCCCGCGAAGAGCAGGGCGTTGGTGATGCCGTGCTTCTTGGCCACGCTCTTGATGTGATCGCTGACGGCCTTCTTCTGGGTGTTGGTCAGCGCGTCATCGAAGCTGTTGACGTCCTCCTCGGGATTGTCGGTCGAGTCGACCGGCGACATGCAGCCCACCGCGGAGAGGGCGACGAGGGCCGCGGCCGAGAAGGCACAGAGTCGCGTGAGGCCGGTGGCGCTGGTCGGGAGGATGCTCGTCGTCATGGTCGTTGCCCTTCGTCTCGAGTCCGCGGCGGGTTTGCAGGTGCCGTCGGTGTCTATCGGCCTGGTGATGGACCCTTGAGCACCTGGTGTGCCAAGCGCCGAACGAGCGCCCGAGGGGTTACATCGACCCACAGATTCGCCAGCAAATCGGCTCAATTCCAGCGACATGCGATGGGCGCGCGAGCTACGGGCCGGGAAGCGACGCGGCGAAGATCCATCAATCTGGATCATCTTTTATCCATATCTGCGCGGGGCGCGGAAGCGATAGGCTCGGCTCCGGCGGCGCGAGCCGCTGCTCACCTGACGAAAGGCCTGCCCGTATGCGCGACGCGAAGGGGTTGATGGAGCTGACCATGATGGTCGAGACCAATGGATCGCTGGTGGCTGCCCACGAGTACTTCCATCAGGGCCAGATGTACGTCGAGGGGATCGACGGATCGCGGTACGCGCTGCGGGTCAAGAACCTCACCGGGGCGCGGGTCCTGATGGTGATGAGCGTCGATGGCCTCGACGTGGCGAGCGGCGAGGAGGCCTCGTTCTCGTGCGGCGGCATGGTGCTCACCGCGCAGCGCACCTACGATTTCGAGGGCTATCGGCTCGACAAGGACGCCGTGGCGACCTTCCGGTTCGGCGGCGTCGGCGGCTCGTACGCGGCGCAGATGGGCAAGCCGCGCAACATCGGTGTCATCGGCGCGGCCCTGTTCGAGGAGCTGGTCCCGCCGCCGCCTCCGCCGCCGCCCCCCGTGATCCACGGGCCGCCCGGCGGCTATCCCCCGCCCATGGCTCCTCCCGGGTTTGGCCCTCCGATGGCGGGTGGCGCGCCGCCTCCCCCCTTTGCCGCGTCGGCGTTTGGCGGGCCACCGCCTGCGCCGATGGCAGCGCCGTCTCCCGTGGCCGCTCGAGCCCCCGTCCCCACGCCGGGCGCGCCGCGCGTGGCGCCTGCTGCTCAGTCGCTCGGAACGGCCTTTGGCGAGCGGCGCGAGGCCAAGATCACCTCCACCACCTTCGAGCGGGCGACCACCTCGCCGGCCACGGTGATCTCGCTTCGTTACGAGCACCGCGAGGCGCTGCGGGCTCTCGGGATCCCGATTGACGATCTCGCCACGCGCGAGACGGCCAATCCATTCCCGGCCGAGCCCGGCCCGTTCGCCAAGCCCCCTCCCGGCTGGCGCGGCTGACGATCAGGGCGCGGGGAACGGATCCGAAAGGCGCACATCGGTGGCCAGCGTGGCATCGTTGAGCGTCATCAGGAAGGCGACGAGAGCGGCCTTGTCGTCCTCGCTCAACCCGAGCTTCATCGGCGGCCCGTTCGGCGCGCCCTGCCGCAGCGCCGGATCGAGGTTCGGATCCGCGGCGATGCCGCTGTTGTAGTGCTCCACCACCTCGGCCAGGGTCTTGAAGCGCCCGTCGTGCATGTAGGGCGGCCGGAGCGCCACGTTGCGGAGCGACGGTGACTTGAATTTCCCATCGTCCTTCGCCAGGCCCGAGATCGCGCCGACCCCCTTGTCGGCGTTGTTCGGCAAACCGTTGTTGGCCGGCGCCCCCATGTAGAAGATCGCCGCGTTGGACCCCGGCGGCTTCGGCGCTCCGGGCGGGGTGAACGAGAGCTCGTTCTGCATGAGATGGCAGGTGCCGCAGAGGCCGCGGGTGCTCGGATCGTGCTGGCCGAAGAAGATCTGCTTGCCGCGGTTCTCGGCCTCCGAGAAGCCCGGCAGATCGCCTACGATGCTGTCGACCTGGGCCATCGCGGCGTCCCAGCGCGACCGGTACGAGACCATGCTGCGGAGGAACTGCGAAAGCGCCCGGGCGATGCGCTCGCGGCTCACGGTCTCGTCGCCGAAGGCCGCCTTGAACAGCGGCGCGTAATAGTCTGTCTGCGCGAGGCGGCTCTCGAGCGCGTCGAGCTTCATGCCCATCTCCACGTCGCTCTGGATCGGCCCGAGCACCTGCGCTTCGAGCGAGTCGGCCCGCTCGTCCCAGAAGAACTTGCCGCGCCGGTAAAAGCGCGTATCGAGGACTGGCATCGAGTGGCGCGCAGTCTCCTTGCCCTCGAACCCAAGCGATTTCGCCCGATCGTCGGAGAAGCCATGCTTTTGCTGGTGGCAGCTCGCGCAGGCCACCTTGCCGTTGGCACTCAAGCGTCGATCGTAGAACAGCACCCGTCCCAGCGTGGCGCCGGCGTCGGTGGTGGGGTTGCCTTCGGCCGTGTCGTCGTAGCCGTGCACGAGGGGCGTCTCGAAGCTCGCCGGCAGCTTGGCGGCATACGACAGCATCGGTGTCGGCAGCTTCGGCGCGGGGAGGTTGGCGAGCGGATCGCCGGGATCGGTGCCACCCGCGCTGGACGAGGTCGCGCTGGTCGCGCCGCCGCCCGCCCCGCCGTCGCCGCTCGAGGCGCCGAGATCGGGCGTGCACGCGGCGAGCGCGACCGCGAGCGAGATACCGAGGGTCAGGCCGGAGAGCGGGGTCGGTGATCGAGAGTGAGAGAGACGCGTCAACATGAATCCTCCGTCGGGGGGAAGGGGGTGTCGCCGCGGTCATTGCACGCGCGAGGCCAGGATCGGATCGACGCGTTTCAGGCTGAGAAACGCGCCTCGATCGAGGCTTGCGCAGACGGGATGCACAACGGTTGTGCAACCGCAGTGCACCACCGCCGACCGTCGTCAGGGCGACGGCGCGTCGGGCGGAGGCGCCGCGACCGGGTTGCCGGCGAGATCGAGATAGACCTTCTCGACCAGCCGGCTCACCTCGTCGTAGCTCGCGCGGAACGCCGCATAGCCCCCTTTGCGGAGCACCGGCTCTCCCCCGACGCCCAGGTATTCGCGCCGGATCTCGTTGTCGCGCGCGTCGTAGCGCGAGCGCTCGATCGCGTAGCCGTCGTCGCGGAGCACCGGGCGGCCGCCGACGTCGAAGTGGGCGCGCTCGAAGACGTTCCCGTGCGCGTCGTAGCTGATCGTGCGCATCGAATAGCCGCGCGCGCGGAGCACCGGGGCGCCGTCGGGGCCGAAGTGGGTCTCCTCGATCACCCGGCCACGCTCGTCGGATTTGCCTCGCCAGATCGCGTAGCCGTCGGCGTTCAGCGCGGGCGCGCCGTTGCTGCCGAGGTAGGTCCGCGCGTTCTCGTTGCCGCGATCGTCGTAGCCGATCCGCAGGCCCGCGTAGCCGTCGCGGAGGAGCGCGGGGGCGTCGTTCACGCCGAAATAGGCCTTCTCGATCGATTTGCCGCGCTCGTCCACCCTGGAGCGGACCACGGCCCAGCCCTCCCTGGTCAAGCGCGGCTTCTCGTCGATCCCCAGGCAAGCGCGCTCGATCTCCTTGCCGCGCTCGTCGAATTTCGCGCGCTCGATCGCGCAGCCGTCGCGCGGGACGACGCGGGCGCCGTCGACGCCGAAGGTCGCGCGCTCGATCTCGTTGTCGCGATCGTCGTGACGGTAGCGAATGGTCGCGCGGCCCGCGGTCACCACCACCGGCCGGCCGTCGACGCCGAACGACGCGACCTCCACCACGTTGCCGCGCTCGTCGAAGGTGGTGCGGACCACCGCGGCGCCGCCGGCGTTGGGCAGCGGCCGATCGTCGGCGCCGAAGAACGACCGCTCGACCTCGTTGCCCTGGGCGTCGTAGCGCGATCGGTACATCGAGAAGCCCTCGCGCATCACCACCCGCTCGCCCGCCACGCCGAAGTGCGCCCGCTCGATTTCCCGGCCGTTTTCGTCGCATTTCGAGGCCATCGAGGCGAAGCCCAGCTTGTTGACGATCAGGCGCTCGTCCGGCCCGAAGAAGCGCTTCTCGACGAGACAGCCGTGCTCGTCGAAGCGCGCGCGCCAGAGCGCGATGCCGTCGGCCTGGAGCGCGAGCTTGCCGTCGACCCCGTAGAAGGCGCGCTCGATCTGGTTCCCGCGCGCGTCGATCCGGTGACGGATCTCGGCAGCGAACCCGGGGTTGAGGACCGGCTTCCCGTCGACCCCGAAGAACGAGCGCGAGGCCTCGTTGCCGGCCCCTAGCCAGGTGATCGTCGCGCGCGCGACGCCGTCGCTGCGCACCAGCGGCGCGCCGGCTTCGTCGAGGAACACCAGCGTAGTTGGCTCGCCGAACTCGTCGTTGGTCTGGTCGTAGCCGTAGGCGCCGAAGCTCTGCCGCGGCGAGCCGCGATCGTTGAAGTACGTGACCTTGCGACGGAACCCCTGCGCGTCGACCTCGAAGCGGTACATGGCCACGTCGCCGAGCTCGGGCAGCGGGAGATCGTGGCGATCGAGCCGCAGGATCTGGAGCTTCTGACCCTGGTAGGTGTACGCGTACTTCGCCAGGAATCTCCCGGTCGGACCGCGCAAGATGCGGTGCGAGATCGCGCCGTCGTCGGCGTAGTGGAACTCGACGGACGAGAAGTCGCCGCACGCGTGGGGCGCGCCGCGTCCATTGACGCACTCGACCGTCACCATGCGGCCGCCGCGGCGGATCACCTTGAACGTGAAGCTTCGCCCGTCAGGCCCGGGAACCTCGCCCACGCCTTCGAACGCGCCTCGTCGATCGATGTAGAAGGCGTAGTAGCCGGCCTTGAGGCGCTGATGATCCCAGAGGGCGACGCCGCCCGCGGCGATCGCGAGCAGCGCCGCGCCGAGGCCGAGGAAGAGAGGTCGATGACGCTTCGCCCAGCGCATCGCCGTGCGCGCGAGGCCGGGGGGCCGCGCCCGGATCGGCTGGTCGCGGGCCACCGCGCGGAGATCCTCGGCGAACGCCGCGGCGGACGCGTAGCGCTGCGCCGGGAGCTTCGCCGTCGCGGCCTGGATCACCGCCGCCAGATCGCTTCGAAGCGCGGGGTTGGCGCGCCGAGGCGGCATCGGCTCTTCGTTGAGCACCTGCTGGATCAGGCGGACCTCGGTCTCGCCGTCGTGGATCGGACGCCCGGTCGCGAGCTCGTAGAGGGCGGCGCCGAGGCCGTACACGTCGACGCGCGCGTCGACCTCGACGAGGCGACGCTGGAGCTGCTCGGGCGCCATGTAGCGGAGCGTGCCGAGGATCTTCACGTCGGCCGAGGTCAGCGCCTGCGACGCGTCGGCGAGCTTGGCGAGGCCGAGATCCATGATCACCACGCGCCGGCCGTCGGCGGTGACCATGAGGTTTCCGGGCTTGATATCCCGGTGCAAGATCCCGTTCTCGTGGAGGTGCGCGAGGCCGTCGGCCGCGCCCGCGAAGAGCTCGGCCAGGCGATCGACCGGCAGGCTCGCGGCGCGCGCGAGATCGCTGCCGTCGACGTACTCCATCGCGTAGTAGTCGCTGTCGCCGTCGGAGCCGGTGGCGAGGATCCGCACGACGTTGGGGTGATCGCAGCGCGCCAGCGCGAGCATCTCGTTCTTGAAGCGCTTCTGCGCGACCCGGTCGGCGGCGAGCGCGGGGGGCAGCACCTTGAGGGCGACGACGCGCCCGAGGCTTCGTTGCCGCGCCTTGTAGACCACGCCCATCGATCCGCGCCCGAGCTCGCCCATCAGCTCGAAATCGCCGATGGTCGCGCCCACGGGCGCCGCGTCGTCACCGGGCTCGGCGGCGGCCTCCGCGCGCGTCGCGAGGGCCTTCGCGTCGACGTCGCTCGGGGTGACCGCGCGCCCTTCGAGCCGCGCGAGCAGGGCCGTGAGCGCGGCGCGCGCGTCGACGTCGTCGAGCGTCTGCCCGGAGGCGTAATCAAGGTACTCCGCGCGCTGCACGGCGCCGGCGACGCCCTCGCGATCGGGCCGTTTGCGCGCCGCTTTGTTGAGAAATCCGACCTGCTCGCGGCCGAGCTCGTCTTCCTGCCGGTACACCAGCAGCGGGTGCAGCGGCACCCGCGCGCCCGGCCCGATCAGGTAGAGATGCCCGGGCACAGCGTCGCCCGCGTCGTCGTCGCGGGGCAGGCCCGCGAGCCCGGTGAGCGCGTACCAGGTGGTGTGGCTGGTCTCGCCGTCGAGCTCGAGCCGCGCCTGCGCGAGCTCGAGGCCGCCGAGCAGCGCGGGATCGGCGAGCACCTCCACCACCGCGTCGAGGAGCAGGCGCGCGAGCTCTTCGTAGAACGCCGAGGTGCGCTGGGCGCCGTGGCCGATGACCACGTTGCGGTAGGCGACCACCAGATCGAAGAACCCGAGCGTCCCGCGTCGCAAGGCTTGTTTTGCCGGCTCTTCGCCGAAGATCTCGACCTCGACGCCGCGGCGACAGAGGGCCGCGACGTGGGCCCATTCGGGCCGCTTGCGCGCCAGCGCGGCCGCGTCGCAGAGGGGCGGGAGCAGCGCTACGTCGGGGCGCTTCGAGAGCGCGAGGGTGAGCTCGCGGAGCATCTCGCACCAGTGGCCGAGCGACGGGAGCACCAGCGCCTCGAGCTTGCGCGCGAGATCGCCGCCGGGGACCAGGGCGCGATCCATCCACAGGCCCACGCGCGCCGCCGAGGCGATCTTCAGCGTGCCCTCCGCGAGGTAGAAGGCGCCGTGGTGGCGCTCGGCAGCGCTCTTGCCGTTGAGCGCGCGGCGGAGGAGCTGCGCGAGCGGGAGCGGGAGCGTCTGCAAGAGCTCCCGCCGCCCGCTGCCCGAGCCGGTGCTCGGTGCCTTCGCGGCGCGCCTCGTCGAATCGGACATCGAGCGCGAGCATACCCCGGCGCGCGATCCTCGCGCCAAGCAGCGCCGTTCGGCCCCGCGCAGGTTGCGCCCCCACGTCGCGCGAGAGGCTCTAGTATGCCGCCGATGCGAAGGGTCCTCGGCTTGCTCACGGTGGCGCTCTGCTTCGCCTCGGCCACGGCCGGGGCGCAGACGTGCCCGCCGTCGGATCCGCTCTGCGCCAACAACAAGAGCCCGCCGCGAAAGGGCGCCGCGGTGCCCACGGCGACAGAGAGCCCGGCGCCCACGCCCGCGGCCCCCCCGGCGCTGGCCGCCCCCGACAAGGCCACGCCCGAGAAGACCAAATCGCAGCGCGGGGTGATCACCCTCTCCGAGGTCACGATCACCGGCCGGATCCAGAAGCCCATCGCCGCCGTCGACGTGAGCCGCATCGCCCCGAAGCTGACGCTGGCCGAGCTCCGACAGCCGTTCCTCGATCGGATCGAAGAGGCGGTTTACAAGGATCCCTTCTGACAGCCGCGCTCGACTGGCGCCCAGCTCCGCCGGGCGAGAGTGCCTGTTACCCGCGCGAGGGAGTCTTCTTCTTCGCGGTCGCCTTGCTCACCGGCGTCTTCACAACCGCCTTCGCGGGGCTGTCGCCGGCGACGACGACTCGATAGCTCTCGGCGATCCAGCGATAGAGCAGCTCCAGCGGCGGACCGGGCGCGGGCTCGAAGGTGACCTTGATCCACCCGAGCGCGCCGACCTGGTAGCGCGCCGGCTCGTTCGCTGCGAGATTGACCGCCTCCGGGATCGCCTGCCGCAGCTTGAGCCTCGCGTGCGCTGCGCTGACGAACAGAAAGGTCTTCTTGCGGGCCTTGAAGGCGCTGCTCTCCAGCGCCGTTCCCGGACAGGCAATGCCCTCTTCCGCGCCTGGATACCGCATCGCCGCGGCGCGCATCGCTTCCCGGAGACCGCTATGCGGCATTTGCATCCTCCTCACGAGCGCCCATTGCCCGAGCGCTCACAGCACGCTCGCGACGACGCTCTGCAACCCGTCGGCTCAGAGTCCGGCCGGAATTCGGCCAGACTCTTCCGTCTCGTACGGGGAGGCAACTTGCCTCCCCGCCCCACGGAAGTTCCTTCCGCGGGGCCCCACCCCACCCCGCATCAGGTCT
The DNA here is from genome assembly GCA_040006075.1 of Byssovorax sp. Classification (GTDB taxonomy): domain Bacteria; phylum Myxococcota_A; class Polyangia; order Polyangiales; family Polyangiaceae; genus JANYGI01. The sequence continues at coordinate 9,093 of JBDTXR010000002.1, read as the reverse complement.
GACCGAAAAACGGTCAGACCTTCAGCGCTCGCTCAACACTTCGTCGAGCGTGCGGGCCGTGAGGACGAGCTCGGCCCAGCGCTCGATCTGCGCCGATCCGGCGGCCTGGACGCGCACCCTGACGGCCTCCGAGAGCTCGCCGAACCGCAAGCGGAGCTGCTTCAGCAAGATGATTTGCTCACCTTGCTCGCGCCCCTGCTCGCGCCCCTGCTCGCGCAGCCAGTCGGCCAGGGACACGAGCTCCTCTTTCGCCTCTTCGCCCGCAGCTTCGATCAATTGCGCCATCACGTCCTCGGGGTTGTTCTGCGGCTTTTTTTCGTGGGCGGCCAGAATATACGCCCGCCTCCGAGGCGGCGGCTTGCACGGCACTGGCGCGGACCGCGGCTCAACGCGCGAGCGCGCACGTCGAGACGATCGGCGCAGGACTCGCAGCGCCGAGCGCGTCGTCCCACCTCGCGAGGCGCTCGAGCGTCGCGGCGAGGGCGAGTCGCTCGTCCGAGAGCGCCTGCGCGCGACGATCGGATCCGCCGGGATCGACAGCGCGCGGGCCGGCTGCGACCGCGACCGATCGCCCGGCGACGCGGCCGATCGCGTCCTGCACCTGGAGCTCTTGATCGATCGCCGACAGCAGGGATTTGCGCTCGATCTCGAAGCTCGCGTCGAGCTGCGCCAGGCGCTCCGCGGCGAGCAAGCGCTGCGGATGACGGGCGCCGTAGCGCGCGCCGAGGGCGGCGATCTCCGCCTCTTCCGCGGCGCGCTCGATCGCGATCCGCCGTAGAGAAAGCGGATCCGAGCTCGCCACCGCGCCGGGGCCGAGGTCGCGGGAGCCGAGGCGATCGCGCAGGATCTCGCGCAGCGCGCGGCGGACGTCGCCGCGGCGATCCCTCGCCCGCGCTTCGATCTTCGAACGCCACTCCTCGGCGACGCGGCGCTCGATCCCGAGCTGGGCCTCGATCCGCGCGTGCAAGGCCTCGACGAGGGCCGCTGCGCGCTGCCGCGCGGGGTGGGCCGCCCCGAGCTCGACCGCGAGCGGAGCGGCCTCGGCCATGGCGTTGATCTCCAGGCGCCGGAGCGCCGCGGGCTGCGGCAGAGAGGGCAACATCGCGGTCTCGGCGCGCGCTTCGAGGACATGAACCTGCGCTTCGGTCAGCGCCTCGTCCCAGCTTCGAGGCAGCTCGCGCCCGCCCGCTTCCGGCGGCAACACCTGGAGCGAGCGCTCGAGATCCCTCAACGATCCGAGCGTCCGCGCGCGCTCGGCGTCGAGCCACGCTCGCGCCGCGCCGCGCTCGGTCTCGAGCGGCTTCGCGAGGATCCGCACCAGCGTCGAGCAGCGCGCGAGCGCCGATTGCGGCGAGTCGCCCTTCACGCGAAGCGTCCACTGATCCGCGGCTCCCGAGAGGTCGAGGTCGCTCGCGAGGACCGGCGCGCCGAGCAGGCCTTCGAGCTCGCGCGCGAGGGCCGGCGCTTGCGCCGCGGTGAATCGGACGCGCCAGTGGTCGGCATCCAGGTTCGTCGCGGCGACGACGATCGGAGGGGCGTTCTCGGGCGCGCGCGAGATCGCAGAGAGCGTGATCGTCGCGCGGGCGACCGTCGAGATCAGCGCTGCGGGCAGGTCCGGCGCGTCGGCCACGAAGGGTGAGCAGCCGATGCCGCTCGAGAGCAGGAGGATCAGGGTGAGGGTGCGGCGCACAAAGAAAGCCTATGCGCAAAGGTAGGTGCGGAGACGAGCAATACCAAGGCGATTGGCCCTCATCCGCCGCCCTCGCCCTTCGCCTTGCCCGCCTCTTTCCCCTTCGCCCGCCGCGCCGCCGCCCGGCGCCGCCGCTCATAGGTGCTCGTGACCTCGCGATACGTCTCCGGGAAGGCCCGGAACACATGCGCCGCGCCCTTGCGCACCAGCGCGATCTTGTTGCCGAGCAGCGTGAGCAGGCCATTGCGCGCGAGCACCGCGCTCTTCACCGCCTCTTGCGCCGGAGGCGGCGCGGCCGGCGCAGCGGCCAGCTTCGTGCCGAGCGCCCTGGCCTCGGCGATGAGCGCCACGTCGAACGCCTCGTCCACAGCGACGAGCCGCGCTTGCAGCGACCCGGCCAGAGCGGCATAATCGCTCAACGCCTGGTGCAGCACGCTCGATCGTTGCCCGGCCTGGGCGTGAAACGCCTGGAGGGCGGCGAGCTGGGTATCAGCCTCTTCGGTGACGTCGTCGTCGAGCAGGAACTCCAGCGCGGACTCCAGCTCATCGATGAGAAAACGGGCGCGCTCACCCTGGTCCACGACCACCGGATCGACGAGGAGAAGGAGCCTGGTCTGCTGCTCTTGCGTTGCGTGGACGAGAGAGAGGATGTCGTCTCCGGTGCTCTTCGGCAAACGCGCCTTCACTCGCGAGAGGCCCGGGAGGCCCGGAGTTGGCTCCCAGTGTCTGGCGAAGAACTTCGCGACTTGCCCGGCCTCGCTCAGGAAGACGTCGTAGGGCACGCGGAGCGGATTCTCGGTGGCGACGAGGGCGACGGCGTCGGTGTGCCAGCGATCGAGATGAGTTGTCATTTTCTTTCCCTTGCTCCCCATGCCGCGAGGCTATCCAGGTCGGGCGGGAGCGCAAGATATCTCTTGCGTCGCCGCTGGAGCGCGCGGGCTCTGCGGCTGCCGACGTGCGCCTCGCCATCGGCGCCGGCTGCGAGTACCCTCCGCGCCGTGGACGCTACAACGATCGCGCAGCGCATTCAGCTCGGAGAAGACTCGCGGACCGAGTTCAAGAGCTCGTCCCGGGGGCTCGATGGGAAGGTTCTGGCCCGCGCGATCTCGGCCTTCGCGAACGCCCGCGGGGGACAGATTTTCGTCGGGGTCGAGGACGACGGGACGATCAGCGGCGTCGGGACGGTGAAGCAGGCCGACACGCTGATGCTCCAGGTCGTGCAGGTGTGCCAGAGCCTGATCCGGCCGGCGATCTGGTGCCCGATCACCAAGGCCGAGGTGGCGGGCAAGCTGCTGATCGTCGTCGACGTCCCCGCGTCGAGCCCCGACCGGCCTTATCGGGCCGAGCATATCTTCTACATCCGCGACGCCAGCATGACCCGCGAGGCGTCACGCGAAGAGATGCTCCGCTTGCTGCAATCGCAGAACGTCTATCACGACGAGTCGACGGTGGACGGGGCGAAGATCGACGATCTCGACGTCGAGGCGATTGATGGATATCTCCGAGCCCACTACGAGCCGAGCGCGACCGCGCGACGCGAGCATTACCTTCGCTCGTTCAAGTGCCTGGATGCCGCGGGGGTGCCGACGGTGGCGGGGCTGCTGCTGTTTGGCCGGGAGCCGCAGCGGTGGATCCCGGATGCGCGGATCTCTGCGGTTCGCTTCGCGGGGACGGCGATGTCGGGCGAGTTCGCGGACCGGAAGGAGATCGGCGGGACGCTTCTGCAGCAGCTCGATCATGCGAGCATGTTCTTGCCGACGCCGGAGGGGATTTCGGGTTTCGAGCGCGCGGCGCGGGGGGTTCCAGAGGTGGTGCTCCGCGAGGCGCTCGTCAATGCGCTCGCGCACCGGGATTACCGGGCGGCTTCGCAGGTGCGGCTCTTTGTTTTCTCGGATCGGATCGAGATCATCAATCCAGGGCTGCTGCTGAACCATCTCACGCTCGACAGTGTGCGGCTCGGGGGGATCAGCGTGCGGCGGAATCCGGTGATCGCCGCGCTGCTGTCGCGGGCGCGGCGGAGCGAGAGCCTGGGTATCGGCGTGCCGGAGATGATCGCGAAGATGAGCGAGCTTGGGTTCCCGGAGCCCGAGTTCAACCTGGAGGGAGGCCACTTCCGTGTGGTGCTCCGATCGAAGCCGCAGGAGGCGTCGTGACCGAGTCTGCTTCGAACGTGGTGCTTCCGGCCTGGCTGACGGACGCGCCGGCGGAAGGCGCGTTTGCCGGACTCGTGCGAATCGAGCTGCCCCAGGATGCGCTCCCGTGGCGCGGGACCTACGACGAGCAAGTCCTCCGGCAGCAGGCGCAGTACATGGCCGGGGTCGAGCTCATTGCGAGCAACCACGGCGCGTTGGAGCCGCTCGCGTGGGACGGCGACGCGCTGCTACTGGTCTTTGGCGGCGTTCCGGCCGCGGATCTTCCCGGACATACGTTCAAGGCTGCCAGGGATCTGTGGAATCGAGTTCGAGCCGAGCTGAATCTGTCGGTAAAGATTGGTGCCCACGTCGGGCGCGTTCGTCCCGGAGCGGAACCGGGCCTGGTGAGCAGCGGTGACGTCGACGTGTGCCGGAAGCTCGCCGCGGAAGCGCAGGTCGGGACGATCGCGCTGAGCGAAGCGCTGGCCTTGGCGCTCCCGCTCGTCGAGAAGAGCAAGCGCGAGTTCGCCGAGCTGGGGGGTCTCCCCGGCACCGAGCGTTGCACCTATGCCTTCCCGCCAAGCGCAGCGGCGTCGGCAGCGCCCGAACTCGTCGTCAGCGAGACCGCGCGCCTCTGGGACAGGCTCAGGGGCTATGCCCTCGGAACCGACGTCCGGCTCGTTCGTTATGTCGGCTTCCGGCTCCAGAAGAAGGTGCCGCCTCGGCTCGATATCCGCGACATCTTCGTGTTGTCCGAGGTCGAGCTGCGCCGCCGCCTCGACGCGGATCTACGCAAAGAGAGAGCGCTCGAAGAGGCATTGATCCCGCTGCCGTGGAGTGCGCGAAGCCCGGCCGTGAACGAGGAAGGGACGCGTGACTTTCGCGAGCTGTTCGCGCGGCACCGGAGCCTCGTCGTGCTCGGCGATCCGGGGTCCGGGAAGACGACGCTGCTGCGCTGGCTCGCGGTCGTCTCTGCTGCGGGCAGCTTCGCGCTGGATGGGAAGCTTGGCGTCTCCGAGCGCCTGTTGCCGCTCCCCGTCAGCGTAGGGCGCCTCGCTGAGGTGCGGCGCGGGCTCGGGGGCCAATCGGTCTCGGTTCTCGATGCGCTCGCTCGCTATCTCCACGACCGCAACATCTACGAAGACGAGGCGAAGCTGCGAGAGCTGCTCGCCGCTGAGCTGGAGGGCGGACGTTGCGTCGTCTTGTTCGATGGCCTCGACGAGGTGAAGAGCGACGAGCGGCAAGCGATCTATCAGTGGCTCGAATCGTTCGCAGCGGTGTACGCGCAGAACCGGTTCCTCGTCTCATCGCGCGTCGTTGGGTACACCGGGTTCCAGCTCCCAGGGGACGTTGCAGAGGTGGTGCTGCGTCCGTTCAACGAAGAGCAGGTCGACCTGTACGTCCGCGTATTTCATCGGGCTTACGTGCGCTGGGAGACGGACGCGGAGCCGACCGACGAGGGGGAAGCGAATCGGCTCCTCGAAGCGCTGCGGGCCAGCCCGAGGCTCTTGAGTCTGGCGCGGAATCCTTTCATGCTCTCCGCGCTGGCGCTGATTCATCGCGCGGAGGGGAAGCTGCCGCGTCACCGCGTGCAGGCTTATGAGGTCTTTGCGCGAGCGCTGTGCGAGACGTGGACCGAAACACGTCGGCTCGTGTTTGACAAGGTCAATGCGGCTGTTATCGAGTACGAGGAAGAGGCGCTGCCCATCCTGGGCGAACTGGCGCTGGCGATGCACGAGCAGTACCCAACCGGCATCGCGCCGGAAGAGTTCGTGCTCCGCAAGATTGAGGAAGCATTAGGCCAGCAGAAGAGCGTGACTCCCTCCGTCGCCAAGCGAGCCGCGCGCGAGTTCCTGAAGCGCGCCGGGGACGACGTTCAGATCCTCCTGGAGCGCGGCGCCCGGGAGTGGGGGTTTCTCCATCTCACGTTTCAAGAGTTCTTCGTGGCGGCAGGGCTGCACGCGAAGGAAGAATTCGAGAGCGTCGCGCTTCAGCATCTCTTCGATCCTCGCTGGGAAGAGGTAATCCGGCTAGGCGTTGGTTATCTGGCGCTTGTGCAGAAGCGTCCGAAGGCAGCGCAGATCTTCGTGAAGAAGGTGCTGGAGCACGAGGAGCCGGAGCCGCGGGCGTGGGTTACCAAGCTCTTGAAGAAGCAGGTGCCGCTCGCGGCGCTTCTTGCTGCGGAGGCCGGAGATGCGCCGCCAGAGGCGCTCCAACTGCGGGTTGCGGAGGATATGGCTACATGGGTCGCCGTGATGCCGCGTGACCTGGTGGAGCCATTTCTAAAGGAGCTTGCTCTGACGGACTTTGCGCCGCGCGTTGCGATGGCTTGCGTGCGTCGGATTGGGAAGGGAAACGATAACGCGCGCGCTCGCATCGCGTCAGCACTCGGACACTTGCGAGCCGCTGGCGTAGAAGAAGCGCTGGTTGGCGCGCTGTCGGATGGGAGCACTACGGTGAGTAAGGCGGCAGCGATCGCGCTGCACAGTTTCCTGTCAAAAGACATCACTCAAAGCATCGCGCTAAGCCTATCCGATCCGCGCCCCGAGGTTCGCTCCGCCGCCATTAATGCGCTGTCTCCGCGCGCACGAGATCTCTCTGAATCTCAGCTAAAGAACATATTGCGAGATGGAGACGAGGGTGTTCGAGCAGCTGCGGCGGGTGCGCTGAAGTATCTGTCACATGCGGAGGCTACGACGGCAGCTCACATCCTTCAGCAGAACAAATCTTGTATGGTGCAAATGGCGCTCGCTGCGACATTCGTACACTTCAGGGATGCGGACTGGCTGAAGATCTTGATTTCCGACGAAAAATCTGACGTTCGATTTTGCACCGCTCTGGCTATCGCCGTGTCAAGCGAGCCGATCGTCGGCGTCTTCGATGTATCCGACGACAATTTCATTTCGTTCATGGGAAAGCTAATAACCCCCCGATGGCATACCGAGAAGGACCGAATCAACATCCTTCGCAGCCAAGACAAACACGTGCGCTTGGGGGCGGTCAACGCATTAATCGGAGTCGAAGCCGCGCTCGAACCGCTGCTAGCGTTGACTGGCGACTTTTCTGCGATGGTGCGCGCGAGCGCTATCAAGGCCATTTCTAGGATGTCGTCGGAGCGCGCCATGAAGGCGTACAGAGCGGCGCTTAGCGACACGGATGTTCGCGTCAAAACCGCCGCCGCAATTGCTCTCGCACATCATAAACAGGACGCCGCCATAGGCCCGTTGCTCGATGTATTTCTCCATGACGACGGAGTACTAAGAGCCGATGCCATCCACGCACTCGGCGAACTCGGAGCAAAGGAGGCGCTGGAACCCATGATGGCAGCAGCCCAAAATCCGCAGGAGAAGCAATTGAACGCGATCTGCACCGCTATCGGCCAGCTCGCATCCAACAAAGAAGCCGGACGTCTCGCTGGCTACATGGCTGGCCACGAGCAGCCCAGCGCCTACTCCGACCATATCTTCACCGCCCTTTGGACCATCGCCACCCGCGAAGCCAGCGGCCCCTCCGAGCCCGCCGGCTGATCCCGATGACGCCGCGCCCCGCGATCACGCTCCCCGCGCTCCGCAGCCTCGTCGACTTCAGCGCCCTCCACGCGCTGCGCGCCCGCCGCCTCGCTCGCGAGCCCCAAACCTCCGACAAACTCGCGCTGCTCCGCCGCCTCGCTCAGCACACCGTCTTTGGCACCCTCTCCGAGACCCGGGTCGAGCAATCCTGGAACGAGCAGCTCTTCGCCAGGGTGCTTGGCTACCGCACGCTCCTCTCGCACGACGCCCTGCCCTTCAACATTCTCCCCAAGAACATCGCCGATCGTCATCACTTCGACGACTTCTCCCTCGGCTTCTTCGGTGCCGGCGAGAGCCTGGTGCTCGGCACGGCGGAGCTCAAGAGCCCAGGAGCGAGCCTGGACGCGCGACAGACCAGCGGAAACTACGGTGGCAGGACGCCCATCGATCAAGCGCTGGATACAGCGCTCGTTCACGGCACCTCCTGCCGATGGGTCCTCGTCTCGAATTTTCGCGAGCTGCGCGTCTACGACATGCGCGATCCCGGCGCTCCCCTCGCCGTGGTCCACGATCTCGCCCTCGTTCGCAATCCAGACGATCTCGCCCTGGTTTGCGCCCACTTCGATGCCGCCGCGCTGCTCGGCGAACCTGGAAAGGACAACGCGGACATGGCCGCTGCGCTCGACGTCGACCACCTCTCTCATCCTCTGCCGGCCCGCCCCGACCACGCCCGGCTGGTGCTCCGGTTCGTTCGCAAAGACGATCTGACGCTCCCGCTGTTCCGCGTGGAAAAGGCCCTCCGCGAGGCCGGCGACGCGATCCGCGAGACGCTTGGCGTGACTGCACCGGTGCGCGACTGGGGATTTCTCGCCAAGGATGGCTGGGTCTGCACGGAGCCCGCGGCGACAGCACGCCTCTCGGCGAGCCGTTTCGGAGAGGTACAGCTCTCCCTGGCGATCCCCGCACCGGCGGAAACCGTCTCGATCGACGGTCAAGCGAGGAGCACCGCAAAGCTGCCTTCGAGAACGCTGCACGAGGGCGCGCTCGCGTTCTGCAAGGCGACGATCGCTTTCCAGCGGATCCTCTTCGGCGCGACACCGCTGGCGGGCACGGTCGGCGGCGAGCTTCGTGAGGTGAAGAGCACGGCGCTGCAAATCGAGAGCATGCAGGAGCCGATGGCCCCGACCACGGGCGTGTGCCCCGCGCCCGACATCTCGGCAGGCGACTTCGCTACCGGCGGGAGCCTCGTGTCCCCGGTAGCGAGCTGCTTGTGCGAGCTCGCGATCCAGTTCCGCGCCGCGCGCGGCGGCGTCGGGCTGAGCCAGCAGCAGCTCTCGACCTGGCTCGATCAGGCACTCGCGCGCGCCTGAGGCGCACGGACCAGCCGGCTCGCGACCCGGACACCGCCCCGTGCTTCACCGTGTCCGTGCGACGCGCCTCCCTGTCCGTGCGACGCGCTCCCGTGTCCGGGTGACGCGATCCGATGCCCGGGTGAGCCTCCCGGATGTCCGTGTGAAGCGTCGGCGTGTCCGTGCGACACCCCGATGTCCGTGCGAGCGCGGGTCCCCTCCCGTCCGGCCCGAGAGCGAGCACGGAAGAGATGAACCGACAGGGCGCGAGGGTCGCAAGGACTCCGGAGAAACCCGTTTCTCCTGGCCCTTGCGACCCTTGTGCCCTTGCGGTTTTCCAGATCCGGTCCGTCCGGAGACGGCCTCGTCAGCGCGTAGCGGCGCGTGGCTCTCGCAAGGCCCGCTCGCTCACG
>JBDTXR010000001.1:0-96196 GCA_040006075.1 Byssovorax sp. | reverse complement strand
ACACCTGCCTCTGGCTGCGCAAGATCGAGGGCCTCGCCGACGGCTCGCGCGAGCTGCCGCCGGCGCTCGCGGGCGCGCTGAGCATGCTCTTCTGGCGGCTCGTCGACACCACGCGCGGCACCGCGCTCGGCGAGGTCGACGACGTGCGCTGGCTCGGCCCGTTCGCGGCGTGGTGGGCGCTGGTGATCGATCGCCCGACGATCTTGCTCCAGCTCGCGCAGTCGCTCCCGATGATGGAGGCCTCGGCGCTCGCGCTCTGCTGCGATCGCGCCGAGGCGCTGCGCGACGCGGTCTCGACCGGCGCGCTCGACGAGCCGTGGGGCGAGCCGGCGGCCGAGGCGCTCGCGGCGCTGCACGCGGAGGACACCGAGCTCGCGCACGCCCTCGCGGCCCTGGCGCACGCGCTCGAGGCCTTCAGCACCACGTCGGGAAACAAGCCCGATTTCGAGGCGCAGTGCCTCGATCTGGTGCTCGCCGCCGATCGCCTGCACGGCGCCCTCGCCGATCCGGTGAAGGCGCTGCACCCGGCGTCGGCCACGAGCGCGGCCACCTCGCTCTCGCGGAGCGCGACCGAGAACGCGCCGCGCGTGAGCGGCCTGGTCGCGCGGGCGATCCGTCGGCGCCAGCTCGCGCTGCTCGACGTGTGGTTCGCCTCGCTCGGACCCGGGACCTCGGCGCTGATCGAGGCCGCGGTGCGCGGCGCGATCCGACGCACGGCGCCCCCGATCCCCAAGCCGAAGAAAGAGGAGCCCACGCTCATCGCGGGGTACGAGCTGGTCAAGCCGCTCGGCGAGGGTGGGATTGGCTCGGTGTGGCTGGTGCGCAAGCCGCCGGCAGAGCGCCTGTTCGTGCTCAAGATCCCCAAGGCCGAGGCCCTCGCCAGCGCCACCGAGGTGGAGCGCGCCGGAATCTTGACCTCGTTCACCGAGGAGGCCAAGGCGCTCGCCGGCCTTTACCACCCCAACGTGGCCAACATCATCGAACATGGCATGTCGGGCGACATGCCTTATCTGGTGCTCGAGTACCTGATCGGCGCCGATCTCAAGCAATACTCCGCCGCTCATCCCATGTCGCTCTACGAGCTGCGGCAGGTGGTGGTGGAGACGTGCGCCGGCCTCTCGGCGCTCCACAACGCCGGCCTCGTGCACCGCGACATCAAGCCGGCGAACATCTGGCTTCGTCTCCCGCTCACGCGAGGCGAGCAGTTCGACGCGACGAAGCACAGGAATCCTGCGCTCGCTCCCCCGCTCTCGTCGGTGGTCATCGACTTTGGCATGGTCCGCGCCATCCGGGTCCCGCCGGAGGTGGGCGGGCGCTTCGTGGCGGGGACCGCGGGCTACATCGCGCCCGAGCAGGTGCTCGATCCGGTGGAGCTCGATCCGCGCTCGGACATCTACGCTCTCGCGGGGACCATTTATAACGTCACCACGGGGCGATCGTTCTTCGACGAGATCGAGAGCTCGCGCGACCGGATCATCGCCCACATGGTCCGCGATCCCTTCGAGAACGCCGATCGCCTGCGGGGCTGGCCCGCGGAGATGGCCGCGCTGCTCCGCGCGGCGACGGCGAAGAAGCCCGGCGACCGGCCGACGCCGCTGGAGTTCGGCCGAGCGTTCATCGCCTCGCTCTGATTCAGGCGCTCTCACCCGGCCGGGGGCGCTGGCCCTCGCCGGGTGAATGCCAGTCGCGCTACCGTGTCTTCAGCCGCCGCCGAACATCTTCGCGGCGCGCAGGCCGATCTCTTCCATCGACACGTCTTCCACGTGGGTGAGGATCGCCCAGCGCAGGCCGAAGGGATCGACGACCTGGCCGTAGCGGTCGCCCCAGATCTGGTTGGCGAGCGGCATGGCCTCCTTGCAGCCGGCGTCGATGGCGCGCTTCCACGTCGCGTCGGCGTCCTCGACCGCGAGGTGGGGCACGAAGGCTCCGCCCTGCCCGCCGTCGACCGTCTGCCCGCTGTTCATCATGTCGTCCGCGAGGAAGAGCGTGGTGTCGCCGATGCGGATCTCGGCGTGCATGACCGAGCCGCCGGGGCCGGGCATCATCATGGTCTGCTCGGCGCCGAAGGCCTTCGCGTAGAACTCGATGGCCTTCTTCGTGTCCTTGAACGAAAGGTGAATGTTGACGCGGTGGTAGCCCGGCTGAATCGCTTTCACGGCCATGGGATTTCTCCTTGCGCCCGCGTGGATGCGGGGACGAAGCGGATCGCATGGGGGTCATGCGGAGGCAACCAATCGATCCACGCCGAACGTGGGATCTGGTTGGTTGCCATACATCGGAGGCCGATCGCTCCGCCCCTCAGCGCGGCGCCTCGGGCAGCGCCATCCCCCCGAACGCCCGCGGGTTCGGGTCGCTCAGCATATCCACCCAGGCCTGGTACTCACCCACCTTGACCCGCATCATCTCGGCCCCTCGCGTCCCGTCGGCGATCCTCTGGTGGCGTGACGGAAAGGGGAACGTCGCCTCGGCGACTCCCACGCTCCGGGTCAACGAGGCCACTTTTTTCCGGTTGTGATCGAGCAGATCCACCGTCACCGGGCCCAGCGCTCGGGTGCTCCGGATCCGGACGTCGATGGCGAACGAGCGGCCGTCCTTGGCCTCGTCGACCGGCTTGTCGGACTTGCTCTCGTAGGTGACCACAAACGGGGGCTCCACCGGGGCCGCGACAGCGTAGCTCGCCGACCAGGGCTCGGTCAGCGCTCCAATCGTGTGCGCCTCCAGATCGGTGAGCCGGGCCGTGAGCGGGCCGTGGTGCTCGTAGCCGTGCGCCACCGGGCCGGCGACGACGCGCGGGCCGCCTCCGGTGTCGAGGACGAAGACCCCGAGTCGAGGCGTGGTCGCCCCGGCGTAAGCCACCGTCCCGCTGTTGGTCGAGGTGTAGTAATCGGCGATGAACGACGGTGACTTCATCGACGGGTGATCGTCCCTGCCGGGCGGCGGGTACGTGGTCGGGTACGGGCGATCGAGGAAGAGATCGAAGTACCAGCCGTTGTACGAGGTGATGAAGCCGGTGCCGATGTCCACTCCGTGGATCTCCACCACCATCGAGAGGAACGCCTGCTCCTCTTTCGAGAGAGGCTCTCCGGCGAGCTCGGTGTCGCTGATGGCCTCGAGCACGCGCATCAGCTTGCCCAGGCGCTTGAAGTAGGCCGTCCCGCCCAGCGATCCCTGGGGATCGAGCGTCGCCATCGCGCTCTCGCCGCGAGCCGCGTAGTCGGCGAGGGCGTGATAGACCCCCTTGGCCGGCTCGACGTAGCCGTCGGGCACCGAGCACGCACCCTCGTCGTACGGCTGCCCCGCGAGGAGAATGCTGTTGTGCTTGAGCTGGCCATAGGCCGACACGAACGAGGCGAGCCGGAGATCCTGGAACGCCTCGGTGCTCATGAACGAAGGCAAGGCGCCCTTCGGCGGGTCCGCGAGCGCTCGAATGGCCGTGAGCCAGGCGCCGTAGAGGTCCTTGCCTGGAGCCCTGGCCGAGACGATCGCGCGGGCCTTCTCGAGCTGCGCCGGCAGCGTGGGATAGCGCTTCAAATCGCCTTCCAGGTAGTGCCTGGCGCGGTCGTGGCCAAAGGCATAGGCCAGATCGGCGATGCCCAGATCGTAGCGATCCGGCGTCTCTCCATGGACCAGCGGGCGAGTCGCGAAGGCGTCGGCGACGATCCGCGGGCCGAGGAGCGTGGTAATCGCCGGCAGCACCGTCGATCCCTCGGGCATGTAGTGGATCCGCGCGGTCCGCTGGAAATCGTTGCCGATCGCGGCGCGGAGCCGATCGGCCGCGGCGGGGATGGTGAGCGGGCCAATCCCGGCCGATTTCCGGAGCGCCGCCAGCTTCTGCAAAGGCACGTCTTCCCGCACCCCGGCGAAGAGGCTCCACGCCGTATCGAGCAGGCCAATGTCGGCCAGCGTGCCCGAGCGCTCGGCGAGATCGGCCAGGGCGAGAGCGTCGGTGGCCTCGCGCGGCGTCTCGGTGGGATCGGGCGAGGCGCCGGGCTGCGAGCTGCGGCTCGACCGCGAGACCAGGTTGAGCTCGAGCCGCGAGAGCCACATCGCCGCCCGGAAATAGCGGGCGAGCTGCCGTCCTCGGGTGTAGTGGCCGCGCGGCTTGTACTGCGAGAAATCGATCACCCGCGCTCGCCCGAAGAGCTCGACCGTGGCCAGCTCGTCGGCCTTCATCGCGCTCTCGACCAGCGCGTGGAGCTGCGGCTGCGGCGCGCCGATCCCGCTCACGTACGAGCCCGAGAGCAGCGTCCGCGCCACGCCGAGGTAGAGATCGAGATCGGCAGTCACCTCGGGTGGATACCCGGACCCGGAGACGCGGAGCGCCTCGTGGAGCTTGTCGAGCGTGCCCTCGACCAGCGGCGCGAGGCGGCGCCCCTCGATCGTCCACAGCAGCTCGTCGTTGGTGGCAAAGATGGTGTGAAAGATGGAGTCGGCCGAGACGTAGATCGGGAGCTCGGACTGGTAAATCTCGTGATACGCGACCGTGTAGCTCCCGAACGAGAGGCGCGAGGGGACCACGAATCCCTGCCGATTCAGCGTGGCGAGCTCCGGCGCCGTGAGGCCAAAGCGCGCTTTGACCAGCTCGAGGCGCGCGGGTGGCGAGTGATGATTCCAGGCTGCGCGAGCGGGCGCCGCCGTGCTCCGGCGCGGCGCCGCGAGGATCGCGTCCTCGGTCGTGCGCATGTGCCTCTGCGTGAGCGAGCACGCCGCCGTCTTTCCCATCGCCGCAGGATCGTTCTCCTGCTCGGAGTCGTCGTCCGGCGAGGGTTTCTCCTTCTCGTCGTACGGCGTGGCGTCTTCCGCGTCTCCGGCCGTCTCGCCCTCGACGTCGACCGCGACCTCGGCCTTCCCAGCGTCCTTGTGCTCGGCCGCGGCGTCGCTCCCCGCGTCGACAGGAGCGGTGGTGGCGGGCCCGGGGACCGTCGATCCGCGGCCGGTGCAGGTCGAGAGCGCGAGCAGGCCAATCAGAACGAGAGAGCGTCTCATGCGACCTCCACCGGAGGCTCCGGTCGACCCACCGTAGCGAAAGGCGCGCGGGAGCGGGTGAAAACTCGCTGGATCTGCCCAGGTGGTAACCGGATGGTAACCCGCCGGTAAGCGGCCCGCCTCGCGATCGCCAAACAGCTTGATTTGTCGAGCAACCCGGAGCGGCACGGCGCCTGCTTGGTCCGGTCGCCATGACGCCCAGAACCTTCTCCGCTTCGCTTCTTCTCGTCCTCGTGTCCTCTCTTTGCGCGTGCAGTGAGGTCGTCGCGACGCCGCCCGATCCGCAAACCCACGAGGTGCCGCCCGTCCAGCAAACGCCGCAGGCCGCCGCGTGTGGGACGCTCTACGCCGGGTACGCCGGGTGGCTCAAAGCCTGCTTCGGCACCGAGATTGACGCGGTCGAGACAGACCACCTCGTGAAGGTCTGCACCGAGCGCTCCGCTCTCCCCGGCGTCGTCGCTCCGGGCAGCGCGATCGCGAGCTGCGGCGCGCAGATCGCGGCCTCCTCGTGCGCCGCGCTGCCGCCGGCCTGCATCATCTCCGATTACCTGGGGTACGCGCCGCCCTCGATCTCCTACTTTCTCACCGGCGACGACGACGCGATCAATCACCTGTTCCCCCGCGCCACGGGCACGCTCCCTGCGGGCGCAACCTGCGATATCTCCTTGCAGTGCCAGTCCGGCGTCTGCTCGACCACGTTCACCTATGATTTCGACTACACCTGCGGCGTGTGCGTCGATCCGAAGAAGCCTGGTGAGGCCTGCGACGCGACCACGACCTGCGAAGGTAGGTCGAGCTGCACCGACGGCGTGTGCAAGAGCTGGGGTGATCCGCTCGGCTCCCCGTGCCAGGCGGCCAAGGGGGAATCGAACTGCCTCCCCGATCTCTATTGCCCCAAAGACACCTGCGTCCCGCGCCTTCACATCGGCGATACGTGCGACGAGAGCTATGTCGCGCACGAGGCCTGTCCGGTCGGCGCGGTCTGCAGCGGCAAGATTTGCCAGGTCGTCGTCGAGGGGAAGTCCGGCGACACCTGCGATGACATCGTCGTCAAGTGCGGCTCGGGGATGTTCTGCGCCGACGGGCAGTGCCGCGCTCCCGTGGCGAACGTCGGTCTCGGCGGCTCCTGCGCCGTCGATGTCTGCGCGCCGGATCTCCGCTGCAACGGCGACAAGGGCCTGGTCTGCACGGCTCCCAAGGAGGCCGGCGAGTCGTGCTGGGAGAACCGGGAATGTGCTCCCGGCCTGATCTGCCCCGCGCTCCTCCAACAGAACCCGGTGTGCAGCCCGCCGAGCGCCGAGGGACAGCCGTGCATCTCCGAGGATGCCTGCGATAATGGCCTCACCTGCGATGGCTCGGTGGCGGGCGCTCCCGTCTGCGTACCCAAGGCCAACGTGGGCGACGCGTGCAGCGACCAGATCCGCTGCTGGGCGCCGCTCACCTGTGTCGGCGGTATTTGCGGCGATGTCGGGGTATGCTCGGCGATGTGAATTCGAAAGCAAGACCCGGAGTGCCGCATCTCCGCGCGGGCCGTAGCCTCCTCCCGTGACCGAGAGGACTACCCCGAGGGAGATGAGCACCATGTCCGCGAAGAACCAGGCCAGCGCAGCCGCTGTCGAGAACGATCCCCGCTGGGCCGCCGTCGTCGCGCGCGACGCGACGGCCGATGGGACCTTCTTTTACGCGGTGAAGACGACGGGCGTGTACTGCCGCCCGTCGTGCGGCGCGCGGCCGGCGCGCCCCGAGAACGTGGAGCTTCACGCGACCACCGCGCTGGCCGAGCGCGCCGGCTTCCGCGCCTGCAAGCGCTGCAAGCCCGATCAAGCCCCGCTGGCAGAGCAACAGGCCAATCAGGTGGCCGACCTCTGCCGCTTCATCGAGGCCGCCGAGCAGACCCCCAGCCTCGACGAGCTGGCGAGCCGCGCCGGGCTGAGTGTCTATCACCTCCACCGCGTCTTCAAGGCCATCACCGGGCTGACGCCCAGGGCCTACGCGGCGGCGCACCGGGCCTCCCGCGTGCGGACCGAGCTGGGCAAGAGCGGCTCGGTCACCGAGGCGATCTACGACGCCGGCTACAGCTCCAACGGTCGCTTCTACGAAGAGTCGAATCAGGTCCTGGGCATGACGCCCACCCGCTACCGGGCCGGCGGCGAGAACACGGCGATCCGCTTCGCCGTGGGCGAGTGCTCGCTCGGATCGATCCTGGTCGCGTCGAGCGACCGCGGCGTCTGCGCGATCTTGCTGGGCGCCGATCCCGGCGAGCTGGTCCGCGATCTCCAGGACCGCTTCCCGAGAGCCACTCTGCTCGGCGGGGAAGCCGGGTTCGAGGGCCTCGTCGCGAAGGTGGTCGGGTTCGTCGAGGCGCCGCGGGTGGGCCTCGATTTACCGCTCGACGTGCGCGGAACGGCCTTTCAACAGCGGGTCTGGGCCGCCCTGCAGGCCATCCCCGCCGGCGCGACGGCGAGCTACACCGAAATCGCGGCAGGGATGGGTGCCCCGAAATCGGCGCGCGCCGTGGCCCAGGCGTGCGCCGCCAACGCCCTCGCCGTGGCCATCCCGTGCCACCGCGTCGTCCGGAGCGATGGAGGCCTGTCGGGCTACCGCTGGGGCGTGGAGCGCAAGCGCGCCTTGCTCGACCGCGAGGCCCGCGGAGCGCCGGCATGACCCTGGATCTGTTCGACCCGCCTGCCGACCGCGGCCCCTGGAGCGAGCCACTCGGCGCCGGCGCCGTGGTGCTCCACGGATTCGCGCGAGCCAGCGAGACCGCCATCCTCGCCGCGGTGAACGACGTGGTCGGCGCGGCCCCATTTCGTCACATGATCACGCCCGGCGGCTTTCGCATGTCGGCCGCGCTGACGAGCTGCGGCGCGCTGGGCTGGGTGACCGACACTAGCGGATACCGCTACGATCCCCGCGATCCCGGGAGCGGCCGCCCCTGGCCGGCGATGCCCGACGCGCTCCTGGATCTGGCGGTGACCGCGGCGCGCGCGGCGGGATTCGAGGGCTTTGTCTCCGACTCGTGCCTGATCAATCGCTACGCGCCCGGGGCGAAGATGTCGTTGCATCAGGACAGGAACGAGCGCGACTACACGGCACCCATCGTCTCGGTCTCGCTCGGCCTACCCATGGTGTTTCTCTTCGGCGGCGCGACCAGGAAGGCCCCCACGGCCCGCGTGCCGCTCACCCACGGCGACGTGGTGGTCTGGGGAGGGCCGGCCCGCCTTCATCATCACGGCGTCTTGCCGCTGAAGGAGGGCAATCACCCCCTCGTGGGCAACTACCGCATCAACCTGACCTTCCGCAAGGCCGGGTGAGGCGGCCGTTACCGACCGCCCTTCGCGCCCTTCCCGCCGCCGTTCCCGGTCCCCTTGCCCTTGCCGGGGCCCGCGCCCTTCGGCGCGACAGCCACCGTCTTCACCTCGGCTACAGGCGCCTTCCCGTCCGGGACCAAACGCACCATCCGGTGCATCAGCCCGTCGACTCGCTGGAGCCAGCCGCGCCATTTCGCGTACTTTTCCACGGGGATCGTCGACATGTCGAACACCACGCTTCGCTTCACGATCACCGCGTTCTGCCCGGCCGCGCGCGCGAACTCGAGGTGGGCTTTGCCGAACTCACCGCCCGCCTCGTCGCCGCCCGGAGGCAAGTCGGCGAAGGCGAATCCCGGCGGCGCGATGATGGTAATCGCCCGCGTCTCGTGCCCCGGCGCGAGCCGCGCGGGGAGGACGACAGGCAACGTGCGCTTCACGAGCGGAGCGAGCTGCGAGGTGAGCGTGGCCGTCTCGGCGACGGGCACGGCCAGCTCTTCGCCCTCGCGGCGCGCCAGACCCTCGGAGTGCGCGCCATAGCCGAGCGTGGCCACGCCGTGCGGCAAATCAGGCTTGAAGGCCACGTCGCCTTGCACTTGCACCGTCGGGAACCAGCCTGACGCCAGGTACTGCTCGACCCATTGCGAGCGCGCGTCGGCCTGCTTGAGGTTCATTCGCAGCTCGAAGGCCGCGTCGCCGGTGTGACGCTCGGTGGCCACCAGATCTCCCGCGCCCGAGGGCGAGAGCTTGATCGTCCAGGTCGCGTCGACTCCATGATCGTCGGGCGAGCTCGCCGGCGTGTCGATGATCTTCGCGGGGCCTTCGTCGATGAACAGCGCCACGGTCCGCGCGTCCATCGACGGCAGCGGGCCAAGGCGGCTCTCGGGGCTGGTGGCGTCGAGCCAGATCCCCGGCTCCCCCTTCTTGCCCGGCAGATAGGCAATGCCGTGATCGAACACGGGAATCGCAGCCTTTTCGCTGCGCAGGAGCGAGGGTTGCGCGGTGTAGCGCGTCTGGACCAGCACCTCGGTGGCGTCGATCCCGCTGGCCTTGAGCAGCGTGATCAGGAGCATGGCCTTGTCGTCGCAGTCGCCCTGGCGGCGCGCCAAAAGCTCCTGCGGGCGGTTCGGGAGCCACCACTCGCCGGAGACGAAGTTGACGTAGCGGATGTCGTCGGCGACGAACTCGAAGAGCGCGCGGAGCTTCTCGTCGCGCGTCTTCTTGCCCGCGGTGAGCTTCTCGGCGATGCGCCGCACCTGATCGTCGGGCTCGGTGAAGCCCTTCACGGCGCTGCGATACCACTCGCGAAAATCGCCCCAGCTCCCGAAGGTGGATCCGACCACGACCGGGAGAGACTCGCTCAGCTTGGGCGCGAGGGGCTCGTCCGGGATCGAAGGCG
This sequence comes from Byssovorax sp., assembly GCA_040006075.1. Lineage (GTDB taxonomy): Bacteria > Myxococcota_A > Polyangia > Polyangiales > Polyangiaceae > JANYGI01. The sequence goes on along the minus strand of JBDTXR010000001.1, from coordinate 86,503 downwards.
GGTTGTCCCACACGTAGCGCGTGACTCTTCGCCCGTCTTTCGGCTCGGCGACGATGCGATCGGCCTTGCCGTTGAGCACGTCAATCGCGAGAGGCGAGCTCTCGGGGGAGTCGACGATCACCTCGTTGTAGAGGATCGGGTGGGTGTCGGTGGAGCCGACGTAGTCGATGAAATAGAAGGGCGCGTCGCCGCGGCGACCGACCGGGCCCGCGGTCCACGAGCGCGCGGCGATCTCGACCACGTCGCCGGTCTTCAGCTCGGGCCAGCGCACGAAGGGCTTGCGACCACCCGAGCTCATCTCTTCGGGCTGCACCACGGTGCCGTCCTTGCGGTGCACGCGGGCGAGCAAGAGCTCGCTCTCGTCGCCCTCGGCCGGCACGTTCTCGAAGAGCTCGTTCTCGCTCCGCGGCTCGATCACGATCTCGCGCGAGTAGTGCATCAGCTGCGAGACGCGCTTGTCGGGGTGGTAGGTGACGACGCGGAGCCAGTGGAGCTGGCGATCGACGATTTCGCCTTTCTTTGCCGGGTTTTTGCGCGCGCGATCGAGGAACACCGCGGGGGCGACGAGGTACTGCTCGTCGCGCATGGCCTTGCTGTGGCCGGTGGTGCCGGCCGGGCCATCGTCGCTGCGAAAGGCGATCTCGGCCTTGAGCATCGCGTCGCCGGGCTCGAGATCGCGGGCCCGCGCGAGCGAGGCGAGCGCGAGCGCCGGGGCCTCGCTCGCGGGCGCGCCGGTGCGCGTCTCGAGCGCGCCGAGCGACTCGCGCGCCGAGGCCAGGCCCTGGAAGCCGGCGGCGCGGTTCGGCGCGAGCTGCGTGGCCATGAAGAAGGCCTCGCGCGCCCACGGGTAGCGCCCCGCGGCGAGGAGATCGTTGCCGATGCGGAGGAGATCGTCGGCCGACGTTTGCTCGGCCAGCGTCTCGGCGGCGGCCTTCTCGAACGTGGCCGCGTCCTGGTTGCGGAAGGCCTCGACGTAGCCATCGTCGCGCGACTCGGAGCGGATCTCGGCGAGGCGCTTCGCGACGCGCACGTGGGCCGCGCTCTCGCCGCGCGTGGCGTCGAAGAGCTCGGTCAGCACGCTGATCGGCGTGCGATCCTTGAGCTGGGTCTCGATGGCGTTGAGGTCTTCCTCGGCCGCGCGGCCGAAGCCTGCGGCGCCGAGCTTGCGCTTCGACATCGCGCGCATCAGCCGCGCCTCGGCGTCGTCCGCGGTGCGGAACGGCGCCTCTTGCATCGTGCCCAGGGCCCAATCAATCGTGTGTCCGCCGAGGTGCGTGGCGATGAGCCGCCGCTGCGCGAAGGCCGCCGACGCTTGATCGCGCATCGTGGTCGCCTTGGTCCGCGCGAGGTTGAGCCAGCCGCTGCGGTTGGCTCCGAACGGAGAGATCCACCCGGCCATCGCCAGGGTGTCGGGCGAGACCTCGGGATCGCCGGCGATGCGATCGAGCAGGCCGGGCGCGCGCGGCGATCGCCCGTCTTCGGCGCCGCCCACGGTGCGAAGGATGCTCGCCGCGAGCACGCGCTCGTTCGACGGCGACTCGCCGAGATCGAGCGCGGCTTCGAGCGAGGTGCGCAGGACCGTGACGCCCGCGGGCGGGACGATCGCCACCACCGTCGGCTCGGCGTCGTCGGCCTCTTTCGCGGTGAGCTTGCCCTTCGCGGGCTTCGGCGCGGCCTTGGCGATGATCGCTTTGCTCTTCACCGGCGCCTTCGTTCCGGCCTTGGCGGTGAGATCGATCTTCGGTCGCGCGGCAGGCGCGGGCTTCGTGGCCGCGACGGGCTTCGCGGCCGCGTCGCCGTAGGGATCGGCGTCGTCACCGCCGCCGGTCGCGGGCTTCTTCGGCGCGGCAGTTGGTTTGAGCACCAACGATCGCGCCTTCTCGGGCTTGGCCACCACGATCGGCGGCGCGGCCGGCGGAGCGGGCCACGCCGCCGTCGGGATGCCCGGCAGCGGAGGCGTGATCTGAAGGCCCGCGAGGTTCGACGAGGTCGCGAGCGCGAGCGGCGCGCGCTGCTCGTCGGTGAAGCGCACGCGCACGCGGCCGTCGTCCGTGGCGGTGCCGGAGCAGACCTTGACCGCGAGCAGGTGATCGCCCGCGCTCACCGGATCGACCCGCGCCGCGAGCCGATCGAGCACCAGGTGCGGGTGCGCGTCCTCGCTCGCGACCACGTCGGCGCCGTCCCAGATCAAGCGCACCGCGCCGGCGGCGGCGACATGGATCAGGAACGCCTTGTGCGCAGCGGGAACCGCGACGCGCGTCGCGAGGTAAGTGCAGCTCTCGGCGCGCGGGTGGATGTAGAGATCGAGCGGGACGCCGCGCGCCGTCGACGACGCCGGGAGCGTGCGTCGCCAGGCCACGTCGTACACGCCCCACGCGTAGCGCGCTTTGGTGTCCGACCAGCTCTCGCCCGCGGCTTCAGGTCCTTCACGGCGCATGAGGCCCGCGCCGTTGTCCTGGAATGGACCGAGGATCGCCCACGATTTCACGAGCCCCGTGGCGTCGGGGCTCGCGTCGTAGCTGATCGCGCGCGAGCCCGGCCACGCCGGTCCCACAGGCGTCGGCGCGAGGCGATAGCCGAGCCAGCGCGCGTCGTCGGCGAGCGGCGACGCCGATCGCGCGATGGCCGCAAAGCCGTCGCGGACCTTGCCCAGCGAGGCGCGCTCGTCGAGCGACGAGGCCACGATCAGCCCTGCCAGAGCGTCTTCGCCGCCGCCGCGCGCGCGCGCGAGCACGCGATCGACCATCTCGTCGGGCGTCGCGGCGGTCCATCGCGACGAAGAAACAGGCTTTGCCACAGGGGGCGGGGGCGTCGGCGCGGCGGCGACCGGAGCTGCCGGCGGCTTCTTGACGACGGGCTTCGCGGGAGCGCCGGCGAAGGCGCCGCCGGGCATGGCGACGGCGGCGAGGACCCAGGCGGCGCTGAAAGCGGAGACGCGGCGCGGGCGAGAGACCGACTTCATGGGGGAAGCCATAGCGCGGAGGCGACGGGGCGGCGAGGCGAACCGCCGCGCGCGAGGCCGCGTGTGCAGCCGAGTTTGGCCGCAATGCCGCGCTCGTTTCCGCATACGCTCGCGCCCGATGGCCTCGTCACCGCCTCCTCCTCCGCCTCCCACCCCTCCGCCGCTCTTGCCCCGCGCCGGCGCCCCCGCTGTCGTCAAGATCGGCCTGGAAAAGCGGTCTTTCGACGACATTTACCACTACCTGATGGAGGCCTCGTGGGCGCGCCTCTTCGTGATCATCGCGGCCATCTACCTCACGACCAACGCCCTCTTCGCTGGGCTCTACGTGCTCAGCGGCGACAGCATCGCCGGCGCCGAAAAGGGCTCGTTCTTCGACGCGTTCTTCTTCAGCGTGCAGACCCTCTCCACGGTCGGCTACGGGGTCATGTCCCCGAAGGGCCTGCTCGGCGGCACGCTGGTCACCCTCGAGGCCTTCGTCGGCTTGCTCGGGATGGCCATGGCCAGCGGCCTGATGTTCTCCAAGTTCGCGCGGCCCACCGCGCGCGTGCTCTTCAGCAGCAAGGTCATCATCACCACCCGCAACGGGAAGCCCTGCCTGGTGATGCGGATGGCCAACGGCCGCGGCAACGAGATCGTCGAGGCCACCTTGCGCGTGAGCATCCTCAAGCCCGAGATCACCGCCGAGGGTGAGCGCATGCGCCGCTTCCACGATCTGATCCTGACCCGCAGCCAGACACCGCTCTTCACCCTGACCTGGATGGTGATCCACGAGATCAACGAGTCGAGCCCGCTCTTCGGGGAGACCGACGCCTCGCTCCGTGCGATGAGCGTGCGGATGATTGTCACTCTCACCGGCATCGACAGCACCTTCGCGCAGACGGTCCACGCGCGAACGAGCTATTACGCCGAAGATTTCGTGTGGGGCGGGCGCTTCATCGACGTGACCTCGCAGCTCGCGGACGGGCGTTTGCAGGTCGACTACACCAAGTTCAACGAGGTCGTCGTCGATCCGAAGGACCCTGTCGCCCAGGCGGCGAGCGGCGCCGCGGCCTGAAGTTGCGGCCCGTGAAAGAAACCTCGAACCTCGATCGAAGCGTGCCCATGACCACCCGCCGCGCCCTCGGATCCCTCGTCGTCCTCGGCCTCTGCCTCTCGGCCTGCACCGGCGTGATCACGCTGGATACCTCGTCTCCGCCGGTCGTCACCTACGCGCCCGCGGGCGGCGCGCCGGCCCCGAACGTGGCCGCCATCACCCGGATCGCCTCGGAGGGCATGGTCGATGTCGAGGTGACGGTCGGCGCGCCTCCGTCGGTCCGCCTCTCGTGCGCCGCCGAGCTCGCGCCGCACGTCCACATCGAGGGTCAGGGCGACCTCCTCCGGATCTGGACCGATCCCAACCTCGTCGGCCTTCACTCGGGCCGCTGCGTCGCCCTCATCGGATCTCCACGACTCCTGTCCTTCGAGGTCTCCGGCTCCGGCGATGCCCACATTCACGGTCCGGCGGCGGAGCTTTCGCAGGCGGCCACCAGCGGCTCGGGCGATATTCTGATTGACGAGCTCCCGGCCCCCACCGTGCGCCTCGCGTCCAGCGGATCCGGCGATATCAACGCGCATGGCCTGCGCGCGCAAACGCTGGAGATCACCGCCAACGGCTCGGGCGACGTCCACGTCCTGGGCGCCAGCGATCGGCTGCAAATCACCTGCACGGGCAGCGGCGACATCGACGCTCGCGGCCTCGGCGCCGCCGACGTCGAGGCCCACTCCAGCGGCTCGGGCGACGTGTCAGTCCAGGCTTCACAGCGCGCCAGCGTGGACACCAGCGGCTCGGGCGACATCGTGGTGCGAGGCAACCCGGCGCAGCGGAGCGGCAACCACGAGGGCTCGGGATCGGTCACCTTCGAGTGATCGATCTCCATGACGCTCGTCGGCCAAGGATCAGGGCCTGACGCGTTATCCACCTCGAACGCATTTTGGTGCGAGCGTCGGAATTCACGCGGATCATTCCCGCCGTTTCTGGAAATACTCCTTTACCTGGAGCCCCTTTCGGCGCTGCATAGCATGAATGAGGGATCGACTCCGGCGGGGCTGGTCGACACCAGCATTGCTGCTCTTGGCGGGGGTCTGCGCCGCGGGGTGCGTCGTGGGAAACCTCGACGGCGCGGACGGTAACCCGATCGACGCGGCGCACGCGCGTCAGGCGGTGGTGAGCGGCGCGCGTCGCCTCACCCGCGTCGAGTACGACAACACGCTTCACGATCTCCTGGGCGACAGCAGCCGATCGGGCTTCGCCGAGCTCCCGGAAGACGTGAACGACCCTTTCGACAACAACTACACGACGCAGCTCCCCTCGCCTTCGCTCATCGAAGCGGTCGAGAAGCTGGCGCAGGAAGCGGCGCTGCGGGCCCTGGCCGATCCGGCGATCCACGACAAGATCATCCCTTGCAAGCCGACGGGGCCGGGCGACGCGGCCTGTCTCCGGAAGGTCATCACCACCTTTGGCCGCCGCGCGCTGCGCCGCTCGCTCGCCGAGGACGAGATCCAAGGCTACCTCGGCTTACAGGACTACGCGATCGAGGGCAACAGCTTCGATATCGGGGTCGAGCTCGTAGTGCGGGCCATGCTGCAAGACGTGGAGTTTCTCTATCGGGTCGAGGTGGGTACACCGGTCGACGGCGTGCCGGGCACCTTCAAGCTGAGCGATCACGAGGTGGCCATGCGCCTCTCGTATTTCCTCTGGGGCAGCACCCCGAGCGACGCTCTGCTCGACCTCGCCGACGCGGGCAAGCTCTCCACGCCGGCCGACGTGCGCAGCGCCGCGGTGACGATGATGGCCGATCCCAGCGCGAAGGAGCGGGTCAATCGCTTTCATGCCCTCTGGCTCAGCTATCACCAGCTCCCCCACCCGCCCGCGCTCACCGCCGAGCTGCGGAGCGAGACGGCGGCCCTCATCAACCGCGTCGTCTTCGACGAGCCCCAAGACTACTTCGATCTCTTCACCTTCAACGAGACGTTCCTCACCGACGATCTCGCCGATCACTACGGGCTCCCCAAGCCGGGGAGCACCACCGGCGCCTGGGTGCCTTATGGCACGAGCGGGCGCAAAGGCATCCTTTCGCACGGGAGCGTGCTCTCGGCCGGGACCAAGTTCGCCGACACCAGCCCCACGCAGCGCGGCAAATTCGTGCGCAATCGCCTGCTTTGCCAGGAGATCCCGCCGCCGCCCGCCAACGTGAAGGCCGACGCTCCCCCCAGCAGCGCGATGGCGAGCTGCAAGATCGACAAGTACAAGAAGCACGCCCAGGTCGGGAGCTGCAAGGGCTGTCACAGCCAGATGGATCCCATCGGCTTTGGCCTCGAAGGGTACGATAGCAGCGGGGTCTTCCGCGCCTCGGAGATCGGAAAGCCCGAGTGCGCCATCAGCGGAGACGGCGAGCTCGCCGGGGTGGGCCCGTTCAACGGGCCTGCGGGCCTCGCCGACCGGCTGATCGAGTCGGGCGAGCTCGAAAAATGTGTGGTGACCCAGGTGTACCGCTTCGCCATGGGCCGCCGCGAAGGCCTGGCCGATCAGGGCGCCATCGCCGATCTGGGCGCCCGCTTCAAGGGCGACAAGCACGCCTTCGATCAGTTGATGATCGAGCTCGTCTCGACCGACGCCTTCGGGTTCCGAAAGCAGGAGGAGTAGGACCCATGGCCAGCTTCAAGCTCGATCGGCGCGCGTTCCTCAAGGGCCTCGGCGGCGCCGCCGTGGCGCTCCCGGCGCTCGAAATCATGCTCGACAGCCATGGTTCGCTGGCCGGGCCAAGCGTGCCTGCGCCCCTGCGTTACCTGGTCTGCTTCGGTGGCCAGTCGCTCGGCGGCGACGGCGATCCGCTCCACAACGACTACGTTCCAACCAAGGTGGGCAAGGGCTACGACCTCAAATCGGCGCTGGCGCCGCTGGGCGTGGCCGGCGTGGCCGACGAGATCAGCGTGATTTCGGGGCTGAGCATCCCCACGGCCCACGACAACGGGGGAGTCATCCCCGCGGGCGGTCGCTCCGACGATTTCCACGTCACCTCGCTGAGCCCGCTCTTCTCCGGGGTTCGCAGCGGCGCTCAGATCGTCAACGGCGTCACGTCGGACCAGATCGTCGCCGCGCAGATCGGCGCGACCACGTTCCCTTCGCTGGTGTACCGCGTCCAGGCCGGCTGGTATCTCAGCGTCTCGGCGCCGTATGGCCGCGATCTCCTCTCGTACAAGGACGGCGGCCCCGGCAACATTCCGATCCCGATCCCGGCGACGGTGAGCCCCAAAGCCGCCTTCGATTCCCTGTTCTACAACTTCAACGCGCCGGCCGATCCTGGCCTGGCCAAGCAAAAAGACTTCGAGTGGCGCCAGCGCAAGAGCGTGGTCGATCTGGTGAAGACGCGGGCCGAGCGCCTGGTGAGCCGCCTCGGCGGGGCCGACAAGCAGCGGATCCAGCGCCACCTCGACGAGATCCGCGATCTCGAGAAGCGGATCTCGGCCCTCCCCCCGGTGGCGAAGGGTGCCTGTGCGCAGCTCCCCGATCCGGGGATGGATCCCACGGTCGGGGGCGATCAGGGCACCGACGGCGCCGGCAACAACACCTACGACACCAACCTGGGCTACAGCGGCGAAGACCTGCGAGCGCCGGTGTTCTGCGACCTGATGCACATGGCCTTCGCCTGCGATCTCACCCGCGTCGGCTCGCTCATGTTCACCATGGCGCAATCTCACATGAACATGTTCGCGCTGACACAGCAGCCCTGCGATCTCCACGAGGTCGGCCACGGCGGCGTCCCCGGCCCGAACAAGACCCTGGAGGTGTCCAAGGCCATCGCCTGGCACATGAAGCACTTCGCCTATTTGATCAAGAAGCTCCGCGATACGCCCGACGGGACTGGCACCCTCCTCGATAGCTGCGCCATCGTCTTCCTCCACGAGGGCGGCCACGGCCTCGATCCGTCGAGCGGCGAGCTCAACAGCGCCCACTCCACCGAGAACATGGCCTGTCTGGTCGCCGGCCGCGCCGGCGGAATGAAGCCCGGCCAGCATATCGTGGCCACCGGGATGCACCCCGCCAACGCGCTGATCACCGCCATGAACGCCGTCGGCGTGAAGACCAACACGCTCGGCGAGGTGTCGGGCAACATCCCTGCTCTCCTGGTCGGCTAACCGAACGCCCCCGACCGCTGTCCGAACCGCGCGCGTGAACGGAAGGACGAGGGCGGAGGCGGGACGGGAACGCCTTCGAACTGAAGCGTGACGCGTCCCCTCGCGGGACGAGGGGCGCGGCGGAAGCCACGGGGAGGCCGCGGAAGCGCGATCGAATCGGGATGACGTTCCGAGCGGAGCGGCTTCGGGGTGCCAGAAATTGACGCGACGGAAGCCAGCGCCTAGCCTTCGCCGAGATGGTGCCCACCTCGCCCCGACCGTTTCCCTGGATTTCGATCACGCGCTTCCCGCAAGTCGGCCAGCCGTACGCGTTTGCGGATCGGAAAGAAGAGGTGGCTCGGCTGTACAAAGCCACGGTCGCCGCCGGGAACGCCGTCCGAGCGGATCAGCCTGGAGCGCGCTACCGCGCCGTCGTCTCCGGGTACAAGGGAGTCGGCAAGTCCTCCGTAATCATGCAGGTCCTCGGGATGATCCGCGACCCGCTCGGCGTGGTCGACGGTCAGGTCCTGACGCTCCCGCCTGATCTCCCCGAGCCGGAGAACCGCGAGCGGTGGCTCATCCTCAGCGTGTCAGGGAAGCTCGCGCCGAGCGTCGATGCAATCGCCGACGCGCTCCAGAAGGCCGTACTCTCGACATTCGAAGGCGTGGAGGACGAGGTGGAGCGGCGCACCGCCGGCATGCTCGATATCCGCTGGTATCATCACCTCTTCAAGAGGCGCGAGAAGAAGCTATTCGCCGAGGTGCAGTCGGCCCTCACGACCTTCTCGCTGATGATTGATTTCGTGCGGGCCTGGCAGGGCAGCAGGCTCAAAGAGTCGGTCGAGCGCTCGAATCAAACCGACACGACGCGCGAGATCACGGCCTACCTCGAAGGGCAGCTCAAGGTGAAGGGCGTCCGGCCAGAGTCCGCGGAAGGGGAAGCTGCGCTGAAGCTCTCGGGCAACTACATCCGCAAGTGGACGAGCATGTTCAAGGCGAGCGCGACCATGGAGCGCGAGAGCATCATCAGCGCCGACCTGGTGACCGACGCGCTCAACGCCTTCTTCAAGACCACCGACAAGGCGGGCATTCCGACCATTCTCGTGCTCGATGATTTCGACGAGTTTGCCTCGAACGTCGGGCCGTCCCACGGCGAGCGCTCTCGCGTGCTCGCCAATGTTCTCGGCACGTTCAATCAGCTCCGGCCCACCTGCCTGTTCATCGGCGTGCGCGAGGAGTACATGCACGAGGACGTCTTCCGGCAGTTCGACGTTCATCATATCCCGCCGATGACGCGCAGGTATGCCGGCGAGGCGCTGGACGCGTGGGCTCGAGTGCAGCTACCGCCGCTCACGCCGGACGCCAGCCTGGCGCTCCAGGCGTTTGGCGACAGGTTCCTCGCTTACTTCGCCGAGGACGCGCCCGTCGTGGTGCCGTTTCGCTTCCTGCAGATGGTGGCCTGGATCGGCAACAACGCGCTGGACCGGGCTGGATCCGACGCAGATCGTATTCTCGCTTTTCTACGAGGCACCTACAACGGCGAGACCTTCCGAGCGGTCCATCGACTCGCCAACATCATGCCCGTTGACGATATCGCCCTCTGCGCCGAGGCCGTACCGATCGATCCCGATCTGTATTCGATCACTTCGCGCGAGAACCGTGCGCTCGTGAGCGCGGGATTGCTGAGGCCCGCGATGGCCGGCGATGCTGAAGACACCCGAGTGGTGATCGATCCGCTCATTGCCTACCTGTCCGCGGCCTTGAGGTTTGCCAGCGCGACGCCGTCGGCGTGAGCCTCCCCGCTATCAGCCTGACGATCCTGCGTCGGTTCGACTGCGCGCAAGGCATCATCGCCAGTTTGCGGGAGACGCTCGTCGGGCGCGTTCTCTTGCTACCTGCAGAGCTCTCCGCCGCAGAGCGTGAAGAGATCGCCGATCTGCTCGCACTGTTCCTCGATCTGCCGGTCCACATAGCCGCCCGACCAGACGACGCGCCGAGAGATCGTCTCTGCCTGATCATGGACCCGGTCGATCACGAGCCCGAGCGCGTCGCGCTCTCGATGCTTCTCGGCGTGCGTCGCCGCATCGCGGGAAAGCGCCGCCTCGATCTCCCGGCCGATCTCTCACTCCTCAAGGAGGTCATCGTCGAGTGCATCGGGCGCCACCACTCGGGCACACGCCTTCAGAGCGTGGCGTCGTGGGCGGGCCAGATCGCCGACTCCCCGAGCCTCGCGCTTCGCTTCGCATCGGCGGTGATCGGGAGGCATATCTCCGATCCCGAAGCTCCAGATGCCGTGCTCTTCGCCGCCGGACTCGCCTCCACGGTCGGCTGGCTCCTGCGAGGAATCGATATCCGGGTCGCGCACTGGGTCCTTGCCCTTGCGCTGCCCACAAAGTACCCCGAGCTGCTCGTCAGCACCGAAGCGGCGATTCTGGGACAAGACGCGGCGCTCTTGCGCGCGTTCGAAGCGGGCGTCGTCGAAGGTCTGGCCGAGGAGCCCGACGACATCCTCGACCTGCGGCGTCCGTTGCGTCTGCTCGGCCACCTCGACGAAGCGCCGCTCGATATCGACTTCGCGGTTGTCGCGAGAGAGCTGCACGCGTGTCTGATCCCCGAGCTGTACGGCGTCGTCGAACGATTCCTGTCCTCGGCCCCGAAGCGATTGGGCCTTGTTGGCCCGGACCGTCCGCGGATCTTCGTCGGTCGCGCCGACGTGCTGAAGCGCCTGAGCGTTCTCCTGGAGCCCGCCAACGAGGTACGCACGACGGTGCTTTACGGCGTCGACGGCTCGGGTCGCAGGCCGGTCGCTTCGGCCTTGTGCGAGCTCTTCGCTCCGACGCTGGAGCCGATCTGGATCACCTTTCTCAGCGGTCCCGAGGCGGGCTGGATCCCGGTCGCGAACGCGCTCGGGCTCGATCTGCGCGAGCTGTCGTATGGCATCGAGCCGGACCGGGTACCGCGCTGGGTGCGGCGCATTCACGATCTTCTCCGGCGTCGCCCGTGCCTTCTCGTGGTGACCGAGGTCGACGCGATCCCCGAGGAAGAGCTGCCGGGCTGGCTGCCGAGCGGGCCCGGCGAATGCGCGGTGCTGGTGGTGAGCAAGAGCGCGCAGCGAGCGCTCCAGCGCGAACGTGACGCCATCGCGGTCGTGCTCCCGCCACTGGCGCTGGCGCAGGCCCGGGAGCTGCTCGCGAGCAAGGCTCCAACGTCCGCAGAAGCCATCGAGCGAGGCGAGGCCGACGGGCTCCTGCGAAAGCTCGATGGCAACGTGAGAGCGCTGGTGACCGCTGGCTCGCTGCTGACGTCGAAGAGCCTGGCCGAGGTCGAAGCGCTGGTGGTTGACGGGGAAGCGTCCATTCGGGGGATTGTTCAGTCGGCCATCGAGGCGCTCGATCCGGAGGAGACGCGGCTCGCGCAAGCGCTGGCGGTCTGCGCGCCCGCGGGATCGCTACGCGAGCTGCCGCTGAAGATTTCAGGCGCGAACGAGGCGTCGCTGGAGCGGCTCGGCGACAAGGCGCTCGTGGTCACGACGCGTGGAAAGGTGCGGCTGCACGGGCTGGCCAGGCTCGAAGTGGAGCGCGAGCTTGGCGTGGAGGATCGGAGTCGGCTGGAAAAGGCTCACGCACGCGCGGCGCAAGAAATATTTCATTTTGCCGCGGCGCACCACGACCAGGACGCCGAAGACGGCGTTCATGACGACGCGTTGTTCGTGCTGGTGCGATTGACGACGCATTGTCGTTCAGGCGACGGCAGCAGCGTGAGCTTGCTGGTTCGGCTTGCGGCGAATTTGCGTGAGTACCCACGCGGTGATCACGCGGAGCGCCTTGAACAGGTCATCGCGGGATATCGGGCAGCACTCGGCGTCAGCGTCAACAGTGTAACTCCGCAGGCACGTGCCCGCGCACAAAACGGCCTTGGGATCGCGCTTCTTGCCTTACCGACGGGAGACCAAGTAGAGAATTGTCGCGAGGCAATTGAAGCATATCGGGCGGCCCTCACCGTCTTTACGCGCGAGGACTACCCCCGTCTTTGGGCTACGGTTCAGAGCAATCTGGGCAATGCACTCCGCCAGCTTCCAACCGGAGACCGAGTAGAAAATCGGCGACAAGCGATCGAATCATTTCACGCTGCCCTCACGGTTCGGACCCGCGAGGCCTACCCCGATGAGTGGGCTGGCACTCAGGTGAACCTGGGCATTGCCCTCGCGACCCTTATTACGGGCGATGAAAAGGAGAATTCTCGGCAAGCCGTCGAAGCGCTCCGCTCTGCCGCCGAGGTCAGGACTCGTGAATCAGACCCACATGGCTGGGCTCGGATCCAACGGTTTCTGGGCATCATACTCACGAGGCTTGCCACCGGAGATCGAGCAGAGAACTTGCGACAAGCCGTCGACGCTTGTCGTGCGGCCCTCACGGTTCATACCCTGGAAGCTTTCCCTCGGGAATGGGCAAGGACGAAAAGCACTCTGGGCTGGGCCCTCACAGAGCTCACTACCGGCGATCGAGCTCAGAACCTTCGTGACGCGATCGACGCCTACCGCGCCGCGCTTAACGTGAACACCGAGGATGCGTTTCCCCACGCGCATGCGAGCGTCCAGCGCAACCTCGACGCCGCCCTCCGCGATCTCGACGCCCTGGAGCCGCCCTCCATCCCCTCCTGATCGCGGTTCGATAGCAGCGACACCTCGCGGCGTCCGTGAGCGCTCCGACGAACCCTCGCAAACCTCCCCCTCCCCTCCCCGCCCCCGCAACTTGGCCCTCCCTCCGCGCGTCGCTACCTTGCCGCCATGCGCCGCGTCAAAACCTGGCTGATCAGCGCCGCCCTCGGCCTCGCGGCCCTCGCCGCCGCTCCCCAGCCGGCCCTCGCCAAGCCCAAGATCGAGTGGTCGAAGATCGACGTCCCCACCGGCGACAGCTCGGCCCGGATCACCAAGCTCCTGAAGCAGGCCCTGGAGCAGGCGGCGCGCAAGGCGAATTTTGGCAAGAAGGCGAAGAGCGTCAGCCTCACCGCCCGGATCGTCGAGCTCAAGACCGAAACGCGTGGGGACGTTCTCCAGATGAGCTGCACGATGATGGGCCGGGTCGTCGGGTCCGCGAGCGCAAAATCGCGGATCTCCTTTGGCGGAAGCCCTTCCACGCGGGACGAGCTGGAGAAGCAGGTGCTCACGACCGTCGCCAACGGCCTGGTCGCCCGCCTCGCCCAGATCGCCCGCGCCCAGGAGAGCAAGTAGACCGCGGGGCGCCCCGACCGATCAAACTCGACCCCGCGGGCAGAGTGCTCTAGGACTGACGCAGGACCGCATGGAATACGACCGGATGCTTGCCGAGCTCTTCGGCGAGGAAGACAGAGCCCGCGAGATGGCGACCCGCCTGGCGGAGCTCGCCAAGCGCTCGCGCGAGAGCGCCGCGGCCGAGAAAGACAGCCTGATCGCCTTCATCCGCGGGCCCATGGAGCGGCATTTCCACTACGAAGAGACGGTGCTCTTCCCGCAGCTCGAGAGCCGCGGCCTCGCCGCCGAGGTCCAGGTCGCCGCCAAGCAGCACGACGGTCTGCGCCAGCTCGCTGACAAACTCACGTCGGCCGGCGCGGGCGACGACGTGCGGGGGATGATCTTCGACATCGCCCGGCTCATGCTCCACCACACGAATTTCGAGGGGGATTACATCTACCCCGAGCTGACCCACGCCGACTGGCGCGAGCTGATGAAAGAGACCGTCGCGCTAAAGCAGACGGCCAACCCCTGAAACCATGGGGGACCTCGACACACCGAAGGCTCCCGACGTACCCTGCTGAGTCCCGATGGCGCTTGAAGCAGGTCGAGTTCTGCACGAACGATACCGGCTGATCCGGCCCATCGGGCACGGATCGCAGGCGTCGGTGTGGATCGCCGACCACCTCGCGCTCTCGACCACCGTCGCGGTCAAGCTCATCGATCCCGAGCTCGCGAAGAAGGAGTCGGCGCGCGAGCGCTTCCGTCGCGAGGCCACCGCCGCCGCGCAGCTCCGCAGCGCGCACGTGGTGCAGATCCTCGATCACGGCATCGAGGGCGACCAGCCCTTCATCGTGATGGAGCTGCTCGACGGCGAAGATCTGTTCGAGCGCCTCACGCACCGCACGCGCATTTCGCTGCGCGAGACTTCGAAGGTCGTGACGCAGGTGGCCCGCGCCCTCACGCGCGCGCACGCCGCCGGCATCGTTCACCGTGATCTCAAGCCCGAGAACATCTTCCTCGTCCCCAACGACGACGACGAGGTGGTGAAGGTCCTCGATTTCGGCGTCGCGAAATTCAAGGATCCGGGCAAGGCCGCGATGCAGCGCACCGGCCTCGGCACGCTCATCGGCACGCCGCACTACATGAGCCCCGAGCAGGTGAAGGGCATCTCGGAGATCGACTACCGCGCCGATCTGTGGGCCCTCGGCGTGATCGCGTTTCAGTGCGTGACCGGCGAGCTCCCCTTCGACAGCGAGGGCGTGGGCGATCTGCTGATCAAGATTTCCATCGGCGATATCCCGGTCCCGTCGAAGATTTTTCCGAGCATCCCGGCGAACTTCGACGCGTGGTTCCTCCGCGCCTGCGACCGCGATCCGGCGAAGCGCTTCCAGAGCGCGCGCGAGATGGCCGTGGCCTTGGGCGGCGTGGTCGGGGTGTTCGGCGAGGGCGGCGTCAAGCAGCCAACCATCCGGCCGCCCGGGAAAATAAGCATTTTCCCCGCAGCCGCGACGGCCGTGCCGGTCGCCGCGCCGGCCGCTCCGAAGGCGACCGCGCCGGCGCCGGGGAAGCCGCCCGCGCCGCGACCCGCGCCCTACACGCCCGCGTGGGCGAACAAACCGGCGCCCGTTCCGCGCGAAGATCCGGTGGAGCTCGAGTCGGTCGACGACGACGACTGGGACGACGCGCCGACGCGGATGAAGGCGTCGCGTGACTCGAGCGACAGCACCGACATCGACTTCGACGAGCCCGAGGTCGGCGATCGGATGTCGCACGCGGGCTTCCCGCTGATCACGCGCGCCCAGCCGCCGTCGTCGGCGAAGCCGCCCGTGCACAGCTCGCCGCCGCCGCCCGCGCCGTCGCGCCCCGCACCGCCGCCTCCGCGACGCGACACGCCGCCGTCCGTGGCCGCAGAAGCCGCTCCGCCGCTGCGCGAGTCGAGGCCGACGCCGCCGCCGCGCCCCGCCGCGCCACGTCAGCCGCTGCCGCCCGGCAACCCGTTCACCGACGTCTCGGTGCACACGCCGCCGTCGCGGGAAGACGAGCCGCGCTCGTCCGACGCCGGCAGCGGACCGTCGTCGAACGGCCAGCGCCCCAGCACCGTGTCGGGCCTCGCGCGCTCGGGGCTGATGCCCACCGATCCGCCGCCGGAGCTCGACGGCTCGCGACGTCGGCGCATGGTCCGCGTGCTGGCGATCGGCCTGGTGCTCGGCGCAGCCGGCGTGGCCTGGGGCGTGGTCCGCTCGCAGATGCACACGACCGGCGCCGATCCCGCAGACATCCCGTCCGCGCCGCCGCCACCGAGCGCCTCCGCCGCGCCCGCGCCGACGATGGTGATCCCGTCGTTCACGGCCGCCGCGATCGATCCCGGCAAAGTGAGTCGACCGACGAAGCCGACGCCGACCGTGAAGCCCGGCCCGACCCCCAGCCCGCGCGGGCGACCGAGGCGCCCGCCCGGCGACGGCGTGATCGAGGTGCCCGATCCGCCCCCCGACGACTCGCTCGCCCCCGCTCCGTAGAGCGCTGCAGCATCACGTTTCGAGGATGAACGATGGCTCGCATCGATTGCGACCAGAGGCGGAGCCGTCGGTGATTTTCGTCGAGGTGGGTGTCCCGCCAAGGCGGAGGAGGAGCCGTACGATCAGTACGGTGACGACGACAACGCAGGCCGGGCGCCCGCATCGGCGAAAATCACCCGGCTCCTAGTTCAGGAGCTTGCGCGACAGGTGTGCGAGCGCTTCCTTCGCCACCTCGCCCACGGCCCGCTCGACCGCGCGGGACGAGGAGTCGCCGCGGATCAGGATGGCGCACGAGCTCCCTTCGGCCTGGAACGTTGCGAGGGGGACCGGGCCGTCCGATCCGACGCCGGGATCGGCGTGACGGATTGGAACCTGGATCGCCATCGAGCCCACTTGAAGCTCCAAGAAGCCCACCAGATCGGCTTTCGCAAATGACTGCATCGCGACAACGTGCGTCCCCCGGTGTCACCTTGCAAGGTCAGGCGTCCCTGACGACGGGTCGGGAGGCGACGGAGCCGTGCTCGGCGCGCCCTCGCCGATTCTCTTCGCGCAGCGTTCGGCCGAGCGCGCCGACGACACGATCGTAGAGCGCATCGTCGCTCGCCAGAGCGACGTCTGCCGCAGGAATTGGCGGAAGGAAGTGAAAGCCAATCGGTGAAGGGATCCACGGGATCATCACCGTCGGCGCGATCGTGGCCCAGCCCGCGAGCAGGCTGATCGATCGCGAGCACCCGAGCGCCCGCGCCGCGCCGTACGCGAGCGTCGACGTGAGCAGCGCCAGCGCGGGCAGCGGCGCGCGGTGCGTTCCGAAGAAGCGCAGGCCGGTCATCCACGCGACGGCGCGTCCGCTCGCGACGATCGGGAGCGTGACGTGGCTGCCGCTGATGCAGAGTGGAACGACGGTGAGGCCGTGCTCGCGCGCGAGACGGATCCAGCCTTTTCGCCCGGCGAAATCGACGCGATCGGCCTGCCAGACCGGGCGCGTCGCCTCGTGATCGCCGCCGGGGAAGAGCAGGATCGGTACGCCGGCTCGTCGCGCCTTCGCCGCGCCCACGCGCGTGGCCTCGACGGCGCCGAGGCCTTGCAGCGCCTCGCGCAGGTACGGCACGCGAAAGCCCGCGGGGTGCGCCATGCCGGCCATGGGACGCGTGACGCCGAAGCGCTCGTACCACGCGAGCGAGAGCGACCAGAGCTCGGCCGCGCCCATGCCCGAGTGGTTGGCGACGACGAGCACGCGATCGTCGTGCGGGAGCCGATCGAGATCGTGGAGCGTGGCCGGCCACATCCGATGGATGAGCGGGCCCATGGCCTTCACGTAGGGATCGATCGCCGTGGGATCGATGATCCCTGGATGAGACGAAGAGTGTTCGGTGGACACGAAGATCGAGAGGGAGCGCGGGCGCCGTGGCGAGCGTGGAGCCTGCGCCGCGAGGAGGGCGCGAGGCTCCGCGGCGGCGGGCTCAGTTCTTCAGCGCGGTCATGCGGTCGGCCATGATGCTCCGGTAGTTCCGGTACACCTGGAGCACGATCGCCAGCGCGATTGCCGCTTCGCTCGCGGCGAGCACGATGATGAACACCGTGAAGACCTGACCCGAGACGCCGCCGGCGATGAAGTGGTTGAAGGCGACGAAGTTGAGCGCGGCCGCGTTCAAGATCAGCTCGACGCCGAGGAGGATGCCGACCGCGTTCTTGCGGGTCATCACGGTGAAGAGGCCGAGGCCGAAGAGCACCGCGGAGACGCTGAGGTATTCGACGAGTCCGATTTCCACGGCGCTTATTCCTTTTCCCAGGTGCGCTTCACGGCGCGACGGGCGAGCACGACGGCGCCGATCATCGCGGCGAGGAGGACGACGGATCCGACCTCGAACGGAAGGAGAAACTCACCCAGGAAGGCATGGCCAAGCTTGGCGGTGGAGGGCACGGCGGCCTTCGCTTCCGAGGGCCACGCGGTGCCCGTCGCGACCTTGCCGAGCACCAGGAGCACGACGGTGGTGAGGCCGAAGGCGACGGGGATCCCGGCCTGCGGGTTCGAGACCTTCATGTCCTCGATCCGGCTCGTCAGCATGACGGCGAAGAGGATCAGCGTCAGCGTGCCGCCCACGTAGACGAGGATCTGCGTCGCCGCCAGGAAGTCGGCGGAGAGGGTGATGTAGAGACCCGCGATGCCCATGAACGTGCCGAGCAGGGCGAGCGTCGAGTGGATGATGTTCTTCGAGAACGCGACGATCCCGGCCGAGCCGAGCGTCAGCGCCGCGAGAGCGAGGAAGGCGACTGCGCTGAGGGGGGGCATGATGCGGGGCCGGACGTTAGTTGAGCAGGGCGACGCGTTCAAGTACCGCGCGGCCCGGCGAAGAACGGAGATGCGGTGATCGGTGCCGTGAGGCACTGAACGAACGCTGCGATCAGGCCGGAGCGACGGCGTCCACGGTGGGGACCGGCGGGAGCGGAGCCGCTGCACCGTCGACCGCAGGTGCGATGCCGGGCGCGTCGGCCTGGCCCTTGGCGGCGGCGTCGGCGGCCTCGGGGCCCTTCCAGTAGACATCCATCGCGTAGCCGAGATCGGCCGTGGCTTCGGCGCCGCCGGGCTCGCACTTCGAGGGATCGTAGTCGGCGCCCGCGGCCATGGCCGTCGTGTACTCGTAGCAAGTCGGGTAGCCGCAGGCGCCGCAGTCGGTCTGGGCGGTGAGCGTCTCGAGCAGGCGGGCGAACTTGTCGACGTTGCCCTTCGGCGTCGCGAGGACGGTGGGCTTGATCTTCTCCATCTTTTCAGGGGCGATTTGCACCTTCCCCTGCTTCTTGCCGCCGGCCTTCTTCTTCCCGCCGGTCGCGTTCTGCTTGCGCCAGATCGCGCGGAGCTCGTCGAGCTGGGCGGGGTTGTCGCGCATCGCGCGCTCGCGGGCCTCGCGCGCGTGGGGGCCGTACTCGCCGACGGGGACCTCGCCGAGATCTTTCGGGGCCTTCCACAGCGGGATGAGCTGGTCCGAATGGATGAAGCGGAACGTGAGGTGATCGAGCGTGGGGGCCGCGCCTTCGAACTCGCGCGTGTGGCGGATGGCGCCGGTCGACTCGAACTTGCAGGCCTCGACGCAGAGGCCGCAGTACATGCATTTGCCCATGTCGATGTCGAAGCGGCTCATGGCCTGCTTCTTCGTCGCCGGGTCCTTCACGAGGTCGATGGCGATGCACTCGATCGGGCAGGCGCGCTCGCAGCGCTTGCAGCCCGTGCAGATGTCCATCTGCACCTCGAGGAAGCCGCGGTAGCGCGGCGGGAGCATCTCGGTGATCGGGCGGTCGGTCTTGTCGGGATACTGGACGGTGATCGGCTCCCGGAAGAGGTGGGAGAACGTGACCGCCATGCCCTCGAGCGTGGTGCGCGCCGCGCTGGCGATGCTCTTGATGTACTGGGAGAGATCCATGCGAAGGGGCTCCGGAGGCGGCAAGCTGGGCCGGGAAGGCTATAGGGTCAACCCACCGGGGCGGCCAGGCTAGCAGAGTACGCCGCAAGTTTCACCAAACCGAGGCGCTCTCCCGCGCGCGCACGAGGTCCGCGAGCGCACGGTCTTCCAGGGACCCAAAACTTGACGTCTTTCCGTGCGCGCGCTCATGGTCGACGCACGATGACAGCGCACCGAATCGAAGGCACCTGGACCGCGATCGTCACCCCGTTCTCCCCCGACGGCGGCGAGATCGATCTCCCCGCGCTCGACCGGCTCGTCGAGGATCAGATCCAGGGCGGCGTCTCGGGCCTCGTCCCGTGCGGCACCACCGGCGAGACGCCGACGCTCGACGACGCCGAGCAGATCGTCGTGATCCAGCGCGTGGTCGCCGCGGCGAAGGGCCGCGTGCCGGTGTACGCGGGGACGGGATCGTTCTCCACGAAGAAGACGATCGCCGCTTCCAGGGCCGCGATCGAGGCCGGCGCCGACGGCGTGATGGTCGTGATGCCGTACTACAGCAAGCCCTCGCAAGACGGCCTGCGCGAGCATGTTCTCGCGATCGCGCGCGCGGTGCCGAGCCCGATCCTTCTCTACAACGTGCCCGGTCGATCGGTGGTCGATCTCGCGGCCGACACCACCGTGAAGATCTGCGAGGCCGCCGCGAACGTGGTGGCGATCAAGGACGCGACGGCCAACGTGGTCCGCTGCCAGGAGCTGAAGCGACGCCTCGGCGACCGGCTCACCGTGATGTGCGGCGACGACGCGCTCACCGTCGGGATGATGGCCGTGGGCGCGAGCGGCGTGATCAGCGTCACGGCCAACGTGCTGCCGCGCGCGGTGAGCGACGTGACGCGTTTCATCCGAGAAAATGCCTGGGATCGCGCTCGTGTCGCGCACCTCGCGCTCCTCGAGATCCACGCGCTGATGTTCGTCGAGCCGAACCCCGCGCCGGCCAAGGCCGCGCTCGCCGCGATGGGCAAGATGAACGCCTCGGTGCGCCTCCCGCTCGTCGCCGCGAGCGACGGACTGCGCCGTCAGATCACCGAAGCTCTCGCGCGACTCGACGCGCAGGCTGCGCGGTGATGCGCCTCGCGATCCACGGCGTCACCGGGCGCATGGGGCAAGCGGTCACGCGCATCGCCGCGAGCGAAGGCGTCTCGATCGTCGGCGCGATCGCCTCCTCCGGATCGGCGGGCCTCGGCCGCGACGCCGGCGAGATCGCGGGCGCCGGCGCGGTCGGAACGCTGGTCACGGCCGACGCCGGATCGGGCCTGCTCGGCGCCGACGTGGTGATCGATTTCTCGCAGCCTGCCGCGCTGCCGCACCTGCTCAAGCTCGCGATGCACAAGAAGATCGCCGTCGTCAGCGGGACCACGCGCCTCGACGCGACGGGCGAGCGCCTGCTCGACGAGGCCGCGAAGATCGTCCCCGTGCTCTGGGCCGCGAACACCAGCCTCGGCGTGCAGGTCCTCGCCGAGCTGGTCACGCTCGCGGTGCAGAAGCTCGGCCTCGGCTTCGACGTGGAGATCGTCGAGACCCACCACCGCGCGAAGATCGACGCGCCCAGCGGCACCGCCGAGCGCCTCCGCCTCGCCGTCGAAGAAGCCCGCGGCGAGCTCCATCGCGTGGCCGGCCGCGAAGGCAACGTTGGCCCACGAAAAGCCGATGAAATTGGTGTCCTCGCCGTGCGCGGAGGCGACGTGATTGGCGACCACACCATCCACTTGCTCGGCCACGGCGAGCGCCTCGAGCTCACCCACCGCGCCACCAACCGCGACCTCTTCGCCCGAGGCGCGTTGCGCGCAGCGCGCTTCCTCCACGGCAAGCCCGCAGGCCGCTACACGATGGCCGATCTGCTGAAAGGCTGATCCGCAAAGGGCTGTGGAAATAAGGAAAGGGCCCGCCACACCCGCTTTCTGCTACCGTTGCTCCCTTCCGGGTCTGGCGGGGTTCACAGCGCGCTATCGGCGGACCCACATGCTGCCGGCTCTTCACCGGGAGACCCGACGCTTCTACTCCACGCGCTTCCGTCTGTCGAGATCCCAGTTCGCTTGTTTTTGACGCGGGCGTTCGTACCCTGAACCTCCTGTGGATCCGCTGCCCGAAGAACCTCGCTCCGGTCGCTGGCTTCAGAGCGTCGCGTTCGTCGCTTCGGCGCTCCTCGCGGCGGGCACGCTCCGGTTTGCGTGGCATCAGCCGCTGCTCGCGGCGGCCGGGCTCGGCGGGTTCCTCACCTTCGTTGGATCGCGCTGGCTCGCGCGGCGGCGGCTCCGGCAGCTCCTCCGATCGGGGAACGTGCAGTCGGTGTTGCAGCGCTGGGCGCCCTCGTTTTCACGCATTGCGCACCCCGCGACCATGGCCCCGCTGATGACCGCGACCGCGTTCGCGGCGTACGGATGGATCCAGCAGGCGCGCGCCGCGATGGCCACGGCGGCGCGCGGGCCGGCGTGGGAGGCCGCGCTCGAGCATCGGCTCTTCCTCGACGCCATTCTCCTCACGTTCGAGGGTGATCGCGACGGCGCGATCGAGCAGGCAGGCCGCCTCGAGAGGCTCCCGCTTCCTCCGAGCCGCGGAGCGCTTCGTGATCGCGTCGTGCTCCTTCGCATCGCCGTCGGCGCGCTCGCGCGCGCCTTCGCGCACCAGAGCCAGCCCGGCGATCGCGAGCGGCTCGAGCAGGCCAGCGAGGCCAGCCCGCTGGTGTTCTGGGCCATGCGCTACGCCGCCGCGGTGATCGCGGTCGATCAAGGCGATCGCGTCCGCGCCATGACCCTCCTCGCCAGCGCGCCGGCGTGGCCCGAGGAGTCGATCTTTCGCACCTTCCACGACGAGATCGTCGCCCAGCTCGCGGCGTGAGGCGGATCGCGCCGGCGCTGCTGCTCGTGGCTGCGTGCGGGGGCGCGCCGGTGGCCGGGGCGCCGCCGTTGACGACGGCGACCATCGTCCCCGCAGCGGCTCCGCCGGGCTCGATCACGCCCTGGCGCTACGACGTCGCCGTCGGCGAGCGGGCCCTCTCGCTGGCGGTCGAGATCGCGATCCCCCCGGGATCCTGGGGCGATCTCGAGGTCGATCCTCGCGCCGAGCCGTTCCTGAGCAAGGTCGAGGTCGCGCTCGGCGGCGCCCCGTTTCAGCCGATGGTTCGCGCCGATCCGCCGCCGCCCGACGATCCCGACGAGGCCACGGCCCGCGTCTTTCGCCTCCCGCCCTGCCCGGCTGCCGGCTGCCGCGTACGCTATCGCTTCGCCCTCGAAAAGGCGGCCATGGCGCTCGACGTCGACGGGATCGCCGCCGAGCACGACGGGGCCCTCATCGCGCCGCCCTCGGCCTGGCTGCTCCGGCCGATCTGCTTTCCCGACGATCAGGCCTTTCGCCTCCACGTCACCACCGCGCCCGGCGTCGGGTTCGCGACGGGCCTGTTCCGCGGGCCAGATCACGAGATCGTGGGGGATCTCTCGGATCTCCCCAAAGCCCCCTTCACCGCGTTTGGCAGCCTCCGACTGCGCACGATCGACGTCGGCGGGGAGCGGATCGAGATTGCCATTCTCCCGGGCGATCTCGACCTCTCCGACGACGCGGCCGCGGCCTGGATCGAGGGCTCGGCGCGGGTCGTTCACGACTACTATGGTCGCCCGCCGGTGCCGAGCGCCCTGGTGATCCTGGTGCCCACCGGGGGGCGCGGGATTGGCTATGGGCGCACCCTCGGAAACGGCGGAGCGTCGGTGATCTTGCCCCTCGGCGAGCACAGCACCCGAGGCGAGCTGGACCGGGGGTGGGAGCTGACGCACGAGCTGCTCCACACGGCCTTTCCGCTGCTCGATCGCTCGCACGACTGGCTGGCCGAGGGGCTCGCCACCTACGTCGAGCCGCTCTTGCGGGCGCGCCGGGGGATCATCCCGCCCGAGGAGGCGATAGCGCATCTCTATCGGCGCATGCCCTTTGGCCTCGCGACGGCGGGGGGGCCGGGCCTCGATGGCACCACCTCGTGGGGGCGGGTGTACTGGGGCGGGGCGATCTTCTGCTTGCTCGCGGACGTGGCGATCCGCGAGCGAACAGGCGGGAAAAAATCGCTCGACGATGCCTTGCGCGGCATCGTCGCCGCGGGAGGTCAGGTGGGCGCGCGCTGGCCAATGAGCCGCGTTGTCAGCGTCGGCGACGCGGCGACGGGCGTCCCGGTGCTGGCCGAGCTCTACGCGCAGCAAGGCGAGCGCTGCGGCGCGATCGATCTCGCGGCGCTCTGGCAAAAGCTCGGCGTCTCGGCCGACGGGGTCTCGGTCCGCTTCGACGACAGCGCGCCTTTGGCCTGGATCCGGCGGGCGATGGTGGCCAGATCGTCCAAGGGTTGACGCGGCGCGCGGACCCGGGTTTCCCTTCGCGCCATGTCGCGGAACTCGTTTGCCCTCGTCGTCGCGCTCTCGTCCACGCTCGCCGCCGGCTGTACCGGCTTTGGCGCCGTCTACCCGTCTCGCCCGCCGGAGACGCCCGGCGAGGCCATCGCCGATCCCACGCCGGCCAAGGTGGTCATGCACATGACCGTGACCTCGGCCGGGCTCAAGAGCGCCATCGAGGACAACGTGCCGCAGACGGGCGAAGGCACGTTTCCTCTGCTCGGCAAGGATCGCAAGTTCACCTGGAAGCGCAGCCCGGTGACGATTCGCTTCACGCAGGGTCGGATCGGGCTGGAGCTCCACGTCGACGCCAACGCCGATCTGCCGATTAGCAGCCTCGATATCGGGCTGGATTTCAAGATCCTGGCCGAGCCGGTGGTCACCTCGGAGTACCAGGCCAAGCTCCAGTCACTCGACGTCACCGTCACCTCGAATGATCGCACGATCAAGCTCGCCGACACGGTGGCCGACGTGCTGAAGAAGATGAAGACCGAGATCGAGAGCAAGCTCACGGCGTTCTCGTTCGATCTCAAGCCGATGATCGGCACGGCCTACGAGAAGGTGGCCAGGCCCATCGATCTGCCGCTCGGCGAGGCCCACGGCTGCGCGACGCTCAACGTGATTGGCGTGGAGGCCGGCCCCACGGTGCTGGCCGACGGCTTCGAGAAGGACATCGCGCTGGTCATCGCTCCTTCGATCACAATCCCTTGCTCCGCGCCCACGGCGGCCGCCACCCTTCCTCCGCTCGCCAACGTGGCCTCGTTGCCCTCGGGCCCGTTCACCGTCAGCCTGCCGATCGCCGCGCGCTACGACGAGCTGGCCAAGGCCATGACCCTGGCCTTCACCGACGGCAAGCTCTTCTTCGCCAAGGACTTTCCCGGCCTCTACATGGAGAAGCCCGAGGTCTACGCGGCGAAGGATCAGCTCGTGCTCAAGCTCCACATC
The DNA here is from genome assembly GCA_040006075.1 of Byssovorax sp. GTDB lineage: Bacteria > Myxococcota_A > Polyangia > Polyangiales > Polyangiaceae > JANYGI01. The sequence goes on along the minus strand of JBDTXR010000001.1, from coordinate 61,895 downwards.
GCGGGGCCGATCGACAAGTATGGAATCAACACCACCCTCAACGGCGATATCTTCATGAGCGGTCACCCGGTGGTGGAAGACAACGAGCTCCGCGTGCCGGATCTGGAGCCGACGATCGAGACCTCGAATTTCCTGCTCGGCCTCAAGGCCGCTCTCGACGGGAGCACCATCCGCGATCAGGCCCGCGCCGCGCTGCACCTCGACATCGGCGAGCGCCTGAAGTCCGTGAAGGACAAGCTCGCCTCGGATCTCGCCTTCGGCAACGGGCAAGGATGCTTGAAGGCCCAGGCCAACAAGATCGAGGTGAGCGGGGTGCACGTGCACTCGGCATATTTGCGAGTCTACGTGGGAATCACCGGGAGCGCGTCGGTGTACATGCCCTGTCCGCAGTGAGGGCAGAGCGAGCTCTAACCGCGGGAGCCCTCGCCCCCTCGACAAACGCCTCCAGCCTGCTCGTTCGTTGCCGTTTTCGGCGTGAGGGATCTGCAATGCCTTTCGCTTACACGGTTCTCGCGAATGAAGACATGATTACAGTCGCGCAGAAGAACGGCTTCAGAGACTGGAAGACGATCTACGACGATCCCAGCAACGCCGACTTCAGGGCGACGCGCCCCAACCCCAACAATCAGATGCCGTTCGGCAATCCTCACGTGGGAATGGAGCTGGTGTCAGGGCCGCGGGCGCTGCTGAGCGTCCGCACCCGCTATCGTGCTCCCTGAGCCGCTCCGCCGTTCAACCGCGCTCATCGAGGTGCAAGGTTCTCTGGAAACTTCGACGAAGACGACGCCTGGGCCCGGGCGAGGACCAGCAGAGGCACGACGGCTGGACGCCTCTGTACTGCGGCGCGAAACCTGGTCAGAATCGCGCTGAGCTCCTCGGTCTCGCGGTCGTCGCCGAGCACGCGGGCCGCGGTCAACCTGCCCATCACCTCGACCATTCGTCGCTCTACCGAGGTCGGAGGGCTCACGTTCACGCTCCACGCGAGCGATGCTCGCAACAGCTCGTCGTCGGCAGCAGGAGCGCCACGTGACCGCAACAGGCGCAGCGCCGGCGCGAACAGCGGTGCCCCCTTGCCGAGAGCCTGCGCCCATTCGCGGGTCTTCCCCGCCATGCTCAAGGCGACCTGGCGCGCGTCGGCCGGCGCGAGCTCGCTCATCTTTTGAGGCGGTTCCGGCGAGCTCCCGGCAGCAATAAAGCCGCCTTGCAGGTTGATCCAGGCGAGAAGATCGGCGGCTCCCGGGACGAGCGAGGCCTCTACTTGCAAGGTCATCTTCGCTTCATCAGCTCTGCCAGCGTCGAACAGTATCGCGGATCTCTCGGCGCTGACCGCATGAAACAGGGCTGAGCGAGCTCCGGGTGCGTCACGAGCTGGTTTCTCGAGCTGGAGGCTGGCCGGCGCGTCGCCGTCCGCCAGGAGCCGCGCATCCGCGAGAGCAAGGTTTGCCCACCGGAGCGCCGCGGGCCAATCGTTGTTGAATGATTCGAAGGTAGCTCTCTTGACGGCCAGATTGACGCGACGATGCCTGAGAAGCGTGCTCGGATCGGTGGCTCGATCCAGAGCTTTCAAGGTCTCCGCCTCGAGCGCTGTCGAGTAGACGTCAAAATCTTCACGCGACGCCGGCAAGAAGAAATCGAGGGGCGGCAGGTCGAAATCAAGGGTGAAGTCGATGTCCCGCTCCTGATCGGCTTCAATCCAGAGCGCCGCCATCGCGCGACGAATCGAGGAGTGACCCTGGCAAACCCGCAGCGCGCGAGCCTGCTCCGGGAGCTGGGCTGGTGCGAGTGGTCCGGCAATGTCCCGCAGACTCCGTCGTATGAATCCCGGCAGCTTGCACGACCCGGGTATGCTGTTCGAGATAGCCTCTATCAGCCGTATTCTTTGCGCGGGTTCGAGGGTGTCGGCGAGAAGGAGGCGGCAATCCCAGGTCTCCGCAGCGTGCAGTCGGCGCATCGCCTCCTCGTCATGGCGACGAGCCAGGATCGCGTCGGAGAGACAATGAAGGGTGGTGCTCAGGTCTTCGTGATCGGGCTCATCCGCCTTCTGCGCCGCGCGTAGGGCCAGATCGTCGCGATCCGCGAGCAGGTGAATAGCTATTTCAAAGAGCAGGTCTTCGCTGGTCGCTGCCGCGTGATCGGAGCTTGCGAGCCCCTGACTGGCAACGGCGAACTCACCCAGCTCGAAGGCCGCGACCGCCAGCTCCCGGGTCGCGGAGGCACAGCTCTGCGCCTCGGCCACGGCGCGACGATACCTCGCTCTGGAAAGGAGTAGACGAGTCGCCTTCAAACAGTCTTCTTGCAGCCTGGCGAGCACGACTCGTTGTTCGAAGGCCTCGAGGTCGATGGCACCGTTACCATCGTGAATGGCAAGCGCGGCATCCACGCGCGCGAGTCCTTCTCCGCGCCGGAACGGGGTCGCCGAGAGCAGGATCGCGCCTCGGATCCACCCCGCGGAAGGGAACGCGCGGACCACCTCGGCACCGAACGCGAAGAGGAGACCGAAGATGACGGCCCCCGTCAGCGCCCCTGAAACGACGGAGGATTTCCGGGCGCCGAACCCGCGACGAGCACGCGAGACCGAGCGCACGACGCCCAGAAACAAGGACACCCCAAGCGCGCCGCGCCATGCGGCGACGCCGTGGAGAACTAGCCACGGCAGCTCCGCCATCCGCGCGAGCTTAGGCGCGAGCCCGCGTTGATCGCAATGGAATGAGCATGTTTTCAGTGTCCGGAGCCGTCGCGATGAACCTGCGCTCCCCGCGTACCGCGAGATCCAGCAGCCGGCGATGAGCACAACCTCGCCACGCTGCGGATGCTCCTGGGGACGAGCTGTTCGTCCGGGTGGGCAACGTCGTGTAGCCCACCATCAGCGCCGCGACGCGGTGACGTCTCCGCTGATTGGCACTCTGCTGTGGCAAATCGCCGCCCGCTACCCGGGGACCTCTTCGTGACCGACCCAGCCGGCGCGGCGCTGGCGTTCGTCACGTCGGCTCCGGTGACGTGCCTGCCGTTGCGCGGCGCCGACGGCGTCACCGCGGGCGCGGATGGAAGCCTGTTCGTCGACAACGATGGTGGCAATTCGCTCGTTCGCGTCGGGACTGACGGCAAGACGACCACGCTCGCCAAGCCGCCGACGCCCGCGACCCAGCCGAGGCACGCGTCGAGGTTGCCAGTGGCGTCGAGGTTGGCAGTGGCGTCGACGGGCTCACGGCCAGCCGAGCTGCATCCAGCGCACGCGGCCCGAGCCGCCCACGGCGTCGTCGGCGAAGAACAGGGAGGTCGCCGCCGCGCCGGAGAACATCGGCGAGACGTCCTGGGTCACCGGGCCGGTGAGCACGGCAATCGTCTTCAGCGGCCCTGCGGGCGATCCCGGGGTCAAGTCGAAGGCGCCGAGCGTCAGGGACTCTCCCTGCGCGGTGGTGAGCACCCCTCGGCAGATCTTCGGGCCACAGCCCAGCGTGGCGGACGTCACCGCATAGCCGTTCTCGCCGCGGATCAGCTGCGGGACGCCGATCATCGCGCCGTGGTCGTCCAGTCGCGCGAGGCGCAAGCCCTTCTCTGCGGTGGATTCGGGGGAGTCGGCCTTGCCGTCTTTCCCGGCGCCAAAGGCGTCTTCGATCCACCCGAGCAGAAAGCCGCTGCCCATCGCCTGGATTTGCGGGGTGCGGGAGTGGAGCTCGGAGGCGAAGATCCGGGCCTCGGGGGCCTGCTTCTTCAGCGTCGCGAGGTCCAATCGAGCCAGGTAGATGTCGGCGCTGCCGTCTTCCGGGCTCTTGCGGGCGTCGGACCACACCAGGAGGACCTCTTTGCCCTTGACCACGATCTGGACCTCGGCCGAGTCGCCCGGAGCGTCGGTGATCCGCTTGTCGGGGACGACCTTGGTGAGCGATTTGTCGACCTTGGCGACGTAAATTTCAGCGTTTCCGTCGCGCGTGTCGACCCAGGCGACGACCCAGCCGCCGGCGCCGTCGGCGGCGATGGCCACGTCGGAGGCCTCGCTCATCGGGCCTTTGCCCTTCTTGCGGACAAGGACGGTGACGCCCTTCTGAGCGAGCTTGGCACCGTCGGCGCCGACCTTGGTGACGAAGACCTGGGACTCGCCTTTCTCCCGCGCGACCCAGGCCACCGCCGTCTCGGCCTGCTTGTCGCCGGCCACCGGCGAAAGGGCGACTCCCCCGATGGAAAGGGCCTTGTGGGAGAGGATCAGCGTTTTGCCGGGCAGGCCGTTCGGCCCGATCGGGCGGACGCCGAGCGTGGCAAAGGGGCCTTCGTCCTTGGCCTTCTTCTTCCCGTTCGAGGCCTGGTTGCTCGCGCCCTCGAGATAGTAGGTGACCCAGGCAGCCATCGAGCCGCCGCCCGGCAGATCGGCCGCAGCGACCTTGGCGAGGTGATCGCCGTCGAACAGCGCGGTGATGCCCACGGGCCGCGGCGGACTCTCGTCCTCGTCACGATACCCGGCCGCCTTGACCGTGCTCTTGCGTGCCGGGAGAGCCACCATCGCCAGCGGAGCCCCCTTGCCCGCGCTGCTGGCCAGGGTGGCGCAAGCGCCGTTGGCGCAGGTCAGCGTGCGGGTGAGGTAGGGAACCCCGGCGTGGTCGCCGAAGGGCTCGGCGATCACCGGCTCGCCGCCGATCACCGAGAGATCGGGCCCGAAACGCACGTACTGCGGGAGGATCGGGGCGTCTTTCTTGCGCGGGCGACCTCCGGTGTCGCCCTCCGGCGCCGCCGGAGCGAACGGGGAGGGAGCGAGGGTGACGGCGGCAAACCCCTCTCCGTCGGGGACCAGATCCGGCGGGCCGCTGGCCGCAAACGTGAGTGTTGCCCGCTCTTTTCCGAGGGTTCCATCGGATCCGAGCACGCCGAGGTGGATGAGGCGGCCGTCGCGCGGCGAGCGCAGGAGATCTTCCCAGGCCAGCGCAGCGTGCCTGGCCTTGGCGCCGCCGGGCGTGTACGGAGAGGCCACCAGCGACACCAGCGCTTGCTCCCCAAACGGCGTGGTAGCCCGGTGGGGCGGAGTCGCTATCTTGCCTCCAGGGTCGACCGAGGCCGTGTAGACGCAAGGATCGATGTGGCGCTCGTCGGTCCAGGCAACCACGTATTTGCCGCCGACCTCGACCAGCTCGACGTCGACCTGCGCCGTGGCCTCGGGGCTGACAATCACCGGCGCCGAGGTCTTGCCCTTGGCGTCGATCTCCGCGAGAAACACCCGCCCGAGCTTGGATCCGCGCGGCTCGGGATCTTCCACCACGGCAGCGGCGGCCTTCTTCTTCGGGCCCTTGGCCTTCGGGGCCGTGCCGCCGTCGCCCGCCTCGATTGGCACCGTCGCCATCGCCGCGCCGCGCTCGGTGCCGACCACCTGCCAGCCGTAGACGTCGTGAGCCGCTGTGGACACCGCGCTCACGGCCTTTCCGCCGGCCGTGGCCACGACGAACACGTCGGAGCTGTCGCCGTGCGGGACCTCCCACAAGATCAAGGCCCCTTCGGCGTTGGCCAGGGCGTCGACATAGCTCACCTCGTCGGAGACCTGGGTGATGATCACCGGCTCTCCCTTCGGCACGCCGCCGGCGTCGAGCGAGAGGAGCTTGATGGTGTGGCTCCTGGCGACGTTCTCGATCCAGACCGCGAGATACCCGTCGCCCGCCGCTTCGAGCGCGGCGAGGCCGAGATCGCCGGTCAACCCGACGTCGAGCGCGTCTTTCGACTTCGGCGCGCCGTCCGCGCCGATGGGCCGCGTGAGCCAGTGTCCACTCGACGCGTAGAGCAAGAGGCCTTCTTCGCCGCGGCGCGCGAAATACGGAGACGTGGTCTCGTCGTCGAGCTGAGCGATGACGTGCGAAGGGAGGAGTCCCTCGATCGGCGGCGGCGCGGGCGGCGGGGCCACCCTGGGCACCTCGGGCTTCGGGTGCGGCGTGACCACGGGCGGCGGCGCTGCGCTGCACGCGACGAGCGCGCCGGAGAGAAGGGCGAGACCCGCGGTACGGGAGGGGAGCCAACGCATGGTGTGGCGATATATCCTGCCGATCGAGGCGGCAAGGAGCAGGATGCGGAGAAGAGGGATCGGTGTCGCGGCGATGGCCGCGCTCGCGGCGTGCCACGGCAAGCCGAGCGAGCCGTCGCGACGGACCGAACCGTCCGCAGCCGTCGTGGCTTCGGCCGCCGTCGCGCCCGCCGCGGCGCCTTCGGTCAGCGCCGTCGCGAGCGCTGCGGCCCTTGTTTCCACGGCATTTCCGAGCGCGACGAGCACCGGGCCGAGGGCGCCGAGCCGGCCGGCTTCGGCAGGGAAAGACGCGTGCACGCTGTTGCGTGGCCCGATCCAGCTCGGGCTGACGGGGGCGGCGACGCTGTGGATGGACGACGAGGCAGGTCCTGACATGGACCCCCGCATCGTTTTCAACCGCGAAGGTATTCCCCGGCGCGTGACGCTCCCGGCCGCGCCGAAGGTCGACGCGACGAAACCCGCAGGAAAGAAGCCTGAGCGCCTCGCGCTCGGCGAGCCCGCGGAGCGCGCGACGGCGCCCGGGTGCGCGAGCGCGGGCGGATTTCTCTTCTGCATGAGCGCGAGCGGCGCGCTCCATCGAACGACGCTCGCGGGCGAGCACGACACGCTGATCGGCCAGGGCAGAGCGGGCGCGTCGGTCTCGGCGTCGACGATCGGGCCCGGGCACACCGTGGTGGCGTTCCTCGGCGATCGAAAGACGAGCGAGGGCAACGTGACGATGGCCTTCGTCGCGCTCGACGACGGCCCGCCGGTGCAGCTCTCGGAAGAAGGGAGCGGCGCGACGTTCGTGGCCCTCGCGCCGCGCGCCGATCAGGCCCTGGCGATGTACATCGACGCGCGCCGCGCGCTGACGCCGCTGCACGCGCGCGTGCTCACCGCGAAGGCCGGCAAGCTCGCGCTCGATCGCGACGCGGTGCTCTTCGTCGGCGAGGGGACCGAGGGGCGCACCAGCGGCGCGATGGTCGTCGGTCCGAGCGGCGCAGCGTACGGGTTGCTCCCTATTTTCAAGGACACGACGACGTTCGGCCTCGCGGCGATCCGCATCGACGAGCGGCCGCGCGACGACGCCGAGGTGACCTGGTCGACGTACCCGAGCGGGCTCGACTTCGCGCCGGTCGCCGCCACGAGCGGCGCCTCGCCGACGCGCGTGCTCCGCGTGCGCCCCGCGTCGAGCGAGGCCACCGCGAAGAAGATCCTCGAGCTCGGCGAGATCACCGACAACGGCGCGTGGCAGCCGCTCTGCGCGGTGGCGGAGCGCGCGAGCTTCAACGACGTGAGCCTCCTCGGCGATCGTTTCGGGACGCTGTGGATCGTCTACACCGACGGTGACGGGACCTGGATCGAGCGCCGCGGCAAGCCGCTGTGAGCCGCGCCGCGCCGCGGTGAAGCGGCGAAATGATGCGAGGAATCAAGGCCTTACAAGACCTCGATCGCGCGGAGATCTGGAGGGTCGCGACTTCGTGGAATCCGGTACGCTGGCGAGCGTGAGCGACGCCCACCCGCCGTCCCCGACACCGAAGGTCGCCCTGGTCGAAGGGGATGCCGGCGAGGATCTGCGAGCGGTCCTGCTCGGTGAAGAGATCGCGCGGGCGCGGGTCTTCTTCCGGGCGTTCTTCCTGCTCGCCGTGATCATGGTCGTCTTCGTGCCGATCCTCCCGGGGCCGACGTGGCTGCGGATCGCGGCGGCGATCATCCAGTTGATGGGCGCGAGCCTCTGCGTCGTCGTGCTCTACCGGATCCGCGAGACGAAGGGCTACACGCCGAACCTCGTCGTCGCGATCGGCGTGGGCTGCGCCGTCGTCGGCACGAGCTGCATCCACTACGTCGGATCGTTCTCGGCCGGCGCGATGATCCTGAGCATCGGCATCTACTTCTTCGGCACGAGCGGGAGCAAGCGCGCCGGCCCGATGACCTGGGGCGTGGTCGCGGTGCTGTACCTGATCTCCACCGTCGGCGTTGCCTCGGGCGTGTTCCCCGACGTGAGCCTGTTCCCGGTCTCCGGCGCCGCGCCGGTGACGCGCTGGTTCCAGGTGATCATGTCGCAGGTGATCTTCGCGATCACGCTCTACCTCGCGCGGAGCAACCGGCAGGCGATGGCCGGCGCGATCCAGAGCGTGCACCGGATCGGGATGGAGATGCGGCAGCGCGACGCGCAGCTCGCGGAGGCCCGGCGCGAGCTCGACAAGGCGCTGCGCCCCGGCGACGGGCGGCACTCGGGCGAGACGGTCGGCGCTTACAAGCTCGGGCAGCTCGTCGGTCGCGGCGGGATGGGCGAGGTCTATCACGGCACCCACGTCACCACCGGCAAGTTCGCCGCGGTGAAGCTGTTGCATCCGTACTTGCTCGACAACCCGGACCACGTGCGACGCTTCCTGCGCGAGGCCAAGGTCACCGCCGCGGTGCAGACCGAGCACGTCGTCCAGGTGCTCGAGCTCGGCGAGACCAAGGAGGGATCGCCCTTCCTCGCGATGGAGCTGCTCGAGGGCCACGATCTCGGGTGGCACCTGCGCAAGGTGGGCAAGCTCGGTGTGCCGGCGGTGATCGATCTCGTCGATCAGCTCGCGGGGGCGCTGACGAAGATGCGGGAAGAGGGCATCGTTCATCGGGATTTGAAGCCCGGGAACCTCTTCCTCACCGACAGCATCCCGCCGAAATGGAAGGTCCTCGACTTCGGCCTTTCGAAGCTGGCAGGCGCCGGTGGGACGCTGACGCGCGACGCGGCGATCGGTACCCCGTCGTACATGGCGCCCGAGCAGGTGCAGGGGAAGGCCGATCACCAGACCGATCTCTACGCCGTCGCCGCCATCGTCTACCGCGCGCTCACCGGGAGCCCGCCGTTCGCGGGGGAAGACGCGGCGATGATCCTGTTTCACGTGGTGTACTCGCAGCCGGCGCCGCCCGCGCAGTTCGTGCAGCTCCCGAGCGACGTGGAGCTGGTGCTGGCAGTGGGGCTCGCGAAGCAGGCCAGCGATCGCTTCAAGTCCGTGGAAGATTTCGCGGTGGCGCTCCGGCGCGCGGCCGACGCCGAGCTCGACGACGCGACGCGGGTCAAGGGATGGCTCTTGCTGAAGAAGGCGCCGTGGGGACTGACACGAAAGCCCAAGGCGCCGACGAAGGCGCCGGCGAAGGCGGCCTGAGCGCCCCCGGCACGCTGTCCAGAGTATTCTCGCGGACGGATGCGTCCTTCGGAGATCATCGCCGACCGCTTCGAGATCCGGCACCTCGCGAGCTCGGGCGGATGGGGGCGGTGTACCGGGCGCACGATCGCGTGCTCGGAAAAGACGTCGCCGTGAAGACGCTCTTCCGGCAGAGCCTCGAGGAGATCGAGCGCTTCGTGCGGGAGGCCGAGGTGCTCGCGGCGCTGGAGCACCCGGGCATCGTCCGCCACATCGCGCACGGGCGCTCGGTCGAGGGCGAGCTCTACCTGGTGATGGAATGGCTCGAGGGCGAAGATCTCGCGCCCTGCCTCGCGCGGCGCGCGCTCTCGGTCGACGAGAGCCTGGCGATCGCCGCGCGGGCCGCGGACGCCCTGGAAGCCGCGCACGCCCAGGGGATCGTTCATCGCGACGTCAAGCCGAGCAACCTCTTCCTGGTCGGCGGCGGGATCGAGCCGATCAAGATCCTCGACTTCGGGATCGCCCGGCTCGGCGAGGCGGCGCGATCGTCGACGCGGACCGGCTCGATGATCGGGACGCCGGGGTACATGGCGCCCGAGCAGGCCCGCGGCGATCGGCAGATCGACGCCAGCGCCGACGTGTTCGCGCTCGGGTGCGTGCTCTTCGAATGCCTGACGGGGCGCGCGGTGTTCGTGGGATCCCACCCGATGGCGGTGCTGGCGAAGATCCTCTTCGAGCAGCCGCCGCGGCTCCGGGATCTGCGGCCGGATCTGCCGCGCGAGCTCGACGCGCTCGTGGCGCGCATGCTCGCGACCGAGCCCGCGGGAAGGCCGGCGAGCGGCGCCGCGGTCCTCGCGGAGATCGAGGCGCTCGGGGCCGTGGAGGGCGAGGCGCGATCGCGCCAGCGCGTCAGCATCGCGTCGGCGGCGCTCGGAGCCGGCGAGCAGCGGCCGCTGTGCGTGATCCTCGTGGCCCCGCCGGCGCAGGCTGCGGGCGCGGCCGACGCGGCGACGATGGTTGCACCTCCAACGAATCTCGCGGGCGCGCTCCGGGAGATCGTCGAGGGCGTGGAGGGGCGCCTCGAGCCGCTCGCCGACGGCTCGCTCGTACTTCGCCGAGGACGTCGGCGCCTACCTGCGCAAGAGCGAGGCCGTGGCCGCGAGCTTCGAACGCGCCGGCGATACGCGCCTCGCGACGCTCCAGCGGATCAACGTCGGCTACGCGTACCTGGTGCTCGGCGCCTTCGCCGAGGCCGAGCGCACGCTGCGCGAGGTGATCGTCGCCGCGCGCCCGCTCGGCCTCGGCCTCGTCGTCGCCAACGCCCAGCACAACCTCGGGATGGCCCTGGCGCGCCGCGGATCGCTCGAGCAAGCGATCGCCATCGAGAGCGCCGCCGAGCGCGCGTTTCACCTCCAGGGCGATCGGAGGCTCGAGGCCGGATCGCGGATGTACCTCGCCGCGATCCACGCGCTCGCGGGCGACCGCGAGGCGGCCTTGCGCGACGCGCTCGCCGCGGTGGAGATGGCCGCCGACCTCCCGACCGTGCGCGCCCACGCGCTGGCCACGCTCGCGCAGATCACGCTCGCGCGCGGGCGACCCCGCGAGGCCGCGGCGACCGCCGCCGAGGCCATGAGCCTGATCGACGGCGCCGATGCCGACGCGGGCGAGGCCCTGGTGCGGCTGATCTTCGCCGAGACGCGCGACGCGATCGGCGACACCCCGGGTGCGCGCGCGGCGATCCTCGTCACCCGCAACCGGCTTCGCGCGCGAGCCGCGCGGATCAGCGATCCCGAGCTGCGCGAGAGCTTCCTCCAGCGCGTGCCGGAGAACGCGCGCACGCTCGAGCTCGCCGCCGCGTGGATCCCCGGATCGGCGTGACGGCCCCGACGGCGGCGTGTGTCGCGACCGGACCTTGATTTACCGAGGGATCCGTCGCGCAGCCTCGCAGAGCGACGCGCGGATCGCGTCGCCGGGGAGCGCGGGCGCCGCCTTCTCTTCGCAGGCCACCTGCGGGTTCAGCGGATCGAAGCTCACGCCGTACGCGAACGATCGCGGCGCGTCGCGATCGGGGAAGAGCAGGCCGTGGAGCGACCACCAGCGGCCCTGACGACCGTGCACGTCCTCGATGGTCTCGACCCACGGCGCCGCCGCGGCGCGATCGCCCTGCCCGAGCAGCGCGGCCGCGAGGAAGCAGCGGATCGACGCGTCGGTGGGCACCATCGCCTGCGCGCGCGAGAGCTGGCCGGCCGCCGCGGCGAAGTGCTCGCGCCCGCGCAGGAGCTCGCCGAGGCGCACGCGCTTCACGATCTCGCGCATGTTCGGCACGCTCGCGCCGGGCGTGAGATCCGGCGCGAGGTCGCGGGACACCGTCGCGAGGTGACCGCGCCAGCGCCGGTCCCACTCGGCGAAATCGACCTGCGAGACCTCCTTGATCGCCCGGCTCACGTCGTTCGGATCGTCGAGCGCGCGGATGCGGAGCACGAGCTGCGGGAGCGCGTCGTCGCCGAGCTCCTTGGTCCAGAAGCGGATGAAGCTCTGCACCTCGGCGAAGGCCACCTGGGCCTGCTCCGGCGTCGGCAGCATGGCGATCGACGGGCCGAGCTTGTCGATCGGTCGACCGAGGCCCTTGTCGAGCCCCACGGCCGCGATCACGTCGACCGAGGGCACGTCGTCGAGCGGCTGCGGCTCGCGCCAGCGCGTCTCCTCGCGCTTCGCGACGCCCTCTTGCAGCCAGAGCGGGGCCTTGTCGCGCGTGCCTCGCGAGAGCGCGAGGTGGGTCATCTCGTGCGCCAGCGTGTCGAGCCACGGGTAGCCGTGGGCCATCGCGCGGGGCGACACCATCGTCACGCGGCCCCACTTCGCCACCGCCACGGTACCCGTCGTGCGCGCGGCCTCCAGCGGCAGGCCCGTCATCGCCGCGAGGGTGAACTGATCGCGCACCAGATCGATCCGCAGCGGCTTCGGCAGCTCGACGCCGAGGTCCTTCATCAGCGTCTTCTGCACCTGCACCGCGACGTCGGCGAGCATCGGCACGAGAGCGCGATCGTCGTCGTCCTGAAGCCGCACGTCGACGCCGCGCGCCTCGTCGATCTCGCGGATCGTCGACGCCATTCCGCGCGCGCAGCCGAGTGAGATGTAGCCAAGCTCCGCGCCCTCCTCGGTCGCCGCGAGATCGCCGCGGCTCAGGAGCGAGACCGCGCCGTCGTAGTCGCCCGAGAACAGCAGGAGCCGCGCGCGCTCCACCGAGAGCGCCGCGTCGGCGGGATCGACGCCGTCGAGCGCCTGCCGTCCGGCCGGCAAATCCAGCTCCAGGATCGCGTCGCGCGCCCGCGACGCGCGCACCAGATCGCCGCTGAGCGGACGGAACACCGGCGCCTTGGGGGCCGCGGGAGGCGCCGCGAACGCCGTCGCCGCGAGCAGCGTCGACCCCACCGCGAGAACGCGCACGAGCCTTGTTTTATAGGCTATTTTCACTTGAGCAGCCCCTCCGCGTAGCGCTTCACCGCCTCGCGCAGCAGCGGATCGGCCGAGCCGCCCAGGCCCTCGATCACCCTTCGCCGGAACTCTTCCGGGCGCTTGTGCTGGTCCTTGCCGGGGATCTCGGCCCGCTTCGCCTGGCGCTTGCCGTCGCCGTCGCGGTTCCCCTCGCTCTCGCTGTCGTCGGGCTCGCGCTCCTGATCGCGGGCCATCTCGAGCAGGCGCTGCGCCTCTTTCTGGTGCCGCGAGCCGCGATCGCCGTCGCCCTCCTGCAGCGCCTTCTCCGCGTCGCGCATCGACTGCTCGGCGTCGCTGAGCCGATCGAGCATGTCTTGCGGCAAGCTCCGATCGCCGGACTCGCCCTTCTTGCCGAGGTCGCGCGCGCGCTCGGCGAGCCGCTGCTCGGCCTTGCTGGCCTTCTCGAGGTCGGCCTTGGCGTTCGCCGACGAGGCCTTGCGCAGCTTCTCCAGCGCGTCCTCGGTCCAGGCCAGCTCGCGCTCCAGCGCCTCGCGCGCGCGCTCGGCCTCGCGGCCGGCCTGCTGCTCTTGCGAGAACTGGTTCGGCTGATCGCCGACCTGCTTCGCGTCCTTCAGCGCCTGCGAGGCCTTCTTCCCGTTCTCCACCGCGTCGCGCAGCTCGGTCCGCTCCAGCGATCCGGCCATCGACTCCGCCGCCGCGCGCCCGGCCGCGGCCGAGCCCTCCGCCGATCCCGGATCGCCGCCCTGCTGCGGCAGCTTCTTCACGGCCTCGCGGATCGCCTCGGCGTGCTGCTTCACCTCTTCCTTCAGCGCGGCGATCTCCTCGGGCGACGCCGCCTTTTGCAGGGTGTCCTCCACGTCGTCCATCTGCGCGGCGTGATCGCGGGTGAGGTCCTCGAGATCGCGCGCCGCCTGCGCCGCGTCCTCGGCCGCGCCCGATGCCTCTTCGCCGCTCTCGCCGGGAGACGGCGGGCCGCCCGACTCCGTGCCGCCCTTGCCGCCGCCGCCCGAGAACGACGGATCCGGCTCGCGCAAGCGCGCCGCCAGATCGCGCGACGCGAACTCGGCGTGCTGCATCTCGTTGGCGGCGCGGGCGCGGGTGATCCGCCGCAGATCGTTCTGCACGATCTCCCCGAGATCGAGCCCCAGATCGCCGAGCCGGAGGAGCTGCGTCGCGCCGCCCGAGAGCACCTCGGCGGCCGCGTCGAGCCGCGCAACGGCGGGCACCTTCGCCTCGGCGCCCGAGGCCCCGAGCGCCGCCGCTTCAGCCGACTCGTCGGCCACGTCCGCCAGCCGCTTCGCCACGCTTCGTGTATCGCGGACACCTTGCGTGCGCACCCCGATGTCGATCGCCAGCAGCGCGTTCTCGGTCTCGTCGACCAGCTTCTGGTGCAGCTCGCCGAGGGCGCCCTTGCCCTTCTTCTCGGCCTCGAATGCCGTCGCGAGCCTTCGAAGCTGACCGCGCATCAAGGGGACGATCCGCCCGCGCAGCCCGATCCCGCCGTACGTACCGCCGAGCGCGTCCTCCACGGCCTTCACCGCGATGGCTTGTTTCTCCGCCTCGCGCGCCAGGTGCTCGGCCGTCGTCGACTTCGCCGCGCCCGCCGGCGACGCCGTCGAGCCGCTCGCGGCCACCTTCTCGCCGAGCCGGAACGCCAGCAGATCGGTCACCGCGTCGCGGGCCTTCAGCAGCGCTTGGTAGCGGAGCGCCTCGGGCTCGCCCACCTGCGGCAAAATGATCAAGATCGCGGCGCTCTTGCCCCATTTCGGGCCGGCGACCACGTCGTTGTCGCGGGCCTCCACGGTCACCTCGACCGGCGTGAACGTCCCCTTGAAGAACGGATCGCTGGCGCGGATCTCGTAGCCGCCGCGGTCGATCGTCGCGCCGGCCTGCGGTCGCGAGAGCACGCGCCGCTCCTCGCGCTTGCCCGAGTGGAGCACCAGATCGACCTCGCGCAGGCCGTGATCGTCGACGGCTTCGTAGTGGATCGGGACGCTCGGCTCTTCCAGGATCCGCACGGTGCGCGGCGCGCTGTCCACGCGCACCGTCGGCAGCTCGTCCGGGATCGAGATCACCGCCTGCTCGTCTGCCTGGGTCACGCGCACGGCGCCGAAGCGCGCGGCGACGCGGAGCGCCGTGGTGTCGCCCAGCGTCCATCGCGCCACCAGCGCGCCGGAGCCGTCGTCGACGAAGGCCTCGTCGCTCTTGCCGTCGGTGAGCACCAGCGCGCGACCCTCGTGGAGAGGCCGCCCGCGCACGGTGATCGTGCTCCCGCGCGGCGCCGACGTCCGCGCGAACGGGGTGAGCGCGCTGCTCGACTGGTGCAGGTAGTCGGGCGGCACCACGGCCATCTCGACCGACTCGATCCACACGAGATCCAGCGGCGCCGTGCCGCCCTTCGCCGCGAGCACGTCGAGGCCCTCGACGATCCGGAGCGGCGTCGCCAGCGCCACGATCCCGCAGAGCAGCGCGAGCGCGAAGCCCGCGCTCGACCAGCGCGAGCCCGATCGCGCCGCGTGCCCCGCGATCCGCTCGGCGGGCGCGCGGCCCAGGAGCCGCGCCAGGTGGAGCTCGGCGAGGGCGGGCGATCCCGAGCGATCGTCGGACTGGGTGCGATCGACGAGCGAGAGCGCGCGGATCGTCGCCGCGCCGAGCTCGGGATCGGCCTGCCCGATCGTGCCGCGCACGATCCCGCGGAGGTCGCGGCGGCGCCTGCGGATCACGATCGTTCGCGCCACGAGCGCGACGAGGATCGCCGCGAGGCTCACGGCGGCGGCGATCCGCGCGGGCGGCGAGCCCACGCGCGCGAGGTGGGCGGCCCCGAACACCACACCGACGGTCAGCGCGATCAGCGCTCGCCGCGCGGACGGCCGCACCTCGTCCTCCCAGATCCGCTGGAGGCGGGCGATGGCGGCCGCCGGTGCTTCTTGGGCCATGGACCGGCTAGACTAGTCGGCCGGGGCGAACGGTCCAATTGCTTCGCGATCCCGCGGAGGTGGCGACGCGGCAAGGGTGTCGACGCCAGCACATAGCGATGCCGCTTGTGTCATTTTTCTGCGCGCGCCTCCTCCAGCCTCAAAAGAAATTTACTTCGATTCAGGGCTCAGCAAGAGTCCGTTCCCAATGACAATTCATCGCTTTCCCAGGATCGGGCTCTCGGTAACACTTCTTGGCATGCTCTGCGCCGCTTGCGGCGGCGGTGGCGCCAGCGGGACGGGCGGCGCGACGTCGGCCACCACCGGCTCCGACACCACCTCGGCCACCACCGGTGGAATGGGCGGCAGCGGCGGAGCGCCGCTCACGACGAGCACCGACGCGTCGACGACGGGCAGCATGGCCAGCGGTACCGGCGGCGCGGCCGCGATGTGCGGCGACGGCCACAAGGATCCCGGCGAGGAGTGCGACGAGGGCGCGAAGAACTCGGACACCGGCACCTGCACCACGATGTGCAAGAACGCCGCGTGCGGCGACGGCTTCGTGCAGACGGGCGAAGAGTGCGACGACGGCGCGATGAACTCCGACACCGGCGCCTGCACCACCAAGTGCGCGGCCGCCAAGTGCGGTGACGGCTTCACCCAGATGGGTGAAGAGTGCGACATGGGCGTGATGAACTCCGATACCGGCGCTTGCACCTCGACGTGCAAGAACGCGGTCTGCGGCGACAGCCTGGTCGGCCCCGCCGAGGGCTGCGATCTCGGCGCCATGAACTCCGATACCGGCGCTTGCACCTCGATGTGCAAGAGCGCGACGTGCGGTGACTCCTTCGTTCAATCGATGGTCGAGCAGTGCGATCTCGGCATGGGCAACAACGTCGACACCGGCGCTTGCACCTCGATGTGCAAGAACGCGAGCTGCGGTGACGGCTTCGTCCGCACCGGCGTCGAAGAGTGCGACATGGGGATGCTGAACGCCGACACCGCCGCCTGCACGGCGGCGTGCAAGAGCGCCAAATGCGGCGACGGCCTGGTCCAGGCGGGCACCGAGGAGTGCGACCTCGGCATGGGGAACCTCAACACCGGGACCTGCACCCTGGCCTGCAAGAACGCCAAGTGCGGTGACGGGTTCAAGCAAGCGACCGAGGCCTGCGACGACGGGAACATGGTCAATGGCGACGGCTGCAACATCGATTGCGTCGCCTCGGGCACGGTCCTCCTCACCAAGTCGGACGCGGTGGCCGACGCCTGGTACGCGGTGACCAAGGATCCGAGCGGCAACATCATCACGGCGGGCGTCGTCTCGGTCGCCAACCAGGGCACGAACGCCATCGTGCAGAAGCAGAGCCCGACGGGCGTCGTCCTCTGGACGCAGACGTTCAACGGGGCGGGCAACGGCGACGACGCCGCCTACGGCGTGACGACCGACAAGCTGGGGAACGTGATTGTCGTCGGCGCCGTGGTGACCGCCGTGGGCTCGGGCAGCGATGTCTGGGTTCGCAAGTACGACATGAACGGCGCGACGGTGTGGACCCAGGTCTACGCCGGAAATCCCGCGCAGGTCACCTACAACGACTTCGGCCTCGGGGTCGCGACCAACTCCGCCAACGACGTCTTCATCACCGGCGCCGTGGTCCCGAACGTCACGACGAACGCCTTCGACATCCTCGTCGCCAAGCTCGCCGGCCTCAACGGCACCATCGCCTGGACCGACGTCGTCAACGACACCAACCCCAACCCGCTCAACCTGGCTGGCACGAACCACAGCGACTTTGGCTTCGCCATCACGGTCGACGCCAACGGGGCAGTCATCGCCACCGGGAGCATCGACAACACCGACCTGTCCGACGTCTGGGTGCGCAAGTACCAGGACAACGGCGTGAGCTTCACCGCGCTCTGGAACAAGACCTTCAACGGCCCCGGCAACAGCACCGACACGGGCTCTGCCATCGCCACCGACGCGGCGGGCAACGTCTATCTGGCCGGCAGCCAGACCATCGCCGGCGGGAACCTCAACACCTGGATCAGCAGGCTCAACAGCGCAGGGACCCAGGTGTGGCAGACGACCGCGAGCGTGAACACGCCCCTCGCCGACGAGGCGCTCGGCATCGGCGTCGATCCGACCGGCCTGGTCGCGGTGTGTGGTTACTTCACGCAAGCGAACAACACCCAAGACGGCTGGGTACAGAAGTTCAGCGCCGCCGGCGTGGCCATCGGCGCGCCCTCGTGGCCGCAAACCTACAACGGGAACGCCGGCTCCGACGACGCGATGAACGGCCTCGTCCTCGACGCGAACGGAGCGGTCTACGCCGCGGGCGCCGAGAGCACGCTCGCGCAGGGGCTCAACGCGCTCCTGGTCAAGTACGCTCCCTGAGCGTCATCGCTCCTTCCGCGAACGCGCCGTGAGCCCACGAAGCTCACGGCGCCGAGCCCTACACCGCGAACGGGGTGTGGCACAGTGAGGCGAACCCGTCCAAGCTCTCCTGGGAAGGTGGCGCAGCCTTCCGGGACGGCTCGACATCCTCTTTCCGGGTGTCGAGCCTGCGGATACAGGGAAATATGATTCGTTTCCTCTGGCTCCTCGGCGCCTCCGCCGCGCTCCTGGCCTGTCATCCTTCGAGCGACAGCAAGGCCCGACCCACCGCCACCGCCTCATCGTCCCCCGTCGCCGCGCCGGTGCTCGGCGTCGCCGCCGCGGCTCGCAAAGACCCCCTGGCGAGGATCGTTTGCGGCCGTCACGCCCCACCCCAGTGCCGCTTTCAGGGCCGCGTCCGCGAAATGCGCCGCGCGGTGCTCGCGCCGGAAGAGGCCGCGATCGACGCGCGCGACACCCTCGATCAGCCCCTGGAGATTGTCCTCGACGACACGGCTCCTCTCGACTGCAAAACCCTCCAGCTCCGAGGGGTTCGCCAGGCCTCCGGCGCCGCCGGCTCGCCCGACCGCCGCGACGGACCGACTCCCTGGTCCGAAGGAGAGATCCCCGTGGCCCACGCGCTCCTGATCAGCCTTCGCGCCGGGATCCATCTGCCTTTCGCCGCGGGCGAGCTAGTCTGTGGCTCGGTCACGGCGTTCAACGCCGGCCTCGGCGGCAGGGCGATTGAGGCCCTGATCGCCCGGCCCAGCGGCGATGTGCTGCTGGCCGACGCCGACAGTCTGCCGCGTGATCCCGCTCCGCTACCAGGCTGGACCATCACCTTCAGCCCCGAGCGGTCGATCCACGAGCCGTGGCGCGACTACGAGATGAAGGTCATGCACAACGGGGTCTCGATCCAGACCACGTTCAACGGCCCACCCGCGCAGATCGAAGCGCCGGACGGCGAATTCCTGGTCGAGAGCAGCGGATACACGCGAATGGGGCCGCTCGGCGACGAGGAAGCGAAGTCCGCCGGGTATCTCGCGACGAAGGGCTACAGCTTCTCCCTCGTTCGCGTGGAGCAGCAGAGTCCACAGGACCGCTCGCCAGGGCCGTGAGCCCGCTCTCGGGCAGAAGAGGGGCTGACCCGCGCGAGCGGTCAGCCCCTCTTCGCTCACCCCGAGATCACTTGTCCTTCATGTTCATCGAGCCGATGTAGCCCATCTTCCCGAGCGGAACGCCGTTGTGGCGCAGGATGTCGTAGGCCGTCACCGCGTGGAAATAGAAGTTGGGCAGCGACATCTCGTTGAGGAAATCGGCGGTGCTGAGCGTCTTGCCGGGCATGAAGGGCAGCTCGACGAGGCGGTCCTTCGCGCCCTCGAAGTCCTTCGCCGTGAAGGTGTCGAGGTAGGCGATCACCGTCTGGAGCCGGGCGCGGAGCTCGTCGATCGTGGTCTCGGTGTCGGGGTGCTTGGGGGCCTCCTTGCCCGTGATGCGCGCCGCGCAGAACTTGGCGCCGTCGGCGATCGACTGGATCTGCCGCGTGAGCGGGTACATGTCCGGCGCGAGCCGGGCCGAGGCCAGGATGTTCGGATCGAACCCCTTGGCCTTCGCGTGCTCGACCGCGGCTTCGAGCCACTTGTCGGCGTTGGTGAGCATCTTCTTGAGCTGCGGAACCGAGGCTTCGTAGAGCGACATGCGGATGATCCTCCGCCCGCGGGTCTAGTGCGGCTCGCGGCTCGCGGCTACACCGTAGAGCGCTCGAGGTGATTCCATGCGGCGTCTGGCCTCCGCGCCCGGCGCGCGCTCAGCCGCCGGGGCTCGGCGCCGCCGGCTCGCTCGCCGGGGCGGGCTCGACGCCGAAGCGCAAAGGCACCACGAAGCGGATCTCCCCGCCTTCGGCCTTCGGAAACTTCAGCTTGCGCGCGGCGCGGAGCGCGCACAGCGACACGTTCTCGTCGGGGAACTGCGACTCCACCTCGAAGGCCTCGTCGAGCTTGCCCTTCTCCGTCAGGTGAAAGCGGATCCCGAGCCTCCCCCACAGCTCCGGCGCATAGGCCAGCGCGGGTCGATAGCAGGCCTCCAGATCGGGCAGCGCCGCGGTGATCACCGCGCGCACGGCCTCGCGGTCGAAGACGCCGTCGCCCGGCGTGATCAGGCTCGGCGGCGGCGGCATCGGCTCGTCGCCGTGGTTGATCTCGATCAGGATGCTCGCCCGCGATCCCTTCTTCGCTCTCGGCATCTCCACGCGCTGCACCCGGTTGACCAGACAGGCCACCACGTCGTCGTCGGGCAGGGTCCCGCCCGCCGCGCGAGCCCCGGTGATCTGCCCCGCGCTGCTGATCTTGAACCCGATGGCGACGGTGCCATGGAGCTTCTGATCCTTGTAGGCGCCGAGCCCGTAGCACTCGATCACCTTGATCCAGAGCATTTTCCGCAGCACGCGCTGCACGTCAGCCGCCTTGTGGCCACCCGAAGAGTTCTTGACGTCGACGATCACCTTGGGCATCGGGTGCCCGGGCGTCTTCGGTACCTCGGCCGCCAGGGTGCCAAGAGAGCCCTTGTTCCAGCGCGTGCGCTCGCGCAGATCGAGGAGGAAGGCCTCCTTGGTGGTGAAGGTGGGCCGCTTGTCGAGCTGGAAGGGGATCTCGATCGTGACGGGAGGGGGCTTTGGGGCCGGCGGGGGATCAGGGGCCTTTGCGGGCTGGTCGGGGGGAGTCGGAGCGGGAGCGGGAAGGGGAACGGGAACGGGAACTGGAACGGCGGCGGTGAGAAGGGGGGGTGGGGTGGTTGGCGGAGGTGGGGTGAGCGGCGGCGCGCCGCTGCACGCGGTGAGGACGGAGGCAGCGAGCCCCCAGGCCCCGAGCCGCCGGATCATCAGAACTTCATCCCCACGCGAGGATCCGGCACCTTGTCGGCGAGCAAGTCAATCGCCTTGGCCACCTCGGGGTCGTCTTCCGTGGGCACGTACACGATGAAGCGCACGTAGAGATCGCCCGCCTCCTTGCCCTTGCGGGCCACGCCCTTGCCGCGCAAACGGGTCATGTTCCCGCTCTGGGTCCGCACCGGGACCTTCAGCGTCACCTCGCCGTCGGGCGTCGGGATCTTCACCTTCTCGCCGCGGTAGGCCTCGGCCAGGGTGATCGGCAAATCGAGGGTCAGATCGTCGCCTTCCCGCTTGAAGAGCGGGTGTGAATTGACATGCACGGTGATCCGCAGATCGCCCGCGGGACCGCCGGCCGAGCCGGGTGAGCCCTGGCCGGGGATGCGGAGCCGACTCCCCTCGTTGGCGCCGGCGGGGATCCGCACCTGCACCGGCGCTCCCTCGCCGAGCGTGAGATCGAGCGTCGCGCCCTTCACCGCCGAGGCGAACTCGATGGTGACCTCGGCCTCGATGTCTTGACCGCGGCTCGGTCGCGGCGCGCGCGCCCCGCGGCCGCCGCCGCCGCGATTGAAGAGATCGCCGAGAATATCGCCGAAATCGCCGCCGCCGCCCGCGCCGCCGCCGCCGAAGATGTCGTTGATGTCGACCGTCTGCCCGCCCGGACCACCGGCCCGCCGACCTCCGCCGCCGCCGCCGTACTGGCGAATCATCCGGGCGCGCTCGGGATCGAAGTTCTGCGACATGCTGTCTTCGCCGAACTCGTCGTAGAGCGCGCGCTTCGTCGGATCGCTCAGGACCTCTTGCGCCTGATTGACCTCCTTGAAGCGCGCCTCGTTCGCCTTCCCCGGGTTCTTGTCCGGGTGGTACTTCATGGCGAGCTTGCGAAACGCCTTCTTGATGGTCTCTTCGTCGGCGGTCTTGGGGACGCCGAGCACCGCATAGAGATCCTTGGCCATGGTCGGTTACCTGAGTCGGAGGTCGGCGAGCGCGAGGAGAGGATGAAGCGCGACGGAACGTAAATCTCGTGAGGGGAACCGTCCACTCCGCGCGCTTGCACGAGAGAGGCCAGGCTCCGGTCCTGAGCTAGATCGAGGCCCTCCAGGTCGAGCCCTCGGGGCCGTCGGCGATCTCGATCCCCGCCGCGTCGAGCTCTTTCCGGATCGCGTCGCTGCGGGCAAAGTCCTTCGATTCGCGGGCGGCCTTGCGCTCGGCGAGGCGCGCGAGGATGCCCTCGGTCGTCAGGCCGCGCACCGCGAGGCGCTGTTTCTGCGTGCGCGCCCGGTAGTCGTCGCCGGGCGTCTGCAAGAGGCCGAGCGGCTCCGCGCACGATCGCAGCGCGCGCAGCAGCCGGGCCGACACGATCGGCGCGGCCTTGGCGAGCTCGCCGTCGTTCTTTCGCTTCACCACCAGATCGGCCAGCTCGTTCGCGGCCTTGGCCACCTCGCCCACCACCGCGAGGGCCACCGGCGTGTTGAGATCGTCGTCGAGCGCAGCGTCGACACGGCCCTTCGCTTCGGCCGCGAGCTTCACCATCTGGATCAGACCCTTCGGCAGCACGGCCTGCGGCGCCTCGTCTGCGCCCGGTCCTGCGAGCGCTTCGAGCCTTGAAATCGCCTGGTAAAAGTAATCGACGCGCCGCTCGGCCTCGGTCACGCCGGGGAAGATCACCCGCCCGTCGTCGAGCTTGTCGGTGTCGAAGGCGATGGGCCCGCGGTAGTGCACGCCGAGCAGGAAGGTGCGCAGCGCCTCGGCGTCGTTGCGCGCGTAAACGTCACGGATCGTGACGAAGTTGCCGAGCGACTTCGCCATCTTCTCTTTGTCGATGTTGACGAAGCCGTTGTGGATCCAGATCGAGGCGAACGGCCCCTCGCCCGGGTGCGCGGCCTCGCTCTGCGCGATCTCGTTCTCGTGGTGGGGGAAGATCAAATCCATCCCGCCGCAGTGCACGTCGAAGCCGTGCCCGAGGTAGCGCTCGGCCATGGCCGAACACTCGATGTGCCACCCGGGTCGGCCCTTGCCCCACGGGCTCTCCCAGCCCCACGCGTCCTCCGTGCAGCCCTTCCAGAGCGCAAAATCAAGGGGATCGCGCTTCTCGTCCGAGGTCTCGACGCGAGCGCCGCTCTGCAAATCCTCGATGTTGCGCTTGGAGAGCTTGCCGTAGCCCTCGAAGGTGCGGACGGCGTAGTACACGTCGCGCGTGCCGCCGGGCATGTCGACGGCGTAGGCCGAGCCCTTGGCGATCAGCGCCTCGACCAGCGTAATGATCTCCGGGATCGACTTTGAAACCCGGGGTTCGGTGGTCGGCCGCACGCACCCCAGGGCCTCGATGTCTTCCTGGTAGAGCCGGGCCATGCGCGCCGAGAGATCCATCGGCGCCTCGCCGGACTCGGCCGCTCGCTTGAGGATCTTGTCGTCCACGTCGGTGACGTTTCGAACGTAGTTGACGGTGAGCCCCTGCCCGCGCGCGTGCCGCACCAGGATGTCGGGCGCGACGGCCGCGCGGGCGTGGCCGATGTGCGCGACGTCGTAAACGGTGGGCCCGCACGTGTAGACGCGGAGCTCGCCCGCGTGGCGGGGCGCCACCTGCGTCAGCTTGGCGGAGAGGGTGTCGTGGAGGTGCAGGCGAAGCGTGGGCATCGGAGGGCCGATGTTTACCACGATCGCGAGCGCCCGGCGCCGCCAGGCTTGCCTGTTCGCGGAGCGGCGCCCGGTGCCCCGCGTGGCGATACCGAGCCGACGATGATCCCGGTTCGTGATCGCCTCCCGACCCGCAGCCTACCGGTCGTCAATTACCTGCTGCTGGCGACCAGCATCCCGGTCTTCCTGCTCGAGCAGTCGGTGATCACCGGGCCGCGATCGGCGCATTTGCTGCTGCAGGACCACGAGCGCTTTCGCGGGTTCCGGCCCTCCGGGCCTCGTCCTTCCACCGAGTCCGGGCGAAGCCCTTGGGGCGGGTGAGGGCGAGGTGCTAGCGTCGCCGTCGCGATGCGATCCGGCCGGCACGACGCTTCCCCTTTGCGACGCGGGATCTTCTTCGCCTTCGCCTCGATGCTGGCGTCGCTCCTCGCGGGCTGCGGCGCCTCGGCCTTCGACGGCAGCGTCTACCACGGCCAGGGCTTCGCCTTCCGCGTCGCGCCGCCGCCCGAAGGCTGGACGCGCGTCGAGGTCTCGCACGCCGCGCTCGCCTACCGCGACGAGGGCGGCGGCACGATCGCGGTCGACACGCGCTGCCACGAAGACGGCGGCGACGTGCCCCTGGCCTCGCTCACGCTCCACCTCTTCCTGGGCTTCACCGAGCGGGAAATCCTCGAGCAAACGGTGGTCCCGTTCGACGGCCGCGAGGCGATGCACACCCGCCTCTCGGCCAAGCTCGACGGCGTCGCGACCAAGTTCGACGTCTGGGTGATGAAGAAGGACGACTGCGTCCACGACCTCTACTACCTCGCTGCGCCCGCTCATTTCGATCGCGGCGTGGCCGCGTTCGAGCGCTTCGTGCAGGGCTTTGCCACGGTGCCGACCCATGCGGAATGAACCCTCCGACGCGCCCCCGCCGTCGTTCCTGCCTCCGGTCCCGACCAAGCCGAAGGAGTGGGGCTTCATCACCACGACGCGCTCGTTCCTGGAGCAGCTCGGCCAGATCGGTCGGATGACGGCCGGCGCCGCCGTCGCCATGTGGCAGCGCCCCTTCGAGCTGCAATCGACGCTCTACCAGATGGATTCGCTCGGCGTGCAGTCGATGGGGATCGCCTCGGTCACGGCGCTCTTCGTCGGCATGGTCATGGCCGTGCAGTTCGCCTTCGGCCTCCAGAAGTTCGGCGGCATGGAGTACACGGGGCGGATCATCGGCCTCTCGTTCTCGCGCGAGCTCGCGCCCACGCTCACCGCGGTGATCGTCGGCGGCCGCATCGGATCGGGCATCGCCGCCGAGGTCGGATCCATGGCCGTGACCGAGCAAATCGACGCGATCCGCGCGCTCGGCGCCGATCCGGTGAAGAAGCTCGTCGTCCCGCGCCTCGTCGCCAGCATCATCGTCATGCCGGTGCTCTGCGCCTTCGCGCTGGTGCTCGGCTTCTGCGGGGCGATGGCGATCTGCTCGAACCAGTTCGGGATCCCGCCGGGCTTCTTTCTCCGCACCGCGCTCGGCTCGGTCAACTTCGCCGACTACTTCAGCGGCATGTTCAAGACGCCGTTCTTCGGCGCGATCATCGCCATCCTCGGCTGCCACTTCGGCCTGATCACCCGCGGCGGGACCGAGGGCGTGGGGCAGGCGACGACGCGCACGGTGGTGGCGATCTCCATCTCCATCCTCGTCGCCGACTTCTTCCTCACCAAGGTGAGCATCTTCATTTTCCCCGGGAAATGAAGGGGATTGCGACCCTCGTCGGCGCGGCGATCCTCGGCGCGATCGCCGCCGGGTGCGACGAGCAGACCTCGGTCACCACCGTGGCGGGGCCGCCGGCCACAGCGTCGGCGAGCGAGCCGCGACCGCCGCCGCGACGGCCCACGCGTCGCTATTTGTTCGCGAGGACCGGCAACCGCTGCGAGGTCTACTCCGTCGACGGCGAGCAGGTCTCGGCGTCCGAGTCGTTCCCCTGCGTCGCCGATCTCAACCCCGGGGAGAGCATCCGGATCGCCGGGAAAACCTGCACGCGCGAGAGCCCCGACGCCGATCGTCGCGAGCCCGTCGTCTGCCCTGATCCGCTCACCAACCGGGAGAAGCGCGACATCGCCCGCGAGCACCCGCCCGCGCCGCCCGGCTCGGCGAAGTAGCGGTAGCTCAGACCGCCTCGGCGAACGGCCCGAGCCTGGTGCGGCGGAGCTCGATTTCCAGGAGCCGGCGCGCCTCGGCGTTGCGGAAGAGCACCAGCACCACCATCCCCACGTAGCCGTGCGGGAGCTTGGGGCTCTCGGCCCACGGGCGGAGCGACTGATACGGGCGCGCCGCGTACGCGTGATGATCGGCGTGGCGCGACAGACCCACCAGCGCGAAGAGCGTGAACCACGAGTCGCTGTCCCACGAGTCGACGGGGCGGACCTTCTTGCCGACGCGGCGCAGGCCGTAATGCTCGAAGTAGTTCACCGCTTCGAGGAGCCGGACCGCGACGTAGGCCTGGAGCAAATACACCACGCCGGCCGCGGGGCCGAGGAGGGCGAAGATCGCGACGGCGACCGCAGTTTGCAAGGCGATCCCGTGCACCACGGTGTTGCGGAGCGAGCGCCGATCGAGCCAGCTCATGTCCTCGTCGCCGAGGCGCTTGGCCTCGATGCGGAAGGCGCTGCGGAGCTGGCCGGGCACCGTGCGCCGCCAGAACTCGCCGTAGGTCTCGCCGAAGCGCGAGGTCGCCGGATCGTCTTCCGTACCCACGCGCGCGTGGTGGCCGCGGACGTGCTCGGTGAAGAAGTGATCGTACATCACCGTCCAGAGCAGGACCCGACCGAGGAGCGCCATCGCCTTTGATTTGCGGTGGATCAGCTCGTGCGCGACCACGATGGCCGAGTACGCGGAGGTGGCGCCGACGAGCACCGTGGTCGCCAGGGCGTCGAGCGAGAAGAGCCCCGCGTGCGCCGCCATCCGCGCCGCGAGGCCCACGTTGACGAGCTGGAGCGCGACGAGCGTGACCAGCACGACGTCGAACGGGAGGGCCGGGAGATCGGCGGCGGGCAGGTGCTCCGCGGGGCCGCTGCGGTTGTCGATCGCGGCGAAGATCGGGACCACGGCGAACGACGCGAGGGCGACGTACCAGGGGTGCGGCCCGGTGACGACGAAGCCCAGCGTGAGCAGCGGCAAGGTGAAGCAGAGCAGGTGCAGCGCCCAGATCTTGGCGTGCGCGAGCGCGGGCGTGGCAGGCACGGCGGCGGCGGTGGCGAGGCTCATCGGGTCGCGGGCTCCTCTCGAATCGAGCTTACATACGAAGCCGTATGTGAGCTTGATTTTTCACATACGGACGCGTATGTCAAGGGAGTGATCCGAAAAAACCCGGCGAAGGCTCCGAAGACCGTGAGCGTGCGCGAGGCCGCGAAGCAGGAGACGCGTGAGGCGCTGCTCGACGCCGGGCTCGCCATCTTCTCGAAAGAGGGGCTCGACGCGCCCAGCCTCGACGCCATCTGCGCGCGCGCCGGCCTCACCCGCGGGGCGTTCTACGTGCACTTCACGGCCCGCGAAGACTTCATCGTCGCGGTGATGCAGAAGGCGACGCAGGGCTTCCTCGACACGATCCTCGTCGGCGCCGAGGGCGCGTTCGATCTCGAGCGCGCCGTCGCCGCGTTCGCCGCGATGTGCTCGCCGGGGCATTTCCTCTCGTTCGGGCAGATCCCGCCGCACCAGTTCCTCGCGGCGTGCGCGCGCTCGCGCGAGCTCCGGCGGTACTATGTGGGTTTCCTGGAAGAGGGGTGCGCGCGGGTGACGAAGGCGATCCGCAAAGGGCAGGCCGCGGGTCAGCTCCGCGCCGACGTGGATCCCGCGCTCACGGCGAGCCTGCTCGTGGCCGTGGCGCTCGGGGTCGAGACCATGACCGAGCTGCGGTTTCCCATCGATCTCGCGGGCGGCGCGGCCACGCTGCTCGCGCTCCTGCGCGCGTAGCGTCAGCGGCGGCTGCTGCGCGGCGCGCGATCGGCCGCGGCCCTGGCGTCGAGCCGCGCCGAGGCCTGGTTGACCACCACCTCGACGTCGCGCGCGGCCGCGGCGCCGCCGCCGAGGGTGCCAATCCAGTCGGTCGCCTCGGTCAGCTCGCCGAAGACCTTCATCGGGAACGCGGGGCGGGCGATCATCAGCATCCCGGCGACGACGCTGCGCACCAGCGATCCGACGAAGGCGTTGCCCAGCGCGAGGATCGCGACGCCGCGGAATGCGCCGGCGCCGGTGCGGACCATCGCCACGAGCTCGCGGCGCACGTCGTCGCTCGGCGGAGGCACCGCGCCGCGGATCACGTTGACGTAAATCGCCTCGCCCGGGTGGCGCTTGGCGACGTCGCGGAGCGCGGTGTGCGCGATCTTCACCGAGGCGAGATCCATGGGCCGCCGCCAGATCGCGACGACAGCGTGGCCGCGCGCGACGATGACGTGGCTCGACTCCAGCGAGAGGACGCGGAGCGTCGACGAGGGACCGCGCGAGCTGGGAGGGACAGAGGTCATGCGGGACGCGGGGTGTACGCCGGTGAGGCGAGCGACGGCGAGGAGGGGGCGGCGTTCGAGGCGTTCGCGGATGTGTTCGGGGTGTGAAGAGCGGAGGCGTAGGTGCCGCCAGGGGTGATCCATGGGGCGGGCATGGAGGCCCGCCCCACAAGATCGTTTGAGCTGCAACGGATCAGGGAGGGGTCGCGAACTGGCCCGGGAAGGGGTTCGCGTCGCGGCGCTTCTGCGCGTCGTCGCTGCCCCAGGCCGAGGGGTTGGTTCCGCGCTCGTTGAAGACCGCGAGGCCGATGACGCCGACGTTGCGCGCTTCGCCCGTCTTCTGCGCGGCGTAGGAGCCTCGGACCGATCCGAAGCGGAACGCGGCGACGGTGTCGACGCTCTGGCGGAAGCCGTCGATCTCCACCTCGGCGCGAGGATCGACGAGGTAGCCGCGCTTGTTGAAGCTCGCGGCCTTGCCGTCGAGCACGTCGAGGCCGTCGACGGAGAGGACGACCTCGAGGCGGTTGTCGGTGTTGTTGTGGACGACGATGATGTACCGCCGACCCGCCTCGCCGATGACGAAGCTCTTGCCGTTGGCCGCGAAGCCGCTGAGGAAACGGCCGCCTTCGTCGCGCAGGCCGACCGAGACGATGCCACCGGCCGCGGCGACCGAGCCCGCCGCGAAGCGACGGAAGCCGCTGAGGTTGGCCATGTCGCGAGCGCCTTGCTCGTCGTTGTAGAAGAAGCTCGCCGTGGCGAAGGGGTTCGACGTGTCGGCGCGGATGAACGGGACCGTGGTGATCTTCGAGAAGCGCGTCTCGCCCCACTCGGTGCCGAGGCCCGGACGATCGGTCGGGCTGGGCTCCTCGGCGCGATGGGATTTCTCGGCTTCGCGCATCGGCGCGTCGCGCGGGACCATGCCGGCGGTGGCCGAGGGCGCGGACTGAATCGAAGGCGACGAGGGCATCGCCGACGCGTCGGCCATCGAGCTGCCCGGCTGCCCGGGAGGCGCGGGCGGAGGGGAGTTGGTGGCCTGCCCGTAGCCTTGCGAGATGGACTCGGCAGGGCCGGCGGACTCGGGCATCGGCGCCTTTGCGGTGCCCCCGATCATCCCCGCGCTGCTTCCCCCGCAGCCCGCGGCCGTCGCCAGGAGCGCCATGATTCCGAGCCCGATACTCAAACGTCGCGTCGCGTTCATCAGTCCCTCCGTTCGGCCAGGGTAACGCAGGCGCCCGGCAGGGCTTACAGGTGATTGCGATCCCTCAGTGGATCACGGCCATCGCGTGGGGTGGAGGAGGGCCGGCGTACGCTCGCCCGACCGCCACGCCGAGGGCGAACATCGCCGCGAGCACCGCGGGGATCAGGGCGCGAAGGGGCCGGTGGAAGCGGCGGATCGAGCCTCCCGCGCGCGTCGAGGGGTGAGCCGCCGGGACCAAGGCGCGGAGCGCGCTGGCCATCTCGCGCGCGCTCTGGAAGCGATCGGCAGGGGATTTCGCGAGCGCGCAGAGGATGGCCGCCTCGACGCCCGCGGCGATCGGGCGCCGCGCGAGGCGCGAGGGCGCGGGCGGGGTCCGCTCGCAGTGGGCGAACTGGAGCGCGAGGGGCAGGCCGCGCAGCTCGTCGAACGGGCCGTGGCCCGCGACGAGCTCGTAGAGCGCGAGGCCCGCGGCGTAGACGTCGGCGCGCGCGTCGACGGCGGCCTGCGCGAACTGCTCCGGGGCCATCGATCGCAAGGTGCCGACGACCGCGCCGGGAAGCGTGAACGAAGCTTCGTTTGCCGTGATCTTGGCGATCCCGAAGTCGAGCACCTTCACCGTCCCATGGTCGGTGAGGAAGAGGTTCTCCAGCTTGACGTCGCGATGGACCACGCCCGCCGCGTGGGCCGCCGCGAGCCCGTCGAGCGCCTGGGCCACGAGGTCGACCGCGCGGGCCTCCGCGAGCGGGCCTCGGCTGGTGAGCTCGGCGCGGAGATCACGGCCGCGCAGCAGCTCCATCACCAGGTACGGCCGCGCGTCCGCCGTCTCGCCGAGCGCGAAGACGCGGACCACGTTGGGGTGATCGACGCGCGCCGCGACCAGGGCCTCTTGCTGGAACCGGAGCGCGACGTCGGCTCGATGGCAGAGCGCTGCGTGGAGCAGCTTGAGCGCGTAGCGCGGGCCGGCGAGCGATCCGTCGGCCACCTCGTAGACGTCGCCCATCCCGCCGCGGCCGAGCCGGCGCACCACGACGTACGGCGTCCCCGCGAGGCGTTGCCCGGGCGCGAGCGTCACCGTGGCGAGCACGTCGACCGGCGGCGAAGCGTCGAGATCCAGCGTGCGATCCGCGTCGCTCACGAGGCCACCGCCTTCGCCCGCGCGCGCTCGATCACCGCCGCCCGCTCGATCACCGCGCTGAACACCGCCGCGCTCGCCCAGCGGCGACCCGGGGCTTTCTCGATCGCCCGCGCCACGGCGTGATCGAGCTCGTGCGCGACGCGGACCCGCGCGCGGACGCGGCCGGGCTTCTCGTCGAGCTGGGCGCGCATCAGCTCGATCACCCCGCGGCACTCGAAAGGGCTGATCCCCGTGAGCATTTCGTAGAGCACGAGGCCCGCCGCATAGACGTCGGTGCGGGCGTCGACGGCGCCGCCGAGGACCTGCTCGGGCGCGAGGTAGCGCGGGGTCCCGAGCACGTACGCGCCGGTCGAGGGCTCGATCGCCGAGCCGGCGATCTTGGCGATCCCGAAGTCGAGGAGGATCACCTGCTCGCGGTCGCCTCCGCCGCCGAGGCGCTTGGGGCGCGGCACGAGGAAGAGGTTCGCGGGCTTGAGATCGCGGTGAATGATGCCGGCCGCGTGGGCCGCGTCGAGGCCGGCGAGGAGCCCGAGAAAGAGCGAGCACGCCTCGGTCGAGGGGATCGCGCCGACGCGATCGAGGCGGTCGCGCAGCGTCTCGCCGACGAGCTTGGGCATGGCGAACCACGGGCGGCCGTCGAGGGTCACGCCGGCGTCGAGGACGCGCACCAGGTTCGGGTGATCGAGCGCCGCGAGCGCCTCTCCTTCGAGGACGAGCCTCCGCACCGCGTCGCGCGTATCGAGGTGGAGGGCGCGCAGCACCTTGACGGCGCAGATCCGCCCGCTGGGCCCCACGGCCTCGAAGACCTCCGAGGACGCGCCCCCACCCAGCCTTCGCCGCGCGCGAAAGCCCGTACCCGTGAGTAGATCCCGCCTCGACAATGCCACGCTCGAAGTTTCCACTGGCCACCTCCACGCCGCCGGTCCTCGGCGACATGAACGTCAATCGACGCGGCGACCCGGAAAGTTGCGTGTCTCGAGAAGATTTTCTCGAAGAGGGGCACCCCTGCTCAACGATTCAGTGGTGCGGGGCGTCGGCGCGCGAGCCCGCGGAAGCGGCTCCGACGACGCCGCAAGCGCCGAGGCCGGGAGTCGCCGCGGATCAGTGGTAGAGAAACCACCGCACGCCGGGCTTTATCTCCATGTGGAAATGGTCCACGTGCGCCGCGTTGTAGTCCGGCGTCAGCACATAGGTGAACACGCCGAGATCCGACGCCTCGCACACCAGTGCTCGCAGCTCCCTGGCGTCGGGCGCCTCGGGGACATAGGCGCCGTCACCACAGGTCTTGTCGCCGATGTGGCCTTGAAACTGGCGCGCCACGCTGAGCCAGCGGCCATCCTTCTTGTGGAGCAACCCCACGTCGATGGCCAGGCCGGCCGGGTGGCGCGTCCCCGGCGGAGCCCAGGTGGTCTGATGGAGCCCGGAGGGCTGCGGATCGCGGCGAGCCACGGTGATCGGCGCGCGCCGCAGCAGCGGCGGTGGGGCTGCGGCAAGGGGCTTTGACACGGGCACCGCGAGCGGCTTTTGCCAGGGTTTCCTGGCGGTCACCATCACCACCGGCTTCGGCCCGGGCTCGCCCGGCTTCTGCTTCAGGCTCACCGGCGCCGGGCCTTCGCGCTTGCCCGCGTCGATCGTGCCTTTGATCCCCAGGCTCGGAGGTGCCTTTTGCGGCGCAGCCTTCGCGGGAGGTGCCTTGACGTTCGACGAGCGCGGCCGCGTCACCGGCGCGCGGGCCTGCGGCTCGTCTTGCACCTCGTGCGTCGGGGCGCCCACGTTGGGCCGGTACATCGTGAAGTGCACGACCTCGTCGATGTCGTGGCGCTCGAGGATCGCCGAGAAATCGTCGAGCGTCAGCCCGAGGCGCGCGTCGAGGATCTCGAACATCGTCTTCACCCGCTCGTCGGGCGGGAGCGACGAGTGGATGTACACGCCGTGGAGCCGCCCGGTGAGCCGGATCGGCGCGCGCACGCCCGGCGTGGCGTCGAGCTTGGTGTAGAGGATCTTGCGCCGATCGAGCTCCTCGAAGGCCTCGGCGTCGCTCATGTTCGCGTAGCGGTACGCGGGCGAGGCCTCGGCCACCGCCGGATCGGGGACGACGAGGTACGGCGAGAACGCGCGCGCCGGCGCCGGGCGACCCAGGGCGAGCGCGGCGATGGCGAGGGCGAGAAAAGGCTTTGGGGGAAGGATCTTCACGCTGGTTGGCACTCTATCGATCCAGGCGAAGAAGGCCAGAAAAGGGCCTCTCCGGGGTCGCGCGGCGCGCGTCGCTCGTCATCCGCATCGCCTCTTCCACGCGGGGCGACTAGGCTCCGCCCCCGATCGTGAGCACGCTCCCCTCGCCAGAAGCACCCGAGATCGCCGAGCCGACGCAGGCCATGGACGACTCGCCCGAGCCGCCGCAGGCCGCAGCGGATCCGATCGCGCCCGCCCCGATCGTCGTCGAGGTGCCTGTGGCCACCGCGGTGCCCGAGCGGATCCCGCACGTCGATCAGGAGCCGAAAGGCCCGGTCCGGCCGCTCCTCGCCGCGGCGATCACCAGCGCCGTCGTCACCGCCGTCTCGTTCGTCTCGCCCGACAAATACGCCGCGACGCTGGTCGGCGTCAGCTTCCTCGCGGCGACGTGGTGGCTGGTGCTCCGGCACGACGAGCGCACGGTGCGCGCCTACGGGCTCTCGCTCGGCGGCGTGCTCGAGCCCACGCCGCTCGATCCGCGCCGCATGGCCCGCGACGCCGCGCAGGCCGTCGGCTGGGCGCTGCTGCTCGTCGCGGTGATCTTCCCGATCTTCTGGCTCGGCTACCGCGCCGCGTGGCACCCGCGGATGCACTTCAGCTTCCGGATGCCGGCCTCGCTCTTCGACGAGATCGCCGGGCAGCTCGTGGTGATCGCGCTGCCGGAAGAGGCTTTCTTTCGAGGCTATTTGCAGTCGGCGCTCGACCGCGCGTGGGCCCCGCGCTGGCGGATCCTCGGCGCCGATCTCGGGCCCGGGTGGCTGGTGGCCGCGGCGATCTTCGCGGTCGGCCACTACCTGACGATCCACCACCCGGCGCGGCTCGCGGTGTTCTTCCCCGCGCTGGTGTTCGGCTGGCTGCGCAAGCGCACCGGCGGCGTGGGCTCGTCGCTGCTGTTCCACGCGGCGTGCAACCTGTTCTCGGCGACGCTCGGGCGGGGCTACGGGCTTACGCTTTAAGCTTACGCTGTACGTCGCGCAGAGGCCGCGATCAGAAGCTCCCCGAGAGGAGCACGCCGCCCTCACCGTGCCCCATGATCGGCGCGATCCGCGCGCTCGGGGCTGCGTGCTTCACGCCGCTCGCCGCGCTCGCGCCGCTCGCGGGCCAGAGCGCGTACAGCAGCGCGCCGCCTACCGCTGCGCCGCCGACGACGAGCGGGATGAGGCCGGCATTGTGGAGGGTGTCCACCTTCGTGAGCGTCGCGTCGAGCGCAGCGCAGGGGCTCTGGCCCGCGTAGTTGCTGAACGCGGGGTTGCAGCTCCCTCCGTTGGCGCGGAGCACCGTGCTGTTCGTCTTCGCGTCGGCGAGCGCGCCCGCCGACAGCGCGAGGAGGGCCGCGCCGACGCCGACGCCGACCACGCCGACGCCGCCGACCACGAACGCCGGGACCAGGCTGCGACGATTGGACGGAAGCTCGGACCGCGACGGCGTCGCGATCGTCGATGCGGCGATCGGCTCTGATTTCAAGGGTTCTTCGAGCATTGGAACGGTGATGTCGAGGCGTGGGCTCGACGGGCCGGTGGTGCCTTTGCCCTCCCAGCGCTGCTTTCCCGGCGCGGTCGCCACGACGATGTGCTCGCCCGGATCGACCGCCACCGCCGCGCCCCAGAGCCCCCTGTCCACCTCGATTCCGTCGCGCTGGATCTGAAGCCCCGGGAGCGCGGCCGCGGCATCGGCGACGCGCACCGACACCTTCGCGAGGCGCGGCTCCAGAGCCGTGGCTCGCTGTCGGGCGACGGCGGCGCGCTCGGTGCTGTGCGCGACCCGGGCCGCCTCGGCGACCTCGACGAAGAGCGCCCACGCGCTCGCGGTTCGCCCGATCTTTTCATAGCACTCGGCGAGGCGAAACTGCGTCGCCATGCCGGGATCGAGGCGCTGAGCCGCCTCGAGCTTGGGGCACGCCGCGGCGGGGTTGCCGCCGCTGATCAGCGCCATGGCGTCGTCGAAGAGGGACTGTGCCGCCGCGACCTTCTGCGGGACCGGCTGCGCGGACGCCGGGCTCGCGAGCGCGGCGAGCACGACCAGCACAGCCGGGGCAATTCGTTGCAGGTCAAACGATTTTTTCATGCGCGATGTCCGCGATCGAACCCGGTGCAGGCGGCGAGGCTCATGGCGCGAGCTTGGCCCAGAAGCCGTCGTAGCTCCCCATCGACGTGATGGAGGGCGGCAGGTTCACCGTGCCGGCGAAGGTGCCGGCGAAGAAGACGTTCTTCGCCGAGTCCGCGGTGACGGCCCATGCGGTCTGGTCGTTCACGTCGCCGAACCCGCGGGCCCACACGGGCGCGCCGGCGGCGGAGAGCTTGGCCACGAACATGTCGGTGTTCTGCGCGGCGGAGGCGTCGGTCAGGATCGTCCCTCCAAACGTGATGGTGCCCTTGAGATAGCCGACCACGAGGATGTTTTGCGCCGGATCGATCGCCACGCCGAGACCCGCTTGATTGTCGATGTCGCTGCCATAGCCGTGGCTCCAATCGTGGCTTCCGTCGGGGTGGAGCTTGGTCACGAAGACATTGGAGCCGCCGTTGGCTTTGAGAGGGCCACCGCCGAAGTCGCAGGTCCCAACGATGGATCCGGTGAGGACGACGCTGCCGTCCGATCCCACCGCGACGCCGTTGGCCGTTTGGTTGTTAACATCGCCGTAACGATTGGCCCACGTCGTCGCCCCGCCGGCACCCGCGAGCTTGGCCACGAAGACGTCGGTGCCACCGGACGATTTGAGGGTGATTCCGACTCCGAAATCCACGGTTCCGCCCAGCTCCCCGGCCACGACGACGTCGCCCTCGGGCGTCGCGGCCACGCTGTAGCCGGCTTGGTTCGCGTCGTCGCCGAATGCCTTGCTCCAGAGGTGGTTGCCAGTCGCGTCGAGCTTGGTGACGAAGAGGTTGTTCCCGGCGCCCGCGCTCACGACTCCGCCGCCGAAGTTGACGCCGCCGACGATCTGCCCGGTGATGAACACATTGCCATTCTGGTCCACCGCGACGGCATAGCCCGCTTGATCCGCGGGGTTGCCAAAGGCCTTTGCCCAGAGCGTTTTGCCCGTGGGATCGAGCTTGACGAGGAAGATGTCGCTCCCGCCCGCGGACGTGACGTTGATGGCGCCCTCGGTCATCGTGCCTTGAAATTCGCCGACGGCGAGCACATTGCCCTGCTGGTCCACGGCGAGGCCTCGCACGACCGAGTAGCCGCCTCCCCCGGAGCTCTGCATCACCACGGACCAGGCCAGCGAGCCGTCCTTGAGGATCTTGTTGATGCCTGCGTCGCCGCTCGATATGGCGAACACCTGTCCCGAGGGCGGAGTGGCTCCGCTGACGCCGCCAAGGAAGGCGCTACCCGCGGAGTCGGCGGCCACAGCGAAGATGATCTCGTCGGTGCCGGCTGTCCCGAGGTCGCCTCCTTCGAGCGTGGCGCCGGTGCACCCGGCCGCTTTACCATCGCAATCCTCGTCGGCCGGCTGGACGCAGTTCTCGGCGCTCGGGAGGACCTGGTTCGTACAGGCGCCGTAGGCGCTGCCGTCGTCCTGGCAGGCGTGCATCCCGCTCTTGCAGACCCCGACGTTCTCGGTCCCCAGGGGACCATCGTAGCAACTCGACAGCATGCCGGGCACGCAGACCAGCGTTCCGCCGGTCCCGCTACTGGCCCCGGTGCTCGTGCTCGTGCTCGCGCTCTCACTCGCGCTCACGCCCTGGCCGCCGCTGCCACCCGCGCCGCCGCTGCCCGCCTTCACCCCGTCTCCCGGGCAGGTGACGTTGAGCTGGCAATCGTCGGCGACCCGGCTGCAGCTCGCGCCGACGAGGAGAGCCGCGGCGAAGGCCGCCGCCGTCACCCCGATTGCTTTGACCTCAAACGATCGCATCACTTGCGCCCGCGGCCAAAGGGATCGCTTCCCGACGGCGGAGTGACCTTCGGGGCCCCGGTCGCTTTTGGAGCGGACGCGACGGGCGGCGTCGGGGCCGCACGGCGAGGCGCGGCCGACGCCGCGGCGGTCGCCGACGCGACGCTGATCACCGGCTCCACCGTCGCGTCGGGCCGGGCCGCGGCGATCGTCACCGCGGGAGCCGACGCTGACGCCGTGGCCACGACGGACGCCGAGGCCGAAGGCTCGACGAGCCCCGCCGAGGCTTCGTTTTGCGGGGTGGATCCGCGCGTGAGGATCACCCGGATCACCAGCACCATCGCCAGCAACCCGGCCACGCCGACCAGCCCGGCGAGCGCCAGGATCAAGCGCGAGCGCGCCGCGCGCGACGACTCGGTCTTGCCCCACGAGGCGAACGTGGGCTCGCCCCCCTGCCCTTGCATCGCGGTGAGCCCGGGCATCGGCGTGATCGACGACGGCGCCGCGTAGGTCGGCGCGGGCGGAGGCACGGGGAGGATCGACGGGAGCGACGGCGTCCCGGTGGTGGTGAGCACGCTGTCGAGCCGCGCCCGCGTCTCCGGGGCGACCGACGCGAGGAGGCGCGCCATGGGATCGGGCGCGGCGCCGGCGCCCGCAGGCGCGAACGGGATCAGCGCCTGGGCGAGCTCGTTGACGCTTTGATACCGGGCCTCGGGCTTGCGGCTGAGGCAGCGCGCGATCACCGCGTCGAGGCCGATCGGGAGCCCCGCGCGCACCTGCGACGGCGGCGGCGGCGCGCCCTCGAGCACCGCCGAGATCAGCTCGGTGATGTTCTGTCCGCGGAACGGCGCCTTGCCCGTCGTCAGCTTGTAGAGGATGACCCCGAGCGACCACACGTCGCTCCGCGCGTCGACGTTGCGCGCCGATCGCATCTGCTCGGGCGACATGTAGTGCGGCGAGCCGAGCACCGCGTGGGTCTTCGTCATCTCGAAGTCGGAGCCCGCGCCGCTGACCTTGGAGATGCCGAAATCGAGGACCTTGATGCAGGGCGAGCCGTCGGGTCGCAGGGTGAGAAAGAGGTTCGCTGGCTTGAGATCGCGGTGAATGATGCCCGAGGTGTGGGCCTCGGCCAGGGCCGAGCAGGCCTGGATCGCGTAGAGCGCGACCTCGTGCGCGGGGAGCGGTCCGCGCTGCTTCAAGATCGATCCGAGATCGGCGCCCGCGAGGTACTCCATCACCATGTACGGAGCGCCGTTGTCCAGATACCCCACGTCGTGGATCTTGGCGACGTGCTCGTTGCGGAGGCGGGCCGCGGCGCGCGCCTCGCGGAGGAAGCGCTCCACGGCCTCGGCGTTGTCGAGCGCCGTGGGGAGCATGAATTTCAGCGCCCGGAGCTCCAGCAGATCGAGGTGAGTCGCGGCGACGACGACGCCCATGCCCCCCATGCCGAGGATGCGCTCGACCCGGTATTTCCCGGCGAGGACCTCCCCTTCGCGCACCGGCGAGCTCGTCATCGGCGGGCTCATGGGGCGAGCTGGGCCCAGAGTGCGTCGTAGTTGCCCGATGATGTGAGCGTCGGCGGCATGAGGTTCACCGTGCCCTGGTAGGTACCGCCGAAGACGACGTTCGACACCGGGTCCGCGGTGACGGCCCACGCGGTCTGATCGCTCAGGTCGCCGAACGACCGGGCCCACACGCCCTTGCCGTCGGCGGCGAGCTTGGCGACGAATATGTCGGTGGTGAACGAGGTGAGATCGGTGCCATGCAGCGTGGTCGCCATGTCCGCGAACGAGAGGTCGCCGCCGAAATAGCCCACCACGAGGATGTTTTGAGCCGGATCGACCGCGACTCCGGTCGCCACCTGACGGTCCATGTCGCTGCCGTAGTCATGGCTCCAGTCGTGAGATCCATCCGGATGGAGCTTGGCGACGAAGACATTCAAGCTGTTCTTGGCGTCGAGGTTCGCACCTCCAAAATTGCATTTCCCGACCATCGATCCGGTGATGACGACGCTGCTGTCCGAGCCCACCGCGACGCCGCTGGCCGATTGATCGTGCGTGTCGTCGCCGTAGGCATGAGCCCACATCGGAGCGCCGCTCCCGCCTGCGAGCTTGGCGACGAAGACATCGACGCCTCCGGCCGAGGCGACCGTTATCCCTCCGAAGTCGATGATTCCGGTCAGCTCGCCGGCCAGGACGACGTCGCCGGCGGGCGTCGTGGCGACGCTGTACGCCGTCTGGTCACCGTCGTCGCCGAACGTCTTGCTCCAGAGGTGGTTGCCGTTGGTGTCGAACCTGGCGACGAAGACGTTGTTCCCGCCGCTCGGGGTGGGCACCGGGACGCCTCCGCCGAAATCGACGGCGCCGACCGCCCTGCCGGTGATGATCACGTTGCCAGCTGGGTCGACGGCGACGCCGTACCCG
Source organism: Byssovorax sp. (assembly GCA_040006075.1). GTDB lineage: Bacteria > Myxococcota_A > Polyangia > Polyangiales > Polyangiaceae > JANYGI01. Next base: position 23,231 of record JBDTXR010000001.1, on the reverse strand, counting down.
GACTGATCTGCGGCGATGCCAAAGGGCTTTGCCCAGAGCGTCTTGCCGCTGGGATCGAGCTTGGCCAGGAAGATGTCGATCCCGCCCGCGCCGACGACACTGATGGTTCCACCGCTCGTCGTGCCCTGAAACTCACCGACGACGAACACGTTGCCCTGCTTGTCGGTGGCGAGGCCCCGCACGACGGAGTAGCCGCCGACCACGCTGGTGCTGAGCTGCGCGGACCAGCCCTTCGTGCCGTCCTTCTTGAACTGGACGACAGCCCCGCTGCCGTTCTGCATGGTAAAGCTGGCTCCGGCGGGGGGAGTGGCTCCGCTGACACCGCCGACGAAAACGTTGCCCGAGAGATCGGTGGCGACGGCAAAAATGACGTCGTCGTTGGCGGCGACCCCCAGGCTCCCGCTCTTCTGCGTGTCTCCGGTGCACGCGAGCGCCTTGCCGTCGCAGTCTTCGTCGGCCGGTTTGAGGCAGTTCTCGGCGCTCGGGAGGACCTGATTCGCACAGGCACCGTAGGACATCCCGTCGGGCTGGCACGCGTGCATACCGCTCTTGCAGACGCCCTGGTTCTCCGTCCCCATCGGGCCGCCATAGCAACTCGACATCTCGCCGGGCACGCACAGGGGCGCGGCGCCGCCGGTCCCCGAGCTGCCGCTCGTGGTCGCGCTCGTGCTGCCGCTCGTGCCCGCGCTCGTTGACGTCGTTGACGCCGTGGACGCCGACGTCGAGCCTCCGGTGCCGCCCGGCGGCTGGCCCGCGAGATCGAGCGTGCACGCGGTGGGCACCCCGACGATCACCGTGAGGAGGACCACGGCCCAGCGCGCTTTTCGACGGTTCGACGAGGCCACGGTCACGGCACGATCCTCCTGCCGCGGGGCGCGGCGGATCCTGGATGCAGGGATCGCCGATGCTAGGGAGACCACGGCCGCGGCGCAACCCGCGCCCGCCCGCCTGGAAAGATCAGCCGCGGGCCGCCACGGCGAGGACATTCTCGAGCTTGGCGATGATCAGGTCGAGCGCGACCCGGTTGTTGCCGCCCTCGGGGATGATCAGATCGGCCCAGCGCTTCGAGGGCTCGACGAACTGGAGGTGCATCGGCCGCACCGTCCGGTAGTACTGCTCGCGCACCGATTCGAACGTGCGCCCGCGCTGCTCCATGTCGCGGCGGATGCGGCGAAACACGCGGATGTCGGCGTCGGTGTCGACGAAGATCTTCATGTCGAGCCGGTCGCGCACGCGCTGATCGACGAAGACCAGGATCCCCTCGACGATCACCACCGGAGCCGCCTCGATCCGGCGCGACTCGTCCTTGCGGCGGTGGGTCTTGAAGTCGTAGATCGGCATGTCGATGCCGCGACCCTCCTTCAGCGCCGCGAGGTGCTCGACGAAGAGCTCGGTCTCCAGGGCCTCGGGGTGATCGAAATTGAGCTGCGATCGCGCCTCGATGTCGAGGTCGGTGCGGTCGCGGTAGTAGGCGTCGTACTCGACCATGGCCACGCGCGACGCGGGCAAGGCTGCGGCGATCGTCTTCGCGACGGTGGTCTTGCCGGAACCCGTACCACCCGCGATGCCGACGACCAGGGCGCTCATTCCGGCGCTGCTTACCACGAATGCTCGCCCGCGGAAGCAGGCTCCCGCGCGCGCGATGGCGGTTCTCCTCGCTCGCCCGCGCCGCTACGGTGCCCGGCAGACCCGCGGAGCCTCACCCCGGCCCGGTCCTCGCGAACGCGACCATGAGCACGAAAATCCCCACGCGCGCGGCCCTCTTCGACATGGATCGCACCCTGCTCCGGCGCGAGTCGGCGAGCCTCTACGTGCGCTACCAGCGCGACATCGGCGAGGCCACGCTCACCGATCTGATGCAGGCCCTGTTCTGGGTCGGCCAGTACACGCTCGGCATCCTCGACATGGAGAAGATCGCCAAGAAGGTGGTGCTCACCCTCCACGGCATGCCGGAGACGGTGATGGCCGCGCGCTGCGACGACTTCTTCTCGCAGTACCTGGAGACGCACATCACCGACGCCGGGCGCACGGCCGTGCAAAAGCACCTCGCCGCGGGCGACGTCTGCGCGATCGTCACCGGCGCCTCGCCGTACATCGCCTGGCCGCTCGCGCGCCGCCTCCGGATCGAGCACGTGGTCGCCACCGAGTTCGAGGTCGAGCGCGGCGTCTTCACCGGCCGCGCCGACGCCCCGCTCTGCCTCGGCGAGGGCAAGGTGGTGCGGGCCGAGCGCCTCGCCAAGCAGCTTGATTTCAAGCTCGAAGACGCGATCTTCTACACCGACAGCATCAGCGATCTCCCGCTCCTCGAGCGCGTGGCCGAGCGGGTGATCGTCAACCCCGATCCGCGCCTGCGCCGCGTGGCCGAGAAGCGCGGCTGGCGGATCGAGCGCTGGTAGGCACGACTCACGTCGCGGCGGGCATCAGAGCACCGTCGAGCGCGAGTGAAGCGCGTCGGGCGCCGCGCGCTCTACCGCGGGACTCGAGATCAGCGACGACGCCCTGCCTTCACCTTCGCGGCTGCCACAGCCCGGTGAGCGCGCTCGCTCACGTCGTCGCCGCCGATGCTCTCGTCGAGCTGCTTCGCCCAGCCTTCGACGTACTTCAGAATCAGCGCCCGGCCGAGATCGGGGATCATGATCGCATCAGCGCCCGCAGCGGGGCCACATACAGCGCGGCCTTCGTCTCCAGATCGGCGGAGCCCTCGTCGACCCAGCGGCTGCCGGCGCTTCGGGCCAGCTTTCGCACCAGCTCGCTCAGCCCGAGCGCCATCGCGAGGCGCTCGGACGGCGTCCCCTCCGCGTGCGCTCGCATCTCATCCTGCTCGTCGAGCAGCTCGCGCGCGGCGAGGGCGTCACGTCGAAAGGGCAGGATCACCGCATCACTCTACCGTATCCCGGTCCATCGCGGAGCCCCCGCACACCACAGCGAAACGAGCGACCAGGCGCCACGCTCACGGCGCAAACGGCAGCGTGAAGTGATCCATCGGCGCGACGCTCGTCCCGCCCTTGGGCAGGCCCATCACCTCGGCCGCGACGCCGGTCGCCGTGACGGTGTAGACCGTGAAATTGAAATTGCGGATCGGCGGCCCGACGAAGAGATCGTCCGGGTGACGGCGATCGACGCCCTCGGCGAGGCGCGCGCGCGGACCGCCGCCGCCGCCGCTCACCACGAACATCTTCCCCTCGCGCGCGAACCGCTCGTAGCTGTGCACGTGGCCGCTGAGCAGCGCGAGCGTCTTCTTTGCGCGCACCAGCGGCGGCACGATCACCTGCTGCACAAACGGCTCGTCCGAGGTCACCGTGCTGTTGGTGTACGCCGGGTGATGGAGCAGCACGAGCACGCCGCGCACCTCGGGATCGGCGTCGAGCTTCGCGAGCGTGTCCTCGTACCAGACCCGCTGCGCCTCCCACGCCGCCGGGGTGACCTCGCCGATGTTCGAGTCGAGGAACACCAGGCGCACCGGGCCGTACGCGACAGCGTAATAGTGCTTGTTTTCCAGGTGCGGGAGGCGTTCGAAGAAGTGCGCTTGCCCCGCGGTCCCGCCCCAGTACTCGTGGTTGCCGAGGGCGGCGAAGACCGGGATCCCCGCGTCGCGGATCGGCGCCGCGGTGGCGTCGAGCTCGGCCCACTGCTTCGCCGACGATCCGTCGAAGACCAGATCGCCGGTGATCGCCAGCAGCGCCGGGCGCGCTGCGGCGAGGGCGTGCGCTACCACCTCGCGCTCGGCGTCGTTCGACTCGCGCCAGAACTCCAGCCACGAGGTGCGCTGGAGATCGCCGACCACGGCGAAGCGCCCGCCCTGGTGAAACGGCTCGATTTTCCCGGAAAACACCCGCGTCGGCGGCAGCGGCGCGCACGCCGACGCCGAGAGCAGCGCGCCGACCGAGAGCGCCGCGAACGTGGAGATCGCCCGCCGCGCCGCGCGCCTCACGCGCCCCGGAACGCGGGCTTGCGCTTCTCGGCGAAGGCCTTCAGCGCCTCCAGCCGATCTTCGCTGCGCAGCGTCTCGTCGTAGAACACCCGCTCCAGCTCGAGGCCCACGGCGAGCGGGACCTCGTACGACGACTCGATGGCGCGGAGGGCCGCCGACTGGGCGATCGGCGCGCCGTGGGCGATCGGCGCCAGCCACTCGATGGTGTCGTCGAGCACCGACGTGTCCGCCTGGGCAACACGGTTGACGAGGCCCCACGCCAGCGCCTCGGCGGCCCCGAGCTTGCGGCCGAGCAGGATCATCTCCTTGGCCCGCGCCTCGCCGACCACGCGCGGGAGCCGCTGCGTCCCACCCGCTCCGGGGATGATCCCGAGCGTGGTCTCGGGCAGCGCGATCTCCACGTGCGGCGCGGCGACCCGCAGATCGCAGATCAGCGCCAGCTCCAGGCCGCCGCCGAACGCCACGCCGTTGAGGGCGGCGACCACCGGCTTGGGGCTGGTATCGAGCACGCCGAGCTCGCTCCGGTAGAGGCCGACCTGGGCGCGCACGTCGTCGCTGCTCATGCCCTGCCGCTCCTTGAGATCGGCGCCCGCGCAGAAGGCTTTGTCGCCGGTACCGGTGACGATGATCGCCCGGATCTTCGGGTCGCTCACGAGCTCGCGCCCGAGGCGACCGAACGCGTACAGCGTCTCGCGCGAGAGGGCGTTGCGGCGGTCTTCCCGGTTGATGCGGAGGACGCCAATCGGGCCGCGGCGTTCGAGGATCACGGGGTCGGACATTCCGCGAGGCTTAGCCGGACGGTCGAGCGGCCGCAACCACGGTCCCAGAATGTCCGTGCCGGGCCCGTTCGACCCACAAACCAAGTGCCCCGTGTTGCTCTCCGTGATTACACTGCTATTCCGTTCAGTGTCGTTCACGGCCCCCCAGCGAGGGGGCGGGAGATCACGATGGCAGCCAAGGTCTACAACTTCCACGCGGTCGATGCGACGCGCGAGAGCCTCCTCCTCCGCGCCGCGCTCTGCGGGCCCACCGGCAGCGGCAAGACGAAGACCGGGCTCATCCTCGGCACCCGCATGGTCGAGCGCCTCGGGACGGGGCCGCTCTTCGTCATCGACTCGGAGAGCAAGAGCGCCCTCCGCTACGCCTACAGCCCGCGATCGAAGCAGGGGTACAGGTTCAAGCACCTGCCCATGCCCGAAGACGACTACAGCCCCGCGGCCTACACCGCGGCGCTCGATTACTGCGAGTCCCAGGGCGCGGGGGTGATCCTCATCGACTCGCTCTCGCACGCCTGGAGCGGCATCAACGGGGTGTTAGAGCAGGTCGATCTCGTGACCGAGCGCTCGCGGACCAAGAGCTCCTTCAGCGAGGGGTGGAAGACGATGACGCCAATCCACAACCGCTTGATCCAGCGGGTCCTCGCGTCGAGCGCTCACATCCTCTTCACCCTGCGCGCCAAGGTCGAGTGGGTGGTGCAGGAGAACGAGCGCGGCAAGCGCGAGCCCGTGAAGGTGGGCATGGCGCCGATCCAGCGCGAAGGCGTGGACTACGAGCCCGATCTCTTCTTCGACATGACCGTGCCCGACAACAGCCTGGTGGTGACCAAGAGCCGCTGCGACCGGCTGGCCCCCGGCGAGGTGGTGAAGCGCCCCGGAGCGGAGTTTGCCGACGTGATCATCGAGTGGATGAAGGACTGCGAGCCGATGCACGGCGCGCGGACGCTGGGCGAGGCGATCAGCATCGCGACCGCCGAGGGCATCATCGCCGCGGAAGAGAAGTCGCCCGAGAAATACAAGGACGCCCGGCGCAAGCTCCTGATGTGGTGCGAGGCCTCGGGCGTGGCGTTACCGCGGCGCGAGATGGCCGCGCTCCAGTTCAAGGACCGCGTCGCCGCGGTGACCGGGCCAAAGAACGTGGCGCCGATCCCGCAAGCCCCGATGAGCGACATCGGCGTTCGCGGGGCCCACAGCGCGGCTCGCCCGGGCCTGCGCAACACCACGGCCCCGGGGATCGTCAACGACGAAGACCGCCTCCGCGCCATCGACGAGGGCCGAGCCTGAAACGACAGAGTGAGCTATCGTGGGCGCCCTTCTCCGAAAGGACGCCCCATGCTGCCGCCCCGATCCAGGCTCCCCGGCTTCGTCAACATGGTCCGCTGGATGGCGGATCCCGACGGCAGCCTCGAGCGCGACGCTGCTCATTTCGGCGACGCCTACCTCATCAAGAGCACGCTCTTCGGGATGGAGGCGGTCTTCAACCATCCTTCGGCCCTGAAGGAGATCTTCACCGGCGATCCCGAGCGGTTCGTCGCCGGAGAGGCCAACAGCCTCTTCGGGCCCATCCTCGGGGATCGATCGGTGTTGCTCCTCGACGGCGCCGAGCACCTCCACGTGCGCCGGATGATGCTGCCCGCCTTCCACGGCGAGCGGATGCGCTGCTACACCGACGCGATGCGGGAGATCACCCGGAAGGCGATTGGCTCGCTCCGCCCCGGGGATCAGCTGAGCTTGCACAGCCTCTTTCAACGGATCACCCTCGACGTGATCCTGAGCACGGTGCTCGGCCTCGACGAGGAGGGGCCCGAGCTCTCGCAGGCGCGCGACCAGATCATGCATTTGCTCGATCGGGTGCAGTCGCCGACGGGCGCCATCTGGATGATCCCGGCGATGCGGCGCGAGGTCTACGGCCTCAGCCCGTGGGCCTCGATCAAGCGCGAGATCGACGCTCTGGATCGGATGCTGATGGCTCACATCGCGGCGCGGCGGGCGCTCTCCACCGAGAAAGACGACGTGCTGGCGATGCTGATCCGCGCCGTCGACGAGGACGGCAAAGGGCTCGACGATCGGACGCTGTGCAGCCAGCTCAAGACCTTGCTCATCGCCGGCCACGAGACCTCGGCGACCTCGCTGGCCTGGGTGTTCGAGGAGCTGTTGCGGGTGCCCGGCGAGCAAGCGCGGTTGACGGAAGAGGTGCGTCGCGTGACCGAAGGCGCCTCGCTCACGGCCGAGCACCTGCCCGGCCTCGAGCGCCTCGACTCGGTGATCAAGGAGTCGTTGCGTCTGCACCCCGTCACCGGGGCGGTGGGGCGGATCCTCAAGAAGCCGACGACCATCGCCGGGTACGATCTCCCGACAGGCATGTTCATCGTCGCCTGCGTCCACATGACCCATCGAAGGGCCGACCTCTACCCCGAGCCGTATCGCTTCCTGCCCGAGCGCTTCGTGGGCAAGAAGACCGATCCTTACGAGTGGGCGCCCTTCGGCGGGGGCATCCGCCGCTGCCTGGGAATGGCGTTCTCGCTCCACGAGATGAAGGTGATCATGGCGACGATGTTCGCCGCCGGGCTCAGGCTGCGGCTCGAGGCCAAGGGGCCGTGGAAGGCCGAGCTGCGCAGCTTGTTCTACTCGCCCAAGGGCGGGACCAAGGTGGTTGTGGAGGCGACGGGCGCGAAGAAGAGCGCGCCTTACTCGGCGACGATCAGCCCCTTCATGCCAGCCGAGTAGTGCTCGGTGCAGAAGTACGGATAGCTGCCCGCCGGGGAGATGGCGAAGGTGACGGTGGCAACGCCGGTGGTGGCCTTGATCGGGCTGTTCGGATCGGCCGTCGCGGCCTTGCCGACGATGACCTCGCCCCCGGCGAGCGGGTGAACGCTGGTGTCGCCCGTGAAGGTGACCATGGTGCCGCTCTTGACCTTGATGCACGGCGGCGCGTAGGCGATGCCGATCGTCGCGCCGCCGAACTTGATCTCGACGGTGGCATCCTTGGTGTGATCTTCGAGGGCGGCCGGATCGCAGCCATTGACGAGGGTGGGGCCGGCGCCGCCGGTGCCCGAGCCGCTGCTGGTGGAGCTGCTGGTCGCCGTTGTTGACGTCGTTGTCGCTGTTGACGTCCCGTTGTTCTCGCCTCCGCCGCTGATGCTGGTGCCGGTCGTGCCCGTCGTGCCGGTGTCGCTCCCGCAGGCGGCGAACGAGGCGCTCGCGGCGGCGACGGCGAAGATCCCGAAGAGAGTCGTGCGGTGCATATCCGTGCCTTTCGTGCTCGTGGGTCCGGTGCTACGCGCAGGGCGACAGCGCGGATCACCGGGGCGCGACGATTCAACTCTCCTGTTGACGGAGCTTCTTCCCCGCGCGCGCGAAGATCGGCCGCGTCAGCAGGCGGGGCAGTCCGCCGAGGGGCACGGCGCCGAGGACGCCCGGAATTACCCGGGCGCGGCCCTTCTTGAGCGCGGTTATCGCCCGCTCGGCGCAGTCGACGGCCTCGACGTGGATGACGCCGGGGAGCTTCCCGCGCTTGTCGGTCCCGGCGACGGCCTGGAACTCGGTCTCGACCGGGCCGGGGCAGAGCGCGGTGAGCACCACGCCGGTGCCGGCGAGCTCGCCGCGGAGGGCCTCGCTCAGGTGATTGAGATAGGCCTTGGTGGCGCCGTACCCGGAGAATCCAGGCATTTCCACCATGCCTGCCGTGGAGCCCACGTTGAGGATCGCGCCGAAGCCGCGCTGGACCATGCCAGGGATCAGGCGGTGAAGGAGGAACGTCGCCGAGATCATGTTGAGCTCGAGCATGCCAAGGATCTTCGCCCACTCGTTCTTCTCGAAGAGGCCGTAAACGCCGTAGCCGGCGTTGTTGATCAGTATATCGACCTGGATCCCCTCTTCGGTGAGGCCGTCGAGCATGGCGCCTGTGGCCGCCCGGTCGGCCAGATCGACCGCGCGGACGTGGATCTTCAGATCGGCGCGGAACTGGCGGAGCTCGGCGGCCAGCTCGTCGAGGCGGTCTTGCCGGCGCGCGGTGAGGACCAGAGTCTCCACGTCGCGCGCGAGGATCCGGGCCATTTCCCGGCCCAGGCCGGCCGAAGCGCCGGTGACGAGGGCGGTCTTGCGGCGAAAGTCGAGCATCACTTCTTGCCTCGTGCCCTGGGCGCCGGCGCCGCCGCGGCCCTGGCTGCCTTCTTGTCGACCTTGTTCGGCTTCATCTCCACCTCTTCCGCGGGAGGAGGCACCGCGAGGGCTTCGAGCTTGCCCAGGCGGGATTTCAGCTCGGCTTGCTCGCTGCGGAGCGCCTCCAGCTCGTCCTTGAGGCGGTCGCTCTCGCGCTTGCTCGCCCCGCCGAGATCGCGAAGCACCTCGCGGATCCGGCGGCGGACGCGGCCGTCGATCTCGCGATCGAGCTGGCGATGGAGGGCGCCGCGCGACTTCGGATCGCCCAGCTCACCGAGGCTGCGGACCACGTCGACGCGGAGGTACGGATCGGCCCCGTCGAGCATCTCTTCCAGCGTCTCGCGGGCCTTGCGGCCCTCGGCGAGCTTGGAGATGGCCATGATCGCGGCGCGGCGACCGCGGGTGGGGACTCCATAGCGGGTGCGCGCGATCACGTGGGGCACGGCGCGCTCGTCGCGGAGGTTGGCGAGACCATCGATGGCGCCGGAGCGGATCACGTCGGCCCACGAGGGGCGATCGAGGATGTCAATCAGCGTGTCGAACGCCACCGGTTGACGCGTCAGCCCGAGCGAGCGCGCGGCCTCGGCCTCGACGAGGTAGCTCGGATCGCGGAGGGCCAGGGACTTGAGCGCTTCGGCGGCCTTCGCGGTACGGAAGAAGCCGAGCGCTGCGGCCACGGCGCGACGGACCTTGGGGTGCGCCGTCGCGGCGTGCGCCAGCAGCGATTTCTCGGCGTCCGAGGAGCGGAGCTGCCCGAGCGCAGAGGCGGCCTCGGCGCGGACGCCCCAGAACTCTTTCTCGCTGGCGAGCGCGACGGTGAGGGCCTGAGTCGACGGCGGATCGTCGGTCTTGGCGAGGCGCGCTGTGGCCAGCATCCGACCGCGCGCCGTGGGGGCGTGGGCGAGCTGGTTGCGCAGCAGATCGCCGGGCGCTTCGAGCTTCACCTCGGCCAGGACCGATTGCTCGGGATCGACGACCACGAAGCGCGGGCGCGAGGGCACGTTGAACGAGAAGGTGTGTGACGCCTGGTCGACGTGACGAGTCTCGCGCTGGGTGGTGCCGTCGGCGAAGGTGAGATCGAAGGCCAGATCGAAGGCGAAGAGCGGAGTCGTGGGCTCGGATACCGTGGCTCCTGCGGTGGCGCCGCCGGCGACGCTGGCCTGGGTCTGCTTGACCGAGACCGAGCAGACCTTGCCCTCGATCTCGATCTTCACGTCGAGCTCGGGGTGGCCGGCGCGGAAGACCCACTGCTCGAAGAAGCGCTCGAGCGAGCGGCCGCTGACCTCTTCCATGGCGCGGAGGAGATCGCGCGTCTCCACGACACCCTTGCTGTGGCGGGTGAGGTAGGTCTTCACGCCGAGCCAGAACAGCGTGTCTCCGAGCTCGCGGCGGAGCATGTGGAGGACGGTGCAGCCCTTCTCGTAGAGGTGGCGATCGAAGATGTCGATCGGAGCCTCGTAGTCCTGGCAGACGATGGCGCGCTTGTAGCGGCCGTGGGCCTCGGCAAAGTACGAGTGCATGTCGCCGTGCATGCTGTAGTCGTACTCGTCGCGGCCCAGGTGCGACTCGCGGTCGATGTGCTCCATGAAGGTGGCGAACCCCTCGTTGAGCCAGGCGTGCGACCAGTCGCGGCAGGTGACGAGATCGCCGAACCACTGATGCGCCAGCTCGTGAGCGATGAGGTCGTCGGACGAGATGTCGAGCGCGGCGCGGTCGTCGAGCAGGATGTGCTCGTACATGGTGGTGGCGGTGGTGTTCTCCATCCCACCGAAGATGAAGTCGCTCACGACCACCTGAGCGTACTTGTTCCACGGGTACTTGACGCCGGTCTTCTCGCCGAAATTGCGGATCATCTCCGCGGTGCGGGCGAAGGTGCGTTTGCCGTCGTCCTCGCGATCGTTGGGGACGAGGTACGAGAGGGGGATACCGTCGACCTCCTCTTCGATGAGCGTGAACTCCCCCGCTGCGAGCGTGAACAGGTAGCTCGGGTGAGGCTCGTTCATCTTCCAGTGGAAGGCGCCGTCGTCCTCGCTCAGGAGCTCGCCGTTGGAGAGGGCATACCAGCCCGAAGGCACCTTGATCCGCAGCTCGGTCGTCTGCTTGAGGTGCGGCTTGTCGTGGCAGGGGAAAATGTGGCGCGCGTCCTCGTCCTGGCACTGCGTCCAGACCTGGTTGGGGCGGCCGGGGACGTGCTCGTCGGGGGCGAGGAAGTAGACGCCGGCGCGCGGGACGGCGCGGTAATGCACGTGGATCCGCGCGCCGTGCACGCTCGCGGGGACGGCGACGGTGAGCGTCTCGCCGTCGTACGCGTACTCCGCGGCGACCTTTTTCCCGCCGCGCGGGGTGATCTCGATGGCCGAGATGGTGAAGCCGACGGCGTCGAGGGCGATCTCGGCGGCGTGGGGATCGACGCGCGTGATGTCGAGCGCGGCGCTGCCGCTGAGGGCTTTTTCTTCGACGTGGAGCGCGAGATCGAGCGCGATGTGCTGGATGGTGAACGGTCGGGGCCGCTCGTAGACACGCTTCGTCCCGGCGAGGGTGAACGGTCGGGGCGCGGCGCGGGACGAAGTCAGCGCGGATCCGCAGGCGCAGCGCGCATGCTGGCGGTGCTCGAGGCTCATGGGGCGCGAGCTTTCCCGGGCGGGCGCGCCCTTGCAAGCCCGATCGCACCAAAAGCCGCAAACGCGTGAAACTCAGCCGTTTCCCGGTGAGGCGAGCCACCCGGCGATCGGGGCGAAGACGCCTTCTTGCGCGCCGTTGGAGACGAAGAGATCGGCGTGGGCCATCGCGCGGTCGACCGTGCCGACCTCGAGGAGGCGCTTCACCTTCGAGCCGACGGTGAGGTAAGGAAACTCGGCGGTTCGGCGGGGGACGATGCCGTCGCCCCGGGCGAGGACGCAGAGCAGGGGATTCTGGAGATCGCGTATCGCCTCGGAGAGGTTGGTGCCGCGGACGATGAGATCGCGATCGCGGATCCAGTAGGCGATTTCGCGGTTGATGTGGCGGTTCGGGTCTTCCACCGTCTTCACCATCTCGGCGCTGATGTCGGTGATGCTGGCGTTCATGTAGATGGAGAGGACCGAGGGGATCCGCTTCAGGATGTGCGGTAGCGCGAAGCCGGCGATCTTGCGGGTGCCGCGGAGGCGGACGAGGCCGACCAGGGCCGGGACGGCGAAGGCGAGGCGGATCGCCGGGTGGATCTCGACCCAGCGCACCGGCGAGCCCATGGCCACGATGGAGCCCAGGTGGTTGCTCTTCTGCAACGCCGCGTGGAGAAACACGATGGTCCCGCCGAGCGAGGCGCCGATGACATCGACCTTGTCGGCCCCGGTCTTCGAGCGATCGAGCGCGAAGGAGATGGCCGCGCCGAGGTCGGTGACCGCGAGATCTTCGAGGGCGAACGATTCGCCTCCTCCGATGGAGACGCTCTTGCCCTGGGCCCGGAGATCGACGCGCCAGACCTCGAATCCAGCGCGGGCCAGGTACCCTTCCAGCGACTCCCCGCGCGGGTGATAGCTGAAGATGAAGGAGTTCATCCCGTAGCCGGGGACGATGAGCACCGGCCGGCGACCCGGCACCAGGCGATCTTCGTCCCAGGTCTGGAAGAGCGAGAGGTGCCAGCCGTCGTGGTTGGAGACGAAATGCTCGAGGGTCTTCATGAAGCGTGAGGGGGAGTGTAGCGGAGCCGGAGCAGGTTAATTGCAGCTGCGGGTCGCGAGGACCAGAGGAGGCAGAGGAGCCTGGTTGAAATCGAAGGCGTTCATGAGGTCGTTCGCCTGGCCGTCTTGCGCGGCCGGATCCAGCGTCGAGAGCGCGGGGGCGCCGAACACAGTCTCGATGAACTTCGGGATCGAGGCCTGCTCGGCGACCTCCTTGAAGATGAATCCCGGCCTGGCGTAGGGCGAGATCACGATGAGCGGGAGCCGGAAGCCCAGGCCATAGGGCGTGTTGCCGTCGCAGCCATACTGCCGCGGAGGCGGCACGTGATCGGCCCAGCCACCGAAGTCGTCCATGGTGAAGAGGATGGCCGTGTCCTTCCAGTACTCGCTGTTCATCAGCAAATTGATGTGGTCGACCGTCCAGTTCTCGCCGGCGCAGACCGAGCCAATCCCGGGGTGCTCGTCGTTGAGGTCTTGATTGACGACCCAGGTCACGTTGGGGAGCTGGTGATTGGCAATGTCGTCGGCGAAGGTCTTGACGTTGACGACCTTGCTCCAGCCCGGCCCGTTGCGGATGGGCTTGATGGCGTTGAACATCGACCAGATGTCCGGGAGCACGTAGAAGTTCGATCCATAGAACTTCCAGTCGATGCCAATCGGGAGCACGTCGGGGATGGAGGGGATGTTGAAGCACGGGGCGACGCTGGCGATGGCGCAGGTGCCGCCGGCGAGGGTGTCAATCTTGTCCCAGGCGTACTGATCGCAGCCCCAGTACGGGTGGGTGATGTCGGTGGGCGGGTTCCCCGCGGCCCAGCCGGCCTGCGCCGCGAGGACGAAGCTGTGGCCGGGGAAGCTGGGCCCGAGGACGTTGGAGAAGAAGTGATCGCCGAGGGTGAAGGTCTTGGCGTAAGCCCAGTAGGCCGGAATGTCCGTCTCGTGGAACTGCGCCCAGGCCAGGTAATCGCCGTTCTGGTTGGAGCCCGCCGAGTCCTCCCAGCCGTTCATCTGGCCGTGGTTCCAGTCGGTGAGGGCGCAGTCGTGCGAGTGGCAGAGATCGCGTGAGGTGTCGGGCGCGTGGGGGCACGGGACCGTGCCATTCTTGAGCTTGCAGTCGGTGATGCCCTCGGCGCCGGGGAAGGTGCCAAAGTAGTTGTCGAAGGTGTGATTCTCTTTGACGATCACCACGATGTGCTTGATCGGCATCACCGAGACGGCGCCGCCGGTGCCGCCGCTGCTCGACGACGTGGAGCCCGCGCTGGTGGCGCTGGTCGTCGCCGCGCCGCCGACCGAGGCGCTCGCGCTCGCCGAGGCGCCGCCCGAGCCGCCCACGCCCGCCGTGGCAGCCGAGGTGGTCGCCGCGGCGCCTCCGCCGGCCCCGGTGATCGCGCCGGTGGAGCCCGCGCTCTGCTGCTGATCGCCCGTGCTGGAGCAGCCGAGGAGGAGCGTGAAGGCGGCGCCGAGATGAAGCGGGCGGTGGAAGCGGTTCATCGAATCTCCCGGGTTTGAAGCGGGGAACGTATCACGGGAGCGGCGGCGCGTGCGGCGGCGGCGCGCGCTTGGTATCTTCGGCGGCGCCAAAGGAGACGCGAGATCGATGAGCGAAGGCGAAGAGCGCGGACGCAAGCTGCTGATGGACCTGGCCAAGGCCGTGAGCGAGAAGGTGGCGCCGAGCGGCGAGCCGATCCTCAACCGCGAGGGGCTGAAGATGATCGAGCGGATGGCCCGCGATCTCACGGCGCCCGGGGGGATGCCCGGGATCAAGCTGTGGCGCGACGCGCCCGGAAAGTTTCGGCTGAGGCGCGATCCACGCAACGCGGAGATCACGCTGCACTGGCAGCGCGACATCGGCGCGATGGTGATGACCGGCGAGAAGCACGGCGATCCGAAGGCGATGATGCGCTACGTGCTCGATCCGGAGCTGCAGCACTGGCGCCGGATGGACGGCGAGGGCGAGCTGTACGAGGACCTGGCCGCGGCGCTGGTGGAGTACCTGTACCCCGAGGGGCGCACGCGCGACTGATCTGCGGTCCGGCCGCGCCAAGGGGGGCGCAGCGCCTCGCGTATGAAAAAGGCTTGAAACGAAGCGTCATCGGAGGGTGTCCGACGCTAGCCGAACACCCTCTCAGGACGCAAAAATCACTTCTTCGACTTGGCCTCGGCCTTCGCGGGCGCGGCGGCCTTTGCAGGCGCGGCCTTCGCGGGGGCGGCAGCCTTCGCCGGGGCGGCGGCGGCAGCAGGGGCGGCGGCAAGCGCTTGCTTGACGCGCCAGTTCGCGAGGCGCTTGGTGAGGCGTCGCTTCTCTCGGGCTCGGTCCTGGGGCTTCTGGCACATGGTGGGGCGCTCTATAGCCGTTTGTTGCGGCAGGGCAAACCCCAATGCGAAAGCCTTTGGATCAGCGGCCTTCGTACTCGCAGCGGGCGTCGCAGGTCTCGAAGACGGTGACCCGCGCGAGGGATGGGAGCGAGGGCTGGAGGTGGTCCCAGATCCAGCGCGCGAGCAGCTCGCTGGTGGGGTTCTCGAGGCCTTTGATGTCGTTCAGGTAGTTGTGATCGAGCTGGGCGTGGAGCGGCGCCCAGGCGTCGTAGAGCACGCCGTAGTCGATGAACCAGCCCGTCTCTTCGTTGACCGGGCCGGCGATGGCGACCTCGATCTTGAAGCTGTGGCCGTGGAGGCGCGCGCACTTGTGGCCGACGGGTACCCTGGGGAGAAGGTGAGCCGCCTCGAAGCGGAACTCGTGCACGAGCTTGACGTTCATCGCCCGCTTTCTAGGCGAATCGCGTGCGCTGTCAATCGACGCGTCCGGGCTTCTCGGGATCGGGGAGATCGATGTCGGCGAGGCCGGCGAGGACGGCGAGCGACACCGGGTGGTACGGCGGGCGCGGGGTGATCGGCTTCGCCACCTCGCCCCCGCGCTCGTGCACGAGGCGCGAGCAGAGCGCGAGGCACCACTTGCCCTGGCACCAGCCGGTGCCGAAGCCCGTGTAGCGCTTGACCGACTCGATGTCGCGGTAGCCGCGGGCCATCGCGTCGTCGAGCTCGTGGAGCGTCACGTCTTCGCAGCGGCAGACCAGCGTCTTCACAGCCTGCGGCCCGAGGCGCACCCGACGTTGACCGTGAGCTCGAAGACGCCCTCCGACCAGTACTTGCCAATGGCGTCGTGCACGTACTTCATGCACGGCAAAGCGACGTCCGGGTCCATGGCGAGGAGCGAGCGGACCTCGGGGAAGACCATGAGCTTGGCGATGGGATCGTCGAGAAATTCCCTGCCGTTGGTGAACGAGACGGCGATGAGCTGCACGTCGACGTCGACCTCGGTGAGGCCGGCGTTCTCGAACTCTTCCGACACCGTCTCGATGGTCGGGCGGCTGGCCGCGGCGAGGTCGACGGCCTTGCCGAGCTCGGTGAGATCTTGCCGCAAGGAGTACTCGCGGATCATGTCGTTGATCTCGGGGAACGAGCCGCGGAGCGGGAGCGCGAGGAGGGCCTGACCGCCGGGGACGAGGACGCGATGAAGCTCGGAGAGCAGCGCCGCGCGGCCCTCGGCGTCGCAGAGCGGGTGGAGCGAGAGCGCGTGGCTGAAGCCCTGCTCGGGCAGCGGCGTGGGCAGGCCCTCGGCGAGCTCGTACGCGACGCGCATGCGCGAGTTGAGCGAGGCGCGGGCGCGCGCGAGCTCGAGCGCGGGGGCCGACAGATCGACCCCGACGAGCGAGCACTCGGGCACCTTTTCGGCGATGGATGTGTCGGGGTAGCCGGTGCGACAGCCGACGTGCGCGATCCGCGCATGCGGCCAGGGGATGAGCATCTCCGCGGCGAGCGTGCCGAAGAACGAGAGATAGCGAGGAACGACCGCGTCCTCGAAGATCTCGGCGTCGGCGGCCGTCAGCGGAGCGCCGAGCATCAGTGCGCCTCTTCTTCGCCGTTCTCTTGCAGCAGCTCGATCGCCTCGGCGGCGAGCTCGCCCAGGGTGACCTCGCTCGTCTCTTCGCCGCCGTCGTCGGCGAGCTCGACCGTGCGCTCGTCGCCGTCGAGGGGCTGGAGCAGGCGCGCGCCGGCGGGATCGCCGATCTCGACGAGCGACTCGATCGCCGCGGCGACCGCGTCGGGATCGGCGTGCGCGAGGAACTGACCGAGGAGCTTCATCACGCCGGGCTCGGGGATCTCGGCCAGCAAATACGGGAGCTCGGGGAGCGCGGGCGAGCCCACGGGGAGGCGCTTGAGCGCGCGCTCGACGCCGCCGGCGACCTCCTTGAAGCGGTCGAACGCGAGCTCTTCCAGCTCTTCGCCGGCCGCCTTGCGGGCCTCGGGGTGCTCGGACGCGAGCACGTCGATCAGGGCGTCGACGACCCGCGGGCCGTCGTGCTCGCCGAGGAGCGCGGCGATGCGCACGAGGCGAAGGGCGGCCTCGTCTTCGTTGGGCTCCTTCTGCGCGGCGCTGAGCGCGGCGGTGAGGGCGTCGAGCAGCGGCTCGGCAGGGAGCGCGGCCAGCTCGTCGTGGAGACGGCGGACGCTGCGCTCGGCGTCGAAGAGCTCGTTGATGGACCGGTCGATCGCTTCACGGGTTTGCACGATGAGAAAGGAGCTACCAAGTGCCCGGTACGAGCGCAACTGCGATCAAGAGCGCGGCGCCGACACGCGCCGTCCGGGCCGGGCGAATGGGCGGCGAGCGCATGAATTGGAGGTGGTCGAAACGAGCAGCGTGTGCCATTTCTCGCGGGCCATGCACCCGCTCGTGAAGGCCGCCGCGTCGGTCGCGGTGCTGACCGCGCTCGGTAGCCTCGATCGCGGACCGACTCCCCGCGCGGCGCCGATCACGCCGCCCGCGGCCGCCCGAGGCGTCGACGGTCTGCCCGCGCTGTGCGCGCCCGGTACGCTGCCGGAAGGCCCGGTGTGCTTGCGGATCCCGCTCGAAGGTGCGTCCGCGGCCACGACGTTGCCCGTCGTCAACGATCGGGGACGTTCGGGGACCACCGGCGAGCGCGTGCCGCGGCGACCCGATCGGCCCGAAGACGCCGCGCAGTATCGCTATCCGGTCGGCGTGGGCGAGCGCGCGCCGCGGGTGGTCAGCGCCTTCGAGGGCGCGTCCGGCGGTCACGGCGTGGAGATCGCCGCGACCCCGGGCGAGAAGGTCACGCTGGTGTCGCTCGAGGGGCAAGAGGGCCCCGCCGAGGTGGTGTTCGCCGGCGATCGCGACGGCGCGCTCGCGGTGGCGACGCGGCACGACGTGCGCGAGGGCGCCGCGCTGCGGAGCTACGTGGTGATCTACAGCGGGATGGAGCGGCTGGAGCAGGGCCTCGCCGAGGGCGCGAAGCTCGAGGGCGGCGCGGCGCTCGGGCACGTGCCGATCAGCGCGGGCGGGCACTTGATCACGCTGAACCTGGAGGCCCGCCAGGTGCGCGCCGGCGCGACGCTGGGCACGATGGACGACGCGCGCCTCGGCGACGGCGCGGTGAGCGTGCCCATCGATCTGCGCAACGTGCTCCCCCTGCGCTGATCGCCGCAGCTACGGGGCCAATTTGTAGCCGAAGCCGTAGACCGTGAGGATGTGCTCGGGTTTGTCGGGCGACTTCTCGATCTTCTTGCGCAGCTTGACGATGAAGTTGTCGACGGTGCGGTTCGAGGGGCCGGCCTCGACGCCCCAGATCTTCTGCAAGATCTCCTCGCGCGAGACGGGCTGTCCGAGGCGCTCGTGGAGCAGGCGAAGGAGCTCGACCTCGTAGAACGAGAGCTGCTCGACCTCGGAGCCGCGGGCCATGGTGTGCGCCGTCAGGTTGACCGTGACGAGGCCCACGGTGAAGGCCTCGACCGTGGACTCGTTGGGGCGCGCGGCGCGGCGGAAGATGGCGCGCAAGCGGGCGATGAGCTCGCCCACGCTGAAGGGCTTGGTGACGTAGTCGTCGGCGCCGGCGTCGAGCCCGCGGATCTTGTCGACCTCTTGCCCACGGGCCGTGAGCATGATGATCGGCACGAACGGATCGCTGCGGCGGACGTCTTCGCAGACCTTGAAGCCGTTGGTGTCGGGCAGCATCAGGTCGAGCAGGATGGCGTCGGGCTTCTCTTGCCGCGCGAGCTGCACGCCGTCCTTGCCCTTGCCTGCGGAGACGACGGCGAAGCCCTCGAACTCGAGCGCGTCGGTGAGGCCGAGGACGATGTGGGGCTCGTCCTCGATGATCAGGATCTTCTTTCGGGCAGCCACGAGGGCCGGATTCTTACCACAAAACGCCGCGAGGCCCGGCAAGTGTGCCGAGCCCCGCTGCCTTGGACCTCGCGAGAGAGGCCCCTATGCGATCACTCGCCGGTGCAGGTGATGAACAGCTGGCCGCCCGCCGAGGGGTTGCCGTTGCCGACGAAGCGAATCAACCGCTTCTCCGTGTCTGCACAGCTCTTCACGATCTCGGCGTTGCTTTTGATGTTCTGGCCGGGATCGACGTAGCACCAACCGTTGACGGGGTTGCCCTTGGCGTCGACCGGCGCGGCGCTCGAGTCCTGCTGGCACGCGTCGAGCTGCGCCTGCGTGCTCCCGCCGGTCACGTCGCCGGTCTGGATGATTTCGCAGAACTTGTTCCAGTTCGGATCGGCGCTCAGATCTTTCCGGGCGACGTCGATGGCGGCGCTATTGTCGGCCTTCACTTCGCGGCGCGAGGACTTGATGTCGCACGCCGTCGAGCCCTTCACGGTGCTGGCCTCGATGATCAGGCAGGGGACCTGGCCCGTCTTCGGATCCGGGGTGAGCTGACGCGGCAGGCACTTGCCACCGAGCGCCGTCTTGAGGCGGGCGATGATCGAGCCGATCGCCGGGCGGTAGCCGTAGTCGTCCTTGGTCTTGTCGGTGAGCTGCGTCGGGCAAACCGAGGCGACGATGCCCTGGCTGGCCGCCGCCTTGAGCGTCGCGAGCTCGCGCAGACCGGGGTAGCCCTTGGCGCGAACCTGGAGCGTCTTGGTGGCCGGATCGCAGAGCGGGTTGTCGCTGCCGGCGTTGCAGTCACACCCGTTGACGCCCATCACCGAGCAGTCGCGCGGCGACGGCAGGGCGAAGATGCACGCGTACTGGAGATCGTTGTTCATGATCGTGTACTCGTGGCCGTTGATCGGATCGGTACCCGCGGGCGACGTCACGCCGGGGAGGCCAGCGCGCGGCTGCACCGACTCGATCATGTGCGGATCCTTGGCAGCGACGTAGTTGGCCGGATCGCCGAGGACCACATCCCAGGGGGTGACGCCATTGGCGTCCTTCGTGGACATCTCCTCGGCGTTCTTGAAGCCTCCAACCTGGTGGTTGTCTTTGTCGAGGCCCGTGAGCAGATCGGGCTGGCCGTTCTTGTCGGTGCGGGCGATGTCTTGCCAGGGCACGCCGACGATGCCGGCGATGAACACGAGGCCCTTGTCACGAATCGACGAGTCCTCGTCCATGGGGTTCAGGTCGGTGAAGATGGGGTTCGTCACCATCATGCCGGCGCGGTTCGGGATGAGCTTGCTGCTGAGCGCGTCGCGGTAACGATCGATCCCGTAGAGGAAGTCGATGCCGAAGCGGCGCTTCTGATCGAAGCAGCGGAGGTTGATGTCGTCCTCGGCGTCGCTGAGCGTCGGGCTCGTCATGCACATGGCGTCGGCGGGGCAGTTGGTCGCCATCTGACCGCACGACTTGCAGCAAGGATCGTTCGGGTTCGTCGCGCACTCTTTGCGAGCGCGCGGGAGGTGGAACTTCTTCTTGTTGTCTTGCGGGTTCTGCTGCTGAACCGCGTAGTAGAACTGGCCGGACTCCTTGACGGAGCAGTCGTTCTCGTCGGTCAGCATGATGATCGCGAGCAGCGAGCTCGGGCGGAGGAAGTCGGCGCGCTGCTGGAGGAGCACCCTGTCGGTGCCCGACGGCGTGGCCTTGCCGCCCTGGAGCGTGATGTCCTTGTAGGGCTCGGGATCGATGAGAAAGCGATACCAGGACTCGAGCTGGGACTCGTAGCCGCAGCCGACCTGGCCGGCGCCCTGCACGAGATCCTTCAGCGAGGGCACGATGCCCGGCGTCGCCGTGGTGACGTTGCCCTGGGCGTCGATGGCGATCGACCCGATCTCCGTCTCGCCGGGGGGAGCGAGCTTCTTGTCCGGGTCCCACGCGAGGAAACCCTTGTTTCCGTAGGTCGGGACGAGAGCGCCGCCGCAGGCGTCCTTGCGCGAGATCAGGTGACCGGCGTCGTTGTTCGACGGGTTGGGGCCGCCGGGGCACGACTGCACGTCGTTGGTCACCGAGCACGCGTCGCCGCCGTGGCCGCCGAGGCTGGATGTGATGATGCCGATGTGGATGTTGGTGATCGGCTTGAAATCGCGCACGAGGCCGGCAGGGCACATCTCCGAGACGGTCGCGGGCTGCGTCGTCATCGGCGTGCCCTTGGGGTCGACGCACTTCGGATTGACGAGCGCGCCGACGAGATCGGGGACGGCGGCCGCGAGGATGAGCTGCTTGTCAGCCATCGATCGCGAGTTGTCGATCATCAGCACGAGGTCGATCTTGTCGACCGCGCTCTGCGTGAACGGCTCGACGATCGTCGACGTTCTTCGCGGCTCGTTGGGCTCGAGGGGGCGGTTGAGGCAACCGCCCACGGTGCCCGCGCCCACGATCGAGACGAGTGCGCACGCGACCTGGGCTGCGCGCCTCCACCCGCGACCCTTTCCAAGCAATTGATCCGTCATAACTCGCTCTTCCTTTCGGCCGACCCGGCCCGCAGCGCGCCTCTGCGATCTGCGAATGCCTTGCCTTCCCCGAACCGGTACGTGGACGTCTCGTCCGTGCGCTCCAGATCCCGGGGGAGTGCCCCATCGTAGAGACCTACCCGGAACCCTGTCAATTCGCGCTTCAGCCCACGGAATCCTGGAAGAAACCGCGGCCTTGGCTTCTTGGGAGCAAGTTTGGCGCCAGGCGTGGATCTCCGGGAAAAAGCTCGTTCAGCGATCGCTGAACGGGCAACTAAGTTGTCGCATCGACGCCTGGAGCTGCAAACCCGAGTTGCCGGCACGCTTCAATTTCCCCCGATGGCGTGCGGCGGTTTACGGGAGCCTCGAAGTGCTGTTGAGTGCGGGCAATGTTGCGTGTCGCCGTCGCGATCGTCCCCGAGGTCCGCCAGCTCCTGCGCGAAGATCCGTCGCAGCTCGCGGCCCTGCTCGAGGAGATCCACGACGAGGACCTCGCCGATCTGATCGAGCTGCTGGCCGACGAAGAGGCCGCGCAGCTCCTGAAGACGCTCACCGCGGCCGACGCGGCGCCGATCTTCGAGCGCCTCGACGAGGACACGCAGGAGGCGATGGTCGAGCAGCTCGGCGTCGACAACGTCGCGTCGATCGCCGCCGAGATGTCCGCCGACGAGCGCACCGATCTCATCGAGGGCCTCCCGGAAGACGTCGGCGACACGCTGCTCGAGTCGCTCGAGAAGGTGGATCCCGAGGCCGCCGCAGAGGTCTCCGAGCTGGCGAAATGGCCCGAGGACAGCGCCGGCGGTCTCATGACCACCGACTACATCTCGGTGCCGCTCGACCTCACGGTGGCCGACGTGATCGAGCTGATCCGCAAGGGCGCGAGCGAGGCCGAGACCATCTACTCCGTGTACGTCGTCACCAAGACGCACCGCCTGCTCGGCGTCGTCTCGCTCCGCGATCTGCTGCTGAGCGCGTCGAGCGCGAAGCTCGCCGACGTGATGACCGAGAACGTGTTCTCCGTGGCGCCCGAGACCGATCAGGAAGAGGTCGCGCGCACCATGGCGAAGTACGACTTCAACGCGCTGCCGGTGCTCGGCGCCGACCGCAAGCTGCTCGGCGTGATCACCGTCGACGACGTGATGGACGTGCTCACGCAGGAGAGCAGCGAGGACATGCAGCGCCTCGCCGGCGTCGAGCCGATCGAGGACGGCTACTTCCAGACCAGCTTCTGGATGTTCATTCGCAAGCGAGGCCCGTGGCTCGCCGCGCTCTTCGTGAGCGAGTTCTTCACCGGCACCGCGCTCCGCCACTACGACTCGGTGATCCAGTCGGTGGCCAAGCTCAGCTACTACGTGCCGCTCCTGATCTCGACGGGCGGCAACACCGGCTCGCAGTCGGCCTCGCTGATCATCCGCGGGCTCGCGGTCGGCGACATCAAGACCGGGGACTGGAAGCGGGTCTTCGTGCGCGAGTTCGGCCAGGGCCTGGTCCTCGGCCTGATGCTCGCGTCGATCGGGATGATGCGCGTGTGGATGTGGGGCGACGAGCGCGGCTTCATCCTGACCATCGGCGTCACGCTGGTGGCCATCCCGCTGATGGGCTGCACCGTCGGCTCGATGCTCCCGCTGTTGTTGAGGCGCATCGGCGTCGATCCGGCGACCAGCTCGACGCCCTTCATCGCGACCTTGATCGACGTGCTCGGGATCATCGTCTACTTCAACCTCGCGCAGCTCTTCCTGGCCGAGGTGATCAAGGCGCACCTGCATCCGGGGTGAGATCGTGATCGAACGGGCCGGCGGGGCCGCTTTTTACGCGTCCGCATCGCTTGACGCGTACACGGCGACGGGGGAATAAGCGGCTGGAACGCTGCTGGAGGAAGAGTCATGGCCGACGGGTTGAATCGCGTGATGCTGCTCGGAAATCTCGGTGCCGACCCCGAGCTCCGGTTCACCCAGAGCGGCCAGGCCGTGCTCAACATGCGCCTCGCCACGACGGAGTCGTACCTCGACAAGGACAAGGTCCGGC